>NZ_JADYXD010000028.1:0-49610 GCF_015864475.1 Pseudoalteromonas sp. SWXJZ10B
ATTCTGGTGTAAATCGACGTCTCATTTTATCTGCCTCTATTAAAAGTTAGAGGCGACAACTATCCTGACACAGGGGGCTACTAACGAAATAGAATCAAATTTATCTGTTTCAGAATTTACTTTATCTTTTCCAACAACCAAAGTATGCGAATAAACTTCGCATGAGTATGAACGCTCATTTTGAGACATATAACTGGACGCACCGCTCCCGCCTAAGCAGTTTAATAAGGAGATATATTTATTTTCGTTAGTCTTACCATAGATGTTAGAGTGATCTTCAATATGAAAAAACTCTGAAGACCAGCAACTGAATTTTTTTGAGTCTGATCCAGTAGCAAGTACTCCAGAAATATTATTGTTATTTTCAATTTTAAAATTTGCTTTAATTATTTCAGTCATTTCTTTACTCCGTATTTAGGCCTCATATGAAAGCAAACCAACTAATCCTTTAAAGTAGTAACTGCCAAATAAATGTTGTGCATACCATAGAATTATCCAAAGGCCGGCTTTTCTTCCTGATGAAATACGGCTTAGTGCCATAAGCGGACAGTGGTATCATAGTCATTTGTTAGTTGTTTTTTAAACCTAAAGATGAAACCATATTTACATACATTTTCATTGCAGCACCATAATTTTTAATGGTTTTAGGTGATACTTGCTTAGCCTCTGCTAATCGATTAGATAGCTCGAACACATCATTTTCATTAGATAAAATACTGGGAGAAATTGTGATGTTTAGATGTTTAGAAACACCGTTTAAATAAGAGATATAAGACTTACGTGAATCTGCAACCACGTCATTATCACCAACACCGCATTTTTTTATATATTCTTTATACTTACTCAAATGTTGAATCAAACTCAATTCCTTTGAAACAGCTAACTTTTCAATAGCGAAGCAGCCCTACTTGTATGCGTCCCAGCGAAAGACGTTAATTGACGAGTTCATTCAGCTCTTGGCCTAATTTAACGCAATGTGATCTAATTGAATTAATAAACTCTACTAGTTTTTCATCTCGAATTGATTCGAAGTCCTCACCTTTAAAGGTGAACGAATCGAATACTACCCCATGATAATTCTGAGTATCAAAGCCAACACTATATTTTGGTTTGACAAGGCTAATATGTTTTACGGTATTTGTAAAAGCGTGAACATACTGATATTCGAAACTTTCCTGAAAGGCCTCTAGCTTTGATTTGTATTCTGGATTCATCATCTTTTTGACAACACCATTAAATGAGATAGAGTGAACGCTTCTAATTTCTGGGTCAGTCGATACTGCTATAATTTGAGCTAATATTTCTGGAAGCGTATGGACAGTTGTTGCCGCTGCGACCAAAGAAAACTCTCTTATACAACGAGCTTTTTCAAACTCTACATCGCTCTCCTCTGAAAATAACCGATTCATCATTTCTGCAACATCTTTATCTTTTCTACCTGAATATTTTGAAAAGACCTCATCAGCTGTATAAACATGATAAAGTGCTGCTTTACTTTTCCAGTCGAATGAGTCCATGCATATGACTGCTCGCTCAATACTATGTTTATCATGGGTAGCTTTTAACTTTTCTCTGAGAGCTTTTAAATTCCAAGATGCCAAATTTCCCCCTAGGTGCTAACAGCTTTATCAAAAGACACTTTCCCTATTTTAGTGCGAAAACGTCCCTATTTAATGATTTCTTATTATTATCAAATAGTGTAAGTATTGCCAGCTTTAAATATTACTCTTCAGAAAGATAGTTTTACTATGTGAAAGAAGGGAAAGTATCTATTAATACCCTTAACTAATGCCAATTTACCCTGAATGACCGCTAATCGCTCAAAGAGGAATATCTTGAGCTAAAGTTTATTCAGTAAAAGCGATACGTCCATTTATTAGATTTTCATACTAGATGAATGTTCTGGTCTAATTCCATTCAATATTTGGTTTATCTAACCCAATTCAATCACAATCTATGATTGGAATATCTGACCAGCGGGTTGTGTAATGGGGCGATAAAAAAGCTCGTTTCATGCTCCATGATTTTGTGAGCTTTTCACTTCCTAAAGATAAAGTGCCGACCCCATAACGTTTATTTATAGCATCCAAACACGCCATTACTTCTGGGTTATCTTTACTTACAGAAAACATATCCGCTTGTTGAAATAACTCACTTTCTAATTCTATTGCGCCAATACCGCAGCGATAAAAGCGCGTGTTAGCCTTATAAATATCATCAATAACATCTGAAACAGCACTGGCTATAACACTGGTATCTGATGTAGGTATAGGAAAATCATAGAGCAACGATTTCTTATAATACAGGTCTTCGTGTGGAGAGCTTGCAGCGAATATAACAAGTCGTTTTGCTAATGACTGTTGTTTTCTTAGCTTGCGGCCAACAATCGTTGCGTGTGTTACGAGGGCTGATTTTAATGTATTTAAGTCACTTACTCTTTCCCCGAAACTTCTTGTCGAGTAGATTTCTTTTTTATTCTGTTTTACTTCATCCCAACTCAAACAGGCGATGCCATTGAGTTCACTTACGGTCCTCTCAACAACAACGCTAAACATGCGTCGCATTTCTTTTGGGTTTTGATTCGCTAAATCCCATGCACTTTTAATTCCCATCACCTTGAGTTTTCTACCGAGTCGAGAGCCAATACCCCAGACATCGGTAACATCCATACGCATCAGGATTTCTTGGCGTGAGATATCATCATTAATAACAGCAACTCCGTTATAACCAGAGAGTTTTTTTGCCGCATGGTTGGCTGCTTTAGCTAACGTAGGCGTAATGCCAAAGCCTACACCAACAGGTAATCCTGTCTCGCGCCATACAGCTCGTCGTATTGTGTGTCCGTAGTCAGCCCAGTCATTAATGATTTTAGAAAAACCAGTAAAACGTAAAAACGATTCATCAATACTATAAACATAATGGTCATCACAAAAACGATTAATGACAGTCATCATTCTTTCACTTAAATCAGCGTAAAGTTCATAATTAGAAGAGCGAACCACGACATGGTGCTGTTCTAAATAGTTTTTAATCTTGAAGTAAGGCTGAAATTTTGGGATGTTCAACTTTCTTGCGATAGGGCATATGGCACAAATACACCCATCGTTATTTGTTAAAACAACAACGGGTTTAAAGCGAATGGATGGGTCAAATACTTTCTCCGCACTGGCATAAAATGCAACCGCATCTACGAGGGCAAACATCGATTTAACTCAACAATATTTTTGTGTAGACGGATACTAGTAGTAACGACACCTTCGAGTTTAAAGTCATCATCTTCAGAAATATAAACGGATTTATAATCGTGAGATGCAGAGATAAGCAGGCGCTTTGTTTTGTCTATGATCTTACAAACAAATGTACCGTTGTAATTTGCAACAATGATATCACCTGTACTTGGATCCTCAGATCTATCAATAACCAATAAATCACCATCGAATATCCCCACCCCTTGCATTGATTGACCTGAAGCGATGCCTATAAAAGTAGCATTGGGGTGTTTAATGATTAGCTCATCGATTGAAATACCTAGCTCTACATATTCTGCGGCAGGAGATTCAAAGCCGGTGATGCCAGCTTCTATAAAAATTGGAATAACGAACATATACACCTCAAATACTGTTTATATATACAGTGTAATTTAAGGTTCAAATTATGCCAAGGTTCTTTTTGTGAAGACGATAGTTTAATTAGAGTTGCTATAAGCAGGTTTTAGCCTTAAAGATTAAAAACCTCTTTAATAACAATTAGTAAAATTACCATCGGTTTGTTAAAATTTCACAAAGGAATTATGAGCTTACTCAAAGCTTATTTTAATTATGGAATAATTTACTGATGACTTTAGTTAAAAACACTATTGTACCTTTTCTAATACTTAGCTTTATTACTGGCTGTTCAGCCTCTAGACACGCCATCATTGCTGGTGACTCTGAATTAACAGATGCTCAAGTGTGTCGAAACTACCTTAATGATAAAGATATCCTCGCTAAAAGTTATACCGCCGAAAATACTGATGAAGTGAACTATATCTATGCGCTTAACAGGGAAGTTAAATATAGAACACTTACTCAGTACAAATGTGAGATATTAGCCGCGCAAGACAGAAAAGAAATCGCTCAAGGCGTTGTTGCTGCTGTGGTTGCGGTAGGTGTCGTTGTTTTAGCTGTTGCAGCAGCAGGAGCTGGCGGGTCAAATAACTATTCTTCTGGCTATGCGTGGGACCAGTTTTATGATGGTAACTACAACTTAGTCTGGCGCTGTCGAGATAAGTCTACTGGCCAATTTGCATATAACAGCGCTTGCTCTGGACAGTATCAAAATGACAATACATGGACTGGGAAGTAGCTTTCCCATTAAATTTTAAAAGCATAATATCTTAGTTCTACAATTAAAATTGTCAGTCACCACAAATGAGAACTAGCTTATTAACTCATTTATTATATGTGACATATTTAAACTGAAATAGGTATCAAGAATTATAATGAAAGCATCCACAATTTCACTGTTAGCAACACTTGTTTTTTCTGCTGCCTCTTCAGCAAATCAAGAAATCGACTCATTTAGCAAAGCTAAACGACTTCTAGAAAAGCAGGTTTATAACAATCACCGCATTACACTTTATTGTGGTGCGACATTTGACGCTAGTAAAAAAGTAACCGAGCCGGAAGGCTTTTCTACAACAAAATACGTCAAACGAGCTAAAAAAATTGAATGGGAACACGTTGTTCCAGCAGAAAACTTTGGTCGTACTTTTAGCGAATGGCGAGATGGGCATAAGCAATGTGTAAATAGTAAGGGGAAGTCATTTAAAGGTCGAAGATGTGCAGAGAAAGTAAATACGGAATACCGTTTCATGCAAGCTGATATGTTCAACCTTTATCCGGCTATTGGGGCTGTGAACGCTCTAAGAAGTAATCATAACTTTACCATGCTTCCAGCGGCTAAAAGCGATTTTGGACGTTGTGCGATGAAAATTGATGACAGTAAAGCTGAGCCACCTGAAATGGCTAGAGGGCAAATTGCGCGGACTTATCTATATATGGAGAACACCTACAAACGATATAGCATGAGTAAAGCACAACGCCAACTAATGAATGCATGGGATAAAATATATCCTGTAGATGCTTGGGAATGTACTCGAGCAGAAAAAATTTCAAAGCTACAAAAGAATCAAAATGATGTAGTAAAAAGTCGCTGTGAGAGTAAAGACCTTTGACCATATTACCCTAATCATGATTTATGAAAGCTTATAATTAAGAACCAATTAAGCGACTTTTTAAACGTTAAACTCTCAGCTTTTATTAGTTAGTTTTTAATCCAGAATGAGCAGCTTTGAGCGAAAACCGGTCATTGAGGTTGGCTAAATATTAGTAAATTGATTGTTCAAACTGTTCTTTGCCCATATGCTAATAATATATGAACGATGCACGCATATTATTCTATTAAACTTACTTTAAAGTTTTAGAAAACTTAGTGATAGTAATACCTTAGGTAATTTGTTAAAACCATATAAAGTAAATAAATGAACGTTAAGTCAGCTGGTATATGCTCCATTTGATCAATATTAAATTGTTAGGCGAAATATGAGTATTAACGAAGAGTTAGAAAAGCTTGATCAATGGGCTTCATATCTTCCGAAGATGGGTATGAAAACTTTAGGTGGTGGTGATAGGCCAATGTATACATTGGATCTCATAATCATAGGTGCTATTAAACGATCTCTAAGTTTGGCAAGTGGTCTTAATGATTTAGTCAAATTAAAGAATATGACTTGTGCTCGTGCAATTGTGAGAATGGAACTAGATACGATAAGCCGACTATTGGCATATACATATGTAGATGAGCCCTTTGAAATGGCAAAAGCAATTATTGGAGGCAAGGCACTAAATTCATTCAAGTGCCGTGATGGAAAAAAACTTAGAGATGGTTATCTCATTAATAAAATGACTGAGAATCATCCTTGGGTTAAGGATGTATATAAATATACATCAGGTTATGTACATTTTTCAGAAAGACAGGTTTTTGATTCAATTTCATCTGTATGCAATGATGAAGATAGAACTATAATATTCCAAGTAAGCAAAGAAGATCATAACTTCCCAGAAAAAAGTTGGATAGAAATAGTGGCTTGTTTCAATGAAATGTTATCCATTCTAAGTGATCTTCTAGTTACATTAAGAAATAAATTAGAGTAAGACGAAGTGTTACAAAGCACGCCTAATAATACGCTGTAGTAATACAGCCGATATACCGCTGCGCGGTAAGTTACATTTACATGCGCTGCCTTTTTGCAAAGGTTTTATTTTATGAAACGAAACATGGATTTAGTAAGAGAGATTTTACTTGCCTTGAGTAAACATAAGCACGGATACGCTCCCAGCAACTTTAAGGTAGAAGGTTATACTGAAGAGGAAGTCCTTTATCATTGTTTCATTCTAGATGAAGCTGGACTCATAGATGCGAGCAACACTTCAGATGATAATTCATTAAGTCCAGAGGCAATTCCAACCAGACTTACATGGGAGGGACATGAGTTTATTGAAAATGCAAAAAGTGAAAAGATCTGGCAGCAAACTAAAGATGCAGTAAATAAAATTGGTGATGTTTCCTTTTCAGTTTGGGCTAGCGTACTAGCGAAAATAGTTGAACAGAATTTATTAGGTATTAGCAGCTAACAAACCTCTGTAGCTTCTCGTTAGCTTTTCTAATCATACTAGGAGTTTTTATGAAATATATCACAGTAATTTTATTACTAAGCTTACCTTTCGTTACTTTAGCCAATGACGTTGAAGGTGGATTCGGTTATAAATTCAAAGAAAAAATTAATATCAGTAGCCTCGAATTAATCAAGGTAACAAAAGTAGAAGGTGATCAATATAGGTATAAGCCAGAAAAACCTTATGGAAATCTAGATAATTACTCTGTTTATGTAACACCTGAAACACAATCTGTATATAAAATTGAAGCACAAGGTAGTTTCCCAACCAAAGCGGACTGCAAGCAAGAGCTATCTTCTTTAGAGCAAGCATTATCCAAAAAATACGGAGCTAAAAAACCTGACTTATCAGCAGTAATTAGCGGCATGCCAATAATAAGGTTAGGTGGTAACGGTAAACGAATCGTTGGGATGTGTAATGTTTATACAAAACCTTATCAGCTAACATTGTCATATATGGATGATTCTCAAACCCAAATAGCCAAACGAGAAAGAGCATCAATCATAAATAGCGAAAGAGATCTATCTGGTTTATAAAAAGCGAGTTGATCAAAAGGATAAAACAACAGCTGACTGTTTTCGTACATCAACATTTTAGCCGACAGTTATTTGACTCTTGTGAAGCGTTCCCAAATGCTGCTCGTGGGCATTACCGTGGCACTTTTGCAAAGTCCAGCTTCGAGCGATAAGCGGTCGTTAACAGTTACTTTTCAATTTTGTCAAAGTATATTGCTTGCATAGTCAGGAAAACGACCGTATCGCTCGTTTTTGCCCTTAAGTAAAAAACAGAACTACTGTATTTTGGTAGTACTGGCAAATAGTTAAGAAGTTTGTTACAAATGAGTAATTCAGACAAACGAGCGACGCTGTGGTAGAAGAACGTGCGATTCGCTCGCTATAAACATATTCTCAAGCTGTGGCTCAAAATCAGCTTAAGTGATGGTACCCTCAAGCCCACACCAGATGCCTTATATTTCACAATTTATACGTTGATGTTTGTCGAATCAGAATATTTTAACTAACTTAAAGGCAGGCTGGTTAAAAACTTAAATGCTTATACAACTAAAAAAGCGCCCTGATTAACTCGGAGCGCTTTGCGTTTAGGACAAATAAACGGGGGTTATATAAACTTAAAAAACAAATATTTAAGCATAGCTTTCATACTATGCTTATTACTTTGGCGATATTGCTCATAGTTAATTATACCAATAGACATTTTAGTGCAAAACAAACTTAGAGCGATAAACCAGGCAAAATTTTGAGTTAGTTGGTACTGTAAAAACAGTATAGCTGAGCCACTAAATGCGATAATCGAATAGACAGCTTCTATTCGATACCGACTAATTGCTTTCAATATTTTGGGCATTAAAAACCATCATCAAACGAGTCAAAAGCATCAAAACAATCGTGCTCTATAGAGTCTCCTATCGACTCTTCAATTTCATAAACGGTCATTACTCGATTAGATTGGCCCACTACATTGCCGCCAACATCTACAATATTAGCGCTCGCATTTGTGATAGGTAATCCTGTTGTTGGATTAATCGCGATATCAGTAGCGTCATTATTTTTCATTTTTTAAACCTTCTTAATTATTAATTTATGCTTTCAAATTTAATGATTTCGTGATAAAAAACAAACTTGTTTGACTGCGCAGCTCAGCAACAAACAGTTTGAATAAGGCATTAACTTTTCTTCTATTTTCACTTAATCTTTTAAGCAAAAATCCTTTCCTCTTTATCTAAAAAGTTTATTAATAAGTTTAATTTGAAGACGTTTTTTGTCTGATAGACGCTCTTAAAACGCATTTTTCGGCACGACAAACTGCAAAAAAAGCGTCTCAGAATGAGACCAATAGCTCGCGTAATACATTGGAGGCGCAGCCGGAAATGTATGGAGTCGCGCGAATGTACAGGCTGGTCTGTACTAACCGCGATAGTGTTTCGCATCAGCGAAATTCGATATCAATTTGGGACAAATTGATATCGAACCATAATTTTCGTCAGAAAATAAAAGCAGATGAAAAATGCAAATTATGGGGCACCCATTGCATTGTCAGGCGCGGCAGTATGGCGGTTAGTACGGAGCGTAGCTCGTACATTCGCGCAGGGTCTACAACGCTAGCGCGATAGCGCGTTGAGCCAGCTCGTTGCGGAGCAACAACCAGAGCTGGCGGGCGTTTTAGGCCCTATGGTTGAGTAGCGAAGCGACGAGGCCATCAGCTGAAAGCTGCTTTTTGTTGCGATAATTATCGCGACAATGATTCCGTGCATGCTGTAAGAGCATCTCGGGATGAAAAACGACAATATAATTATAAAATGATGATAATTTTTGTGTTGCGGTGCTAGTTACTTTTACTAATTAACTCACCAAAAGGATTTTGTGAATTGACTCAGCAACCATCAATAAATTTGGAAACGAACAACACTCTTCATACTCACTACCCTCGCTATTTTGATATTGATATGCGGTATTATCCAGGCGTAAACAATCATCAAAAAGGGGTTAACCGAACACGATTAACCGCTTTAATTGCTATTCGGTTTTCCATTGTTACACCAGGGATTATTCGCTGGCTCTACGGCATTAATCATCGGTTAGCATTAGAGCATCTGAACCGGCTAGAAAAGGACAGTTTGCTGCGTGTGGTAAAAACACACCGAAGCCCTGACGGTCGTGTCTACGTGCCTACCTATACTGCAGCCAAATTTGCCGAGGAATTAATGGGCATCGACGTATATTTTAGGAGTAATAAAAACCCTGCTCTGCAGTTCAATCAAAATAATGTTATGCATAACCTGATTAACGCATTTGTCATGCTGCGCGGTATACATAATTATCAAAGTGATGAAACATACGCGCCCATGTGGAATGGGCTTATTACTGAGCCTGAATTTAAACGTATTAATAACCTATCTGATACGCGAACGATAGATGGTGCTGTACGACTCCTCGATGGCTCTATTGCAGCAGTTGAAATTGAGCACTCATTTAAAAATAAAACGGCACGGCAGGCTATTTTACTAAAATATTTGGCCTCGTTAAAAAATAACGATTACAGTAAGATTTTTTTATTCTCTCAGTCGGTCAAAATTTTTGATGACATTAAACGTTTACATGAGCAGCTATTTACGGAGCTACCTGAACGTTACGACAAAAAGTCGCGCGCACCACTTCTCAGTGAAAGTGATGCTGAGCTGCTGCGTGCCTCAATAATATACCGAACTAAACTTTGTTCTGAAATTGAAAAAATGTTTTACTCGTAATGCAGTAGTATAAACATTAATGCGTTATGGTTGTTTTTTATTCAATTGTTTAGAGTAAAAAATCTTAGATTCATCGTCACCAAGGATTTTTGCATATTCCACGCAACGCCTTACATCTGCTTTTTTCAGCTTAAAAGTAGGATTTTGATTCTGTTTTAACAGCTCATAGGTTCCTAATAACGTGAGGTTTGCACGAGCCCACTCGCCCTCTTTAGCTGACCCTTTTTTAACTCTAGGGCGGCGAAATAGATTTGGCCTAGCTATATGTTCACTTTTACTAGGGCATTGAGTGCTGTACGCAAACTCAATGGCAGTAATACAGTTACCCACTTTTAGCGGCTTAAACGTTACGCATATATCTGTGTGGGCATTGATTTTTTCAATAGCAGGTAAGAGTACGCGAGCCTTGAAATCCCGCCATACTCCGTATGATTCGGATAAAAATAATTTCTGTTTCATCTCTGGTAATTGAAAATTCACAACTACCTCGCCCTTCCGTTTGTAATTTTTATAATTTCGCACCCAATTAAGGAGTGCGTACAATCGAAATGATGCCAGACTGTTTAATTTTACTGTGTTATGAAAATATAACTCTGTGAAATCACCCTCAATATTAAAAATATACGGCTCGATAGCTTCTGAAAACTCCAGTGTGATAAACGAGCCCTGATTTTTCACCTTTTCGTATGTAGCATTGCTCACCCACGGGATTGATACCGCTTCACCGCTATCGTCTAAAATAGTGACGGATTTATCTTGGAGTGACTTTGCGGCAGAACTCAGCTGCTCATAAACGCTGCGCTTACTGAGGCCAAAACACTGGGCATATTCCGTTGGATAAATAACAATTTGTCCTGGGTTAGACTTTTTGGAATTGATTTTAGACAACGCGAGATTTATTAATCGCTGCTCATTAATCTCTAGCGAATATCCCGCATGTAATAGCTTATTGGCGAAAACAATTTTTGAAGAATTTTTACTGCTCATCTCTCTACCTCATTTCTGGTTGATGGTGTTATGCTAACCGCGGCTCAACCAATAAAAGAAATTTCGGTAAGTTTTTTGGTTAATAAAATTTTTATTTATTCACGGTAAAGTGCCCCCCTAAACCGTATAAATTGCCTACTCATTTCGTATAAAGTGCCACAATAAACATATAAATCGCCCACAAACACAGTAAATATTTTATTTAATTTCAATAAGATAACATCCTCTAAAAGTATTAAAATAGAAAAAATAAAAATAAAGGCACATTTGCCACTTTCTATTTTTTATTAATTAATTTCTGACGGTTAAAAAATAAATTAATTATTTTTTATTTTTTTTACCTCACCACTATCATTTGTAATAAAACTACTGAGTGAGCTGCCTTACTGAAATACGCAAAAGGGAGGTAGATATAAATCTACCTCCCTTTTGCATTTGACCTCTACGCCGCCTTGCCAAACATTATTACAATGACTGCGCTTTTGAGCCACCGTAACGAAATCCTGTATTTGCGCAGGACCTCCTCCCAGGTTTGATACTCAGTAACTGAGTAAAATGCCCTATTAAACGCTATTGCAGTTAGGGCAGCGAATCAGCAAATAATGATTCACGGCATATTTGGGGAGACATGATTAGGCTGTTATTTTGATTTTGAAAATAACTATTATGACCTCAGTTTCAATCGCTAATTATTTCCAATTTAACACTAAGCAAAAACATCATCTTCAAAGTCGCACGGCAGCTCCACACGCTCTACAGGGTCGCTAATTAGAGCATGCATAAGCTCGTAGGTAAACTTTCGCATAGCGTACTGATTTAGCTCTTTATTCGCTGTAATTTCAGAGCCAATTACCTCCCAAAGCTCATCTAAATTCGCATTATCACTGCGTAATTCTAATAAGTTTATCTGGTGGTCATTCGCGGTGATTACCCGGCTAAATGAGTGTAATAAATTTAAAAAATCCAATGTTGATACGTATGCATGTTTCATGTTTTGACTATCCTTGTGTAGTTTGTTATCAAAATCGATAACGTATTAGTAAATAAAATCAGACATGGGTATTTAAATCGGTTTACGAAAAATATTTTAAAAAAAGCGAACAAATGTTCGCTTAGGGGGGTTATGCATTATCGATAATATCGACCCAATCACTCTCTGCGGCTGCAAAAAATGTAGTTGGCGTTTGCATAAATATTTGCTGAAACTCCTCAGAGAACAGCTCACAAAACTGTGTTATTTGCTCTATGTGGATAAGTAAAAAAAGCACCATATCAACTTCTTCTAAATATCGATTTTCAAAACTCGGATTTTTTTCCAACATACTATTTGAAATACTAATACCAAGTATTTTCCCAACGCTATCTCTATGTAGATATATGTAATTATTGAAATTTAACTCCAAACTTTGTTCGTCAACTACATCTGCTAGCAATAAAATTGTAGAGCAGTCATCCCAAGGCGATTTGCTGGCTCGAACGTATTGGCGAATAAATTGAGATTTAGTATTTTTCATGATTTGTCCTCGTTAATTGTCCTGAAATTAACTAGGGCCATGCGATGGTTAAAAATGAAGAATTGCGTTTTGTTGGCTAAATTTGCAAAAATAATAAAAATCATTAAAGTAAGATTATGACTCTACAACCTCGAAGAAGAATAAAATGGCTGATTTTATTTGGTTACTACCCGCAGCTCTCCTGACAGTAGTTTTAGTCATACTTATTAAACAATCTCGAAAGTAGGTTTATATCTTGAGTACATAAGCTATTTGAAGTTAAAAAACACTTAAAACTACCCTTTCATATTAAGTGTATCGAAAAATTAATACTAACTAATCGCAAAGCTTGTTTTCAAAAAAGTAATTATTCCTGCCTCAATTTACCTGAAAAATTTAATATAAATTTTTCACACTTTTAAAATTCCAATCAAAAAGCGATGTGAAGCTCCATTTGGCGGAGGAATTCAGATATTTATCCAACCCTCCCTAAATTTTGAAAAATTTTGAAAATAGTTACTATAGTACTGTTAGTTTGAATAATTAAACCCTCAAACTAACCAAGTCAACATAACCAGTTTTTTCTATTGATAAATTAAAGGTTACTATGCAAATTATTTCTTCTAATAATAATGGACTTCAAATGCAAAAAGGATATGTGCTAGCGATAATCACCGATAACGGTAAGATTATTAAGTCAGGGGTAGCAGTTGAGTTAATGGTCTTCGAGGCGATGATGGCATATACTATTGATACTTTTTGTGCTCGGTTTAAAAGTATTGATCCTTATTACTTTAAAGATTCTAAATAACTAAGCTTTATAATCATGCAATATTAAGTATGGCCAGTTGCAAAGATGAACTTGCAACTGATTCCTTCGTAATTACGTCAAAAGTCATAACCACTAACTAGCTCACCAGTATGTTTATGCAGACGCAACAAACGCTTCTTATCATTATGAAATTCAAGTAGGAGCTCAAAGTAGTCAGCATTTGATGCACCTAATAAATGCTCAAATACATTATCGAGCCCTCCTTTATCGCCGCTAAATGTATTTAACTGTAAGCTGATGCTTTTAAAAGTGTCTTTAACTAGTTGGCGAATGGCCAAACGTTCATCACTGGATAATTTTACAAGATTTTTAGTAATAGATAACCAACGATCAGTTACTTCATCACGAAATGAGTTGTCAATTTTAGCTAATTTATTTTTACTCATATCAATCTGCGACTCAACTTCACGCGCCTCAGACTCAAGTTTGGATATTTTGTTTGCAATGGCCTGTGGTGGAGTTCCATCTAAAGTCAAAAGAGCATCAGTAAGTGAATCTATATCGTCATTAATTTTAACTAAACGCGATGAAAGCTCAGCCTCTCTGATATTAATCGCTTCTCTATCACCACCTTTTAATAAAATACGCTGCAGGTTTACCTTATCTTGGCAAAAAGTAACAACAGCATTTTCAACCATTTCGATTTGAACAGTAGAGCTCATTGTACAATTATTACTGCGACGAGCTTCAACACAGCCGTAACGCTTATGGCTGCTTTTTACTTCATCAATACATTTATTACGATAAACAACATGCGAACCTACCGATTTACCACAGCTACCACATTTAAATACACCAACGCCCGATAAAACTCCCACAAACTTTTGCGTGTGTTTCGTCGCACCTCGTTTAGATGAATCTGCGACTAAAAAATCAAACTCAGCTTTACTCATCAATGGCGGGTAATAATCTTCCAGAACGTAATCAACATCGCCTACTTTTACATTTAACTCACCTATAAGAGAGCGGCGCTTTACCTCTTTATATATATTAGCCCCAGTGTGGTGTACAGTTCCCGCACCAAACTCACCGTTAATAAGCTCAGCTATTTTAATGCCACCATAGCCTTTTTTAAATAGTTCAATCTTACGTAACATAATTGCCTTATTACGCGGCTCTAGCTCAAATAACTTTTTGTCGTCATTCCACACCACCCATCTAGGCGACATCCCGCACTTAACTCTAAAACCCCGTTTGCCGGCTAACCAGTCTTGGCATTGTTTAGTTAACGCAGAGCGAACCCGCAGCGATTTCATTTCACTTTCTTCATTAGCCCGTATTAGTACAATAATAATATAAACCAAATCCATCGGATTCTTTTTAATGCTTTCTTTGTTGTATTCTTTACGGTCAGCAGCAGTGATCACTGTAATGTCTGCATTAATAATTTGAGCAATAATGCCCTGGCTGTCTAGTGGTGCAGCACGAGAAATACGGTCCAGACTTTCAAGCACCAAAATAGAGCCCGGAGGTACTTTACCCTGCTCAACCGCAGCTAAAAATATACCCAAAGCACCACGTGTAATATTAGTTTTATGAAATGCACTTAATCCCATATCACGCATAGAAAGTGAATCATCAAGCTCAAGTCCCTTTTCCTTGGCAACCTCTTTTGCAAAACTAAGCTGCCGATTTAACGAATTCCCCTTAGCCTGCTCGATCGTAGAAAAGCGTATATAGCTGTAAAGTAAAGGCTTAAAGGTATTTCGGTATTTCATCATATTGATTCTCTGCTGTTGTTGTACACACTATAAATCAATATAACACAACCATCTACTATAACTATACTTTGGCTGGCCTGTAATTGCGGTAGATACACATATATTTCGTGTTTCTAATCGCACTAAGCTTGCCATGGGTAAAGATGTTGTCGCCGTTGAACAAAAGCTTGAAAAAGTAGTGCCAAAAGAATTTAAAGTAGACGTGCATCATTGGCTAATACTACACGGGCGTTACACCTGCGTAGCACGTAAACCAAAGTGCGGCAGCTGTATTATTGAAGACTTATGTGAGTTTAAAGAAAAAACCTCAGATTAACTTCCCTGATATATTTTATTAGATGTATGCGAGTGCACAGCACCCGCATTTCAATGTAATTTTAAAAACTATCAACTAGCAAGTAACTTTAAACCAGCTCTTTCTTGGTTAAAAGGATTTAAACTTGTACCATATCTTTTCTTAATCCATTTAAATTGCTTTTCAATTAATGTTGAAATATCAGGATTCCCAGGTAGTGGATAGTCCTCAGGCTCATAGCTGCCTAATGCTGGACATTTCAATGTTAAGAAGCAGTGCTGCCAATAACGATAATGGTGTCTTTTTGCTAAGTCTAACCCTTTTTCATAGACTATTTCAAAATCTTGACTGTCTATTGTTTGTAGGTAGCGAGCATAAAAATAAAGGGCTTGTACATAATAAAATTTTATGTGGCTCAAATCGGGTAATGCTGACTGATAATATCTAATAACTTTATCATCCTGTTCAATATTGTGACTTTCTCCCGCTAGCGAATCTTGCTCACATGAAAAGGCGAACATAAGGCTTTTTAAACCTCTTGTAAAAGGGTTTACACTTACTAATTTATCAATATGCTCATAATCTATATAGACATTTCGAGACTTAATGTAAGTTAAAGTAATTCTATCTAGATGCTGATTATCATGAAGTTCATCAATTGTTTTACCTATTTGATGAAGCTTTACGCCAGCTAAGTAACTCTGTGCCTCATAATAATATGATTCTTGCCTCACCACAGTTAATATAGGCGCCACATTAACAGCTAATTGCACAAAAGCCGCTGACACAGCAGCATAATTATAGATATCATACTTTACATCATGGAGAACTCTATCATATGCCTCACCTTCCATTGTATATAAATGGCGCGCATTCATATAAATAATACTGTCAAGTATTGAGCCTTTCTCTGGTCTACCTTCAATATCCATCAGTGAATTATTTGTAATTAGCAACTTTAACTGCTCATAAGCCCTATCAAACTCTCCAGTAAAATAAGTTGAAAAAATCTTAATTAGCTTCAAGGCTAAGCTGACTTTCTCCTCATTGTTTTCTGTTTTAAAGTGTTCAATTTCAAGATTATCTAAAGTAGCTAAAAAATCTGGTGTAAAATTTAAAAAGGATGAAAGCTCACCTATATTTTCTACCATTAAAATGTAATCTTCAATTTCTTCATCACTTCTTACTATACCTTTCATCGCACCATAAGAAAGGGCTGCCAATAAGTTGTTGAATAATGATACAAAGATAAGTAAAGCTTTTTTGTTTACTTTATAAAGCTCGTAAATATAATTCATAAGAGATTGATTATATAAAAACGCTTGTCTAAACAACTCAAGTCGGTCCCTCTCTAAGGTATGCTGCTCAAATTGAAAGCGGGAAAAGCGCTGAATAACAGACTGCAATGTATAAAATCCATTATGATCCTCAACTAAAGATTTATGAGCGAGCACAGAAATATCTTTATCACTCAATGGTTTTTTGTAATTACCTACTTGCTTATTTCTATCACCTTTTTTGCTTTCAGCAATTAAGCGTTTAAACGTGTCTAAGTCAATACCATCTGGAAATAAAGAAAATGATTCAAAAGTACGCTTTTGACTATCTGTAAGTGTTTGATAAGAATATAGAATAGATATATATAATGACTCTTGGCGATTTATATTAGTATCCACCTCATCGTCAAACATTAAAGTTAAATCTTCTTCTTTAACTTTACCAAAAAAATCTTCTTCTAATTCTTGCTTCAATTCTTTTAAGTTTTTACCTTTAGGCATACCATCACAAATTAGTTTAATTGCTAACGGGTTATTATTTAGTAACGGCTCTAAAACTTTCCTACGTGCAAAATCTTGATTTTCATCACTAATGTAGCTATTTTTAGTTAAATGATTAAATAAAGATAACGCTTCTTCTGATTCCATTTGCCTAAAGGGAAGAATATCTTCCCAATCTGTATTGATACTTTCTCTGGAGGTCACCAAAACCTTTGCATAAATTAACGTACGTGATAACAACTCTTTAACTTGCTCAATGGCTTGTTTGTCCGTGCTTTGAGTTACGTGTTTTAAATATAATAAACTTTCCAAATTATCAAAAATTATCAACCTATTTCGCTGATCGTGATGCTTTGCCAAATAACCAAATAAATCTTCTGCAGTTCGTAAGTTAAAAGCTTCCCCTATGTGTATTTCGAGCTGGTTAGAACTGATTATATTTTCACAATCAATAAAATAGACTCCAGCATCAAAATGCCCGCGAATGGCTAACTCAAACGCCACTTTTTTTGCTATTGTGGTTTTCCCTAGACCTCCGCTACCTTTTATAGTTAATAACCTTTGACCATTAGCTGCCTTAGTTAGCTTTTGACTAATATCCGCTAAATCGGATAATCGCCCGGTAAAACCCTGTAACTCGCTCGAATTGATTTCCCTCGGCAATACAGGTTGATAACATGACCAATGAAGTTTATTTTCAGGATTTAGAGATTCTAATAAAGATTTACTAACCTTTACCAACTGAATATCTTGTTTATCAATAAAGTGTTTAGTATCAGGGTTTTTAAATAACTGATGAGTTAATTTATCTAAAACTTTTAGCTCCCTTCCTTGCTTTTTCAACAGTGATAAAACAAGCAGAGGAAAGTCGACTCGTTCTAACTCTTGCTCGCTAAGTAGCTTGTCAGTGATTAATACTGTCAACTTAGCTTTTAAAGGTAAGTTCTCTTGCAACTCATCAATAGCTATATACTCACTACAAGCATTATCATCTTCAATTAACAATCCATTGCTTGTTTTCTTCGCAAGTAAAAACAAAATTGAGTAATTGTCAGCCTCCCTTAAATTACATTCCGTAAAAGCCTGATGATAAATAGGATATTTAAATTTTTTAAGCTTTGCGATGATATCTGAATCATCTATCGGTTTATCTAGAGGGGAGGCTGTGAATAAACTAATTTTATCGTATGGTAGCGGACAAGCTTCATCGTTCTCGGATGACTTTTCGACTATTTGCTCAACTAACTGCTGGTCTTTTATAATTTTACATTCAGCTAATTGATGTACAGCATCAATTAATGGCTGACCAAACTCGCTAAAAGATATAGTTTTAACATGGCAACCTGTTAACTTACCGTCAATTACTTGCTTGTCACTTTCTCTCACCAAGGCATAATGTGGTCCGGTATTCCCATCGTACAATTCATTTTGCTTCACTATTTCAGCGAGTAATTCCGCATCATCTAATGAACAACCAATAAATAAAATAACTTTATTACTTATCAACTCTCTAAACTTCATAAGTGCTGATTCATAATGCCCCTCAGCATCATCTTGATATAAACGGTGGTAGGATTGAGGAGTAAGAACCATATGGTGCGGGGCTTCTATTTTACCGTGCAAGTGCCAAAGCATTTCTTGTTTAGTCGGTCTTGCAAACGCTGCGAGCTGCTCAGAATTGGAGTTATCAAAAACACATAAGTTGGCAGATTCTTCATGAGCCCACTCAAGAACCTTATCGTAATTTAAAGTAACAACCCTATTACTTAATCGCCAAATTGCTTTTGGTAACTCTTTAGACTTATGGTCTAATTCACTGAAATTAATAGAAAATTGAGACTTAAGAAATTCAAACCATTGTCTGCCCGGTAGATTTGATTGAACAACTCGGGCCGCCTCTTGATACATACCGGTATCTACTTGCAAATTTACCATCTGAGAATGTTTTACCAAGTTCTCATCTTCTAATTTACTGGCAGCATTTTTGAGTAATTCGGGCCATGATGGAAAGGCCCTATTCCCTTTATTAGTTTGGACTGACATGGAAACACCTGCACCAATTAAAGGAATTACCTCATTATTAGTTATGAGTGTTTTTAAAGAAGAAGGTAGTTTAATTTCAGTCATTAAGAAAATTCCATTTAACGATTATATAAGCACTATCTTACTTTAAAGACACTAAAATCAATAGATTAATTAAGACTCTTTTCAAAAATGAATAAATAATGTCATTTAAAAATGAACACAGACACGTATATATCTCATGCCTCCATCCATACTGAACTCGCTATGTGGAAAATATAGTTGAGGTAGAAAAAAGCTTGAAAAAGTAGTGCCTACTGAATTTAAAGTAGACGTGCATCATTGGTTGATTCTTCACGGACGTTATACCTGCGTAGCACGTAAGCCAAAGTGCGGCAGCTGTATTATTGAAGACTTGTGTGAGTTTAAAGATAAGACTGAATAGCCCCAAAAGCGCGGCATGTAGTCGCGAGTTTACCTCGCGCAATAAAGCACAAGCCTTAAAACGCCAAAACGCGGCATAAAGCCGCGCCTACAAACATAACACCAAAATTTTTCTCGGCTTTCATCTTTCCCAAACTCATTAGGGCGTTTAAGACTAACAGGTAAACTTTTCAAAGTATTAATTTCACAAGTCTCACTCCTTTAGTTATGCTATTGAGCATTATAAAATTTTATTGTGAAATCCTATGCTACCTTTACTTCGTATCTTGATAATTGAGCAAGACCCAATCATTCTACAAGAGCTTTGCGCTAACCTGTCAAAAACGATTCCTAATTTTGAGCGAGTTGATATCGATATCGATATTATTGAACGTCTCGATCTGAAGCAAGCACTGGAATGTGTAAAGGAAGATGGCGATATTCAAGCCGTGGTTCTCAGTTGGGATGTACACAACAAAGTGGGTGAACAAATTTATAGTCGCTTTATCGAAGACTTAAAGGCAATTCGTCTCGAGTTACCGGTTTATGTTATCGGCGATGACACTAAAGGACTGGAGATCATCAATGAATCGGAAGAAATCGAATCCTTCTTTTTTAAAGATGAGGTAATTTCTGACCCTGAAGCCATTTTAGGTTATATGATCAACGACTTCGATGATCGCTCAGAAACACCATTTTGGACGGCGTATCGTCGTTATGTTGGCGAAGCGAATGACTCTTGGCATACACCTGGTCATAGCGGCGGTTCTAGCTTTAGAAACTCTCCTTATATAAACGATTTTTATCAGTTTTACGGTCGCAATGTATTTGTTGGCGATCTGTCCGTTTCGGTAGACTCACTAGGTTCATTATCAGACAGCACCAATACCATTGGTCGCGCTCAAGAATCAGCCGCGGCGACGTTTGAGGTTAAACACACCTACTTTGTTACAAATGGTTCATCTACCTCAAATAAAATCATCTTGCAGACACTGCTGCGCAAGGGAGATAAAGTAATTGTCGACCGTAATTGCCATAAGTCCGTACACTATGGCATCTTGCAATCAGCTAGTTACCCCATTTATTTGGCGAGTATACTAAATCCAAAATACGGTATTTTCGCGCCACCGTCGTTGGCCGATATTAAGTTGGCAATTGAAAACAATACAGATGCTAAATTATTGGTGCTTACTGGTTGTACTTACGATGGTCTACTTAGCGATCTGAAACAAGTGGTAGATTACGCTCATCAACATGGTATTAAAGTGTTTATAGATGAAGCCTGGTTTGCATATTCTTTGTTTCATCCTAGCTTTCGTCATTATTCAGCCATACATGCTGGGGCTGACTACATTACCCATTCTGCCCATAAAGTGGTATCGGCATTTTCTCAGGCGTCTTATATTCATATTAACGACCCCGATTTTGATGCAGATTTCTTCCGCGATATTTACAGTATCTACGCGAGCACATCGCCTAAATATCAGCTTATTGCGTCTCTCGACGTATGCCAAAAGCAATTAGAGATGGAAGGTTATAAATTACTCAATGCGCTGCTAAATCATGTTGAAGAGTTTAAACAACAAATGGCGTCGCTCAAGCAAATTAAAGTGCTCGGTAAGGAAGATTTTATGAAAATATTCCCGCACTTTAGTGGCGATAACATGGGTCACGATCCGCTAAAAATCCTTATTGATATTAGTGAACTACCTTATTCATTAAAAGATATTCATAAATACTTATTGGATGAAATTGGCCTTGAGATAGAAAAATACACGCACAGCACCATCTTGGTTTTACTTACGCTTGGTGGCACGCGCTCGAAAATCATTCGTTTGTACAATGCGCTGAAAAAATTAGACAGCGGTAAGGTAAAGCTGTCGAAATCGACGCGCAGAGCCCGCTTACCTGAAAATTTACCCGCTATCGACTTAGCGTGTATTCCAAGTGATGCATTTTATGGCGATCGCGAATCTGTACCTATTAGCAAAAGTAACAACCGCATTTGTGCCGGTTTAGTTACTCCATATCCACCGGGTATTCCGCTTTTGGTACCGGGCCAGCATATTACTAATGATCATGTTGAATATTTGCAAGAGTTGGCAAGCCAAGGATTGACGATTCAAGGCAGTTTCGATGGTGAAATTTATGTTCTTAAGGGTAAGGTTAAAAAGTAAAATACAAAGTGGGATAAATCATTTTATATAGATGTTAACTAATTTTAGTTAAAAAAAAGCAAGCCAGGTGGCTTGCTTTTAGCGTCTTTAAATACACACACTTATAGACTCGATTTAACTATAACGTTTAAAATCTATAGCTTGCGCCAAATGTAATACGGCGGTCTGTAATACCTTGGAAACAAAGTAAAGCACCTTCGTTAACACAAGACTGGCTAACTTCTGATTCAGTTAAGTTTACAGCTTCAATACCGATATTTAGCTGATCGTTCACATCATAACTTATGCTGGCATTAAGCTGCCCTCTGTCTTCTTGAACAACAGGGAAACCCCATGGGAAGCTTGAGGTGCTACCAAAGTCAGTTGAACGGTACCCTTCGCGCCACGTGTAACGCGCTCGAGCAGATAGACCGTATTTCTCATAGTAAAATGTAATATTATATGCGTTTTCTGACAGATCAATGAGTGATTGCTTAGCACTTATGTCTGCATCCGGGTTACCGGTTGTTAATGCAAAAACAGCATTTGCACGACTCGTTGCAGTGTCAAATGATTCACCACCAGAAAATTCTTGATAGGTATAGTTAGCAACCACACCAAAACCTGATGCCCAACCTAGCTCTTTTTCAAAACTTGATAAGTCGTATTGAGCTGCAAGCTCAATACCTTGCTGTGTTGTTTCACCAGAATCATTAATAGTAGTTTGTGTTGGTACACATAACCCTACGCCAGCATCTGGGCCAAACACGTTTATGTCTGCAATTGGATTAAATATGCCGCCTCCTTCACACTCTGGACCATTTGTATCGCGAAAGCCTGTGCTTGGGTCTTCAAATGGGTCAACTTGCTGTGTAACGTGCAAATCGCTACGTGTTTTATGAAAGTACCCCACACTTAACAAAGCAGCGGGTGCAAAATACCAATCTGTGGATATATCGAAAGAGGTTACTTCTTCTGGTGCTAAGCCTGAATTACCAATTGAAACGGCACTATTAGGGCTTGTGCCAAACGTAACAGATGTAGATAGGTCATCAAAATCTGGGCGTCTAATATCTTTTGACCAACCTAAACGAACAATCACATCTTCACTTACATTCGCGGCTAAATTGAATCGAGGTAAAAAGAAATCGTAATCACCTTTTGACGTTAGCTGAGTAACCAGTTCGTTGCCACTTCCATCTTGAGTAACAGAGTTACCTAGCGATGTAACTTCAGTCTCTAAATAACGTAGGCCAAAGTTACCGCGAAACATGCCATACTCAAAATTTGCTTGTGCATATAAGGCATGTGTTTCTTCTTCAATATCAAAAAATGCATTTACTTGAGACGTTGGTGAGCTTATTGGACCGCGATCAGAACCCGTTATTGCATTATTAGCTTCAATCGCTTGGTTAAGCGCTGCTAATACGGCTTGTGGATCAGAGGATGCAAGCTCTGGGTTTATAAGTAAGAAATCACGAATATAGAGTGCTCGCCCATCACCATCGTTAAAGTTATCTGGGCCCGCTGTTAATAATTGTGCAAATAAATCACCCGTTGGGCTATCAGCCATATTTCTTAAACCAACGTTAGAGCGAACTTGATCCGACACACTACTCGTTTTACTATAGCGGTAACCAAAATCGACTGACGTTATTACATCATCTAAGTAATATGTAAAATCTGTACGAAACGCATCTTCTGTATTCTCTGACTCATCTTGCCCTTGGTTTACGTCACGTAGAACAACATTTGCAGGGTCGAGCAATTGAGCCATTGTTGGCGCGTTTGCCTCTCCCGTTGCAATCCCAAACGTAAGTGCATCACCTGTAAGATCATACTCAAAAGGAGTCCCGTTTTCATTTGAAGAATTAGTAGCAACATTTGGATTTATAAAATTAAGCGTTGTATTAAAGCTTGGTGTAGTTGAATCAGAACGAGAGGTTGAGGCTTCAACACTTGCAAATAATCTATCGCCTTGCCATTCGCCCCCTATTCTAAATATTTTGCTCTTTGTGATGCGTGAATTAGTATCGCTAGAAAAACGCAAGTTAGGATCGCCACCACCGTCTTCAACCGGAATTACGCCTCTTACGGCCGCTTGTATACTGCCTAGGTTTTGTCCGTCCAGTGAACCAAAATTAACTGTTTCAAATTCACTCGGTATTGATACATTTCTAAGATCACTTAGACCAGATGCTTGTACTCTTGAGCTTTCTTGGCGGCGCTCTTGATCATTAACAACTGCATCAAAAAAGAATTTCATATTATCGTTTGGTGCATATTCAAATGTACCTGCGAAGTTTTTTGTCTCGTATTCGTAATTATCGTAATCTTGAATTAAAAATTGTACTGGTAGAAAATCAAACGATTGTGCACTTGCAGCACCACTATCAGCGGCTACCGAATTATCTCTATCTGCGCGAGGACGAAATGCGGTTACGTCTTGCTCACTGTAACTACCACTAAATACAACACCAAACTTACCGCCCGAATCAAGCTCCCAGTTATCACCCCAAGCACCTGATACCCTAGGGGTCACGCCATCTGTTGATAAGCTACTATCTTCACCTTGGACTCTAATTGAGCCTAGAGTTTCATTTAACTGTAACGGGCGAATTGTTTTAAGGTTTATTGTTGCGCCCACAGAGCCTTCGATTGTTTTTGCTTCTGGTGACTTAATTACTTCTACACCAGAGATAATTGCAGCTGATACATCTTCAAAACTAATGCCACTTCGCCCAGACCCTGAGCCAACTGTTGATACGCCGTTCACTTCTGTACGATTGGCATTGGTACCACGAATTTGAACGCCCGTACCTACCCCTGCTTCACGGGTAATTTGAATCCCTGTTACGTTTTCAAGTACTTCTGCGAGGTTTTGATCTGGTAGCTTACCAATATCTACAGCCTCGATAATTTCAACAAGGCTATCTGCTGAACGCTTTTGTGCAAGCGCATTTGTAAGCGATTGTCTAATACCTGAAACCTCGATAACCTCAAGATCGTCCGCAGCTTTTTTTGGAGCTTCTTGCGCCTGTGTAGACAAAGACATACCAAGTGCGGTTGCCGATATAACTGCCAGTGTAATTTTAGATAACTTGTGACTCATAGTTTTTTTCCTGTGTGTGTGAAATGCTATGTTTAACCAGCTACTTTATTGTTTTTATTAAAAGCCCTTTCTTATTACAAAGTCTTAACTTTATATTTACACCCACACCTACAAAGGTCAACCTTTTGGTAATGAATTTAGATCAAATATTATGCAATATGTTATTACCAAAATAGAAAAACCTAACTAAATTTCAAGTTAAAAGCAAAACTTACATTTTAAGTTGATGTTATTTATAGTTTTTAAATTCTATTAGAAATAGGGCTGTCAATAACAAAGGTTAGAATAGTTATCGTTTTAAAAATGAAATAATTTAGGCAGGAGAAACCGATGATGTTGGGCGTGCTGAATAAACAGCATCATTGGTTAACCAATTTAATTGTTTTTAGTCAAGTAGCGTAATTTAGGAGTGAGTTTTTTAAGTACTGTTTGTTGATGTTATCGAAAATATAAAATTGAAGAATTTGAGGATCAAAAAAGGCGGTAAAACCGCCTTTTTAATGTGATTTAATGTTTAACTATTATTACAGCTTGTAACTTAAACCTAAGAATAAACGTGGGCCGTAGTCATTCACTTCACCTAGGTTACCTTCAACAAAGAAGTCTTGTGATTTAGGTGCACTGAACAAGTTAATTGCTTCTGCTTTAACTCTAAAGTGCTCATCAATTTTGTATGATGCGCGCATTTCCCATACGCCTACGCCATCAACATAACGAAGTCGAGTACCATTTGTAGTATATGGTTGGAAATACTCACTACGATATTTGTAAATAACAGCAGTATCAAATCCACCAATTTGGTAGTATAGCTGACTGCTAAATACATGCTTTGAGAAACCAGGTACTGAAGCCGACTCAATAATACCGTCAGTTAACTGTGTAGTATTACCATCTACGTCAGTCTCAAACGTATCGCCGTATAAGCTATCTTGGAACTCAAAATCAGTGTCTGCATAGTTGTAACCAAATTTCATACCGATGCCATTATCCCAGCGGTAAGAAAATGAAGCTTCAAGACCTAATATTTCACTGTCTTCATCTGATGTAACAGAGTTAGTAATTGGTAATGAAACAGTTTCACCGGCAACAGTAAAATCTTCAATTACTGTTTGTTGTTGAAAACCACCGTTGAACTGTTTGTAGTATAAGCTTAACGCTAAGATTGAATCTTCGTTAGGGTACCATTCAAACGCAGCATCGTAGTTCCACGACATAAGCGGTTGAGTGTCCGGGTTACCAGAGCCATTTACACCCACTAATAAATCGCTAATTGATGTTGCTGTACCTTCTGTATCTTCTTGGAATGTACGGCTGTAACCTAAATCAGATGGATCTGCGCGTGACATACCACGGTATATACCTGCACGGAATAAAATATCTTCACTGTAGTCAATAACTAGGTTAAAACTTGGTAAATACTTCGTGTAGTCACCACCGCTTTTAATTTTATCCAATGAACCATTATCAGATTCAACCAGAGAAAGTACACCGGTGTCGCTTGTTACTACGTCAAAGCTATTTCTAAAACCAATCGAAGTTACTTCTGTGTCTACAATACGAAGACCAAAGTTACCGCGAATGAATTTACCAAACATTTCAGTATCGTAATTCGCCATTAAGTACACTGATGTGGTTTTTTCTGTTACATCAATTGTACCTGCATTTTCATATTCAACTTCTGGGTAAGCAAACACACCATCAGCGTTAGAACCAGCTACAGCTTGTGAGAAACATACGTTGTCGTATGTAGCCCATGATGAACCTGTACCGCTATCTACAACGTTACCGTCACTATCAACATTTGTTACGATATCGCCATCAGATACACTTGATAAAAAGCCTGATTCAGGGAAATCGATTTGACAACCTTGTAATACGTCAAGCGCTTCAGTACCAGAGTCTAGTGTGTATTCATTTCGTGAACCGTTACCTTGGCTACCACCATACTGTAGGAAGGTCATTTCAGATGTTCTAATACCACCTTGAATACTGGTGAAAACATTGCCATCTAAGGTATAGTCAAAATCTAGTCGCGCTGAGATAACTTCGTTTTCACGAACATTTTCACGGTCAAGTCGTGTTCTTAGGCTATCTGTAAAGTTTGAAATATCTGTTACGTCAAAGTCTGTCAGTGTGAAATGAGGGATCTCATCGCCCATATCCCAAGAAAAGAAATTACGACCTGATGTTCTACCACGGTTAGATATTTGAAGTTCTTCGCGTTCTGTTTTTGAATACGCTAAATCTAAGTCAACAGTTAATCTATCGGTAACTGTATGTTCTATATTTATGCCGTAACCTTGGTAGTTTTCTTCACGAGAAAATTGCTCACCTGCAGATTCAATTCGCTCTTCGCCTTCCCAATGAAGGATACCGCCAACATCATTAGTAACAAGTGTTGGACCGGTTACGCCTGGTGTTGCACGTTTTTGTAAAAAGATTAAATCGTGGCGTGCTTCTTTTTGTGTTCTATCTGAAATTTGTGCATCAAAGTTAACATCCCAATCAGCTGAAGGTTGATATTGCAGTGCAAAAAACATTGCATCACGTTCATCTGATGTCTCGTTTTGACGGTAGCTTCGGCTACTGCCAGTCCAAGCATAAGGAGTCCCATCACTTACTGCTTTACCTGTATCAGGATCAATTTTTGTATCGTAACCTTGATTTTTACTGCCGCTTACTTGATCTTCACAGTCACCTGCGCTACTGCGATAAAAACCTTCGTTGGTATTATTAGGATCGTTTAAACACGCCCATAATGAAGAACCTGATGGGCTCGAACTTCTGTATTCAGCTTCTGGTTGGCTAATATCTTGGCGCTGTACACCAAAAGACACACCAACGGCTTGGCCGTTATCAAATTCAAACTGGTCTACATAACTAAACGTGCCACGGTAACCCGCGTCACTTTGAAGTGAGTTATCTACATTACCTTCATCAGGGTTGTAGTTTAATTTAACTTCAGCTGATACACGTTGCTTGCCAAAATCAAGTGGAGTTATAGTTTCAAGTGCAATAACACCTGCAACACCACCTTCAATCATTGACGCATCTTGCGTTTTATAAATTGCTACTTTTTTTACAAGTTCAGACGGAAACTGCGAAAAGTTAACTGAGCGGTCACCACTACCATTAGTCGCTTCACGACCATTGATATGCGTTGCACTTAAAAATGGACCAAGACCACGAATAGTGATTTCTGTTGCACCACCGTTTTCACGGTGAGATGCAGCACCTGTAATTGATTCCAGTGCTTCACCGATAGACAGTGCTGGTAAATCACCAATATCTTCAGATGACAGGCCATCAACTACCGTTGTTGCTTCACGTTTAATTGCTATTTGGTCTTGAATCGTTCTACGTGTACCTGTAACACTAATTATTTCAACGTCTTCTTCAACTTCTGTCGCTTTTCCCTGATCTTCCTGTGCGCTTGCTGTAAATACGCAAGAACTTGCCATACCTGCGATGACCGCTGTTCTTACCCATTTTGCAACTGGGCGCATTGCAAACTGCCCTGTTGTAGAATTATTGTTATCTCGTGACTTCAACGACATTTGAATTCTCCGCTGGTTGTTGTTGTGTGATTTTAGTGTGTTAGCTTGTTATGCTTATGTATATTTTATGTGACCTTTGACGTTAATATACTTAAACGCAGCACGATGATCAACCAATTTGACGCTTTAATATTACCATAAGGTATACCAATTTTAACTTAGCGGCATTACCAGTAGGTCAGGCAGGTTTTTTACTAGAATATAAACCGCTCTAAACTAGTTTATAAATGGGTAATGTAGGTTGAGAAAAGTGTGGTGATTATTAATGAATAATAAAAAAGCCCCAAATTTGGGGCTTTTAAAAGTTAACTGATTAATTGGTTATTTAATCGTTTTGTATTTTCCATGTAGATCCAACACCGACTTCAGATGATTGAATATAATGAAGACCTTTAGCACCCGCCTCTGCCTGAAGGCCTGCAGGGTCAGTTTCTAATAACGTACTTGTTGCTGTAACGTACTCAAGTACTTCTTTGCCATTAGTTGCTGGGTCTTGGTCAATTGCACCATCAGTATCGAATGCGCCATTACCATTTAGTTTTCTAATTTCAACCCAGTCACCGCTTGCATCGCCTGATACTCGACTATCCATATAACCAAAGTTATTACTTAGCACCGAACTATCATGATTAATTAAGTCACAGTCATATTCAAAAGCATGGTCACTATCAAGTGTATTTGGGTAAAATAGGCCTTGAGTTGTAGCACTGCTGTTTATTGTATCTTCGTCTGTTTGATCGCCTAAACCGTTTGCAATTAAATTTCCATTAAAGTTGATAACAAACGCATTTTTGGTTAGACCGTATAGGGTTGGATTATTGACGACCGTTAACTCATCACAATCACTAACGTTTGAATTATCATGTACTTCTGTGCTAAATACGATTGGCTGTTGTGAGTTTAAAACCGTATTGTTAGTTACGTTAAGTGTAAAATCACCGGCACCATCAAGAACGGCTTGATTACCTGACTTTGGTACTCCGCCATCAGCTTGCGAAAATGGATTTGCAGTAAATACAATACCGCCCGCTTCTTTGTTAGCTGAGCGGATGCCTGCAATATAGTTATTGCTCACTGTATGCCCAAGCGGTGTTATTAAAATACCGGCAGGTCTATCTGATGAGCTCGCTATATCTGTAGTACGAATAATAATGTTGTCTGTAACACTGTTAAATCCACCATCTTCCAAAGAGATACCCCCATTAGGATTTACAATTGTATTGCCTTTGATGGTTGCACCAGAAGTTTGTACTCGAATTAAACGACGACCCGTTACAAAGTTTTCTACGCGGTTATACTGAATAGTAAAGTTTGCATCATCAGCTGCACCGCTACCCGTTGTACTACCTGCATTAATTAAATATAAACTTGATTGCCCAAAGTTTGGATTATCACTGTCACTAAATAAATTATATTGAATAACGTGATCAGAGCTTGATGATGATATTTTTATCACAGACCCTTTTTCTGCTACATTTCGATTAGAGAATGTATTTCGCTCAACCAACGCGCTTTGACCTTTTATCATCAGCCAATGGTATTCAGAGTTATTGAGTGTAGCTTCTTCTCCATCCATCGTGTTTTGCGAAAAAGTAAAGTTATCCCCTTCTGAGTAAATAACAGCACCTTCTTCGGTTTCACAAAATGCACCCGCTTTAGTATCTATATTCTTAAAGGTAAGCCCTGTTAATCCAGCGCCATCTACTCCAGCAGCTACATGCACACATAATTCACCGCTAAGTACAGGAGTTTGACCTTCTACAGCGCGAAGCGTTACTGCACTGGTTAATAAAACTGCGTCCATATCAGCATAAACACCGGTGTTTAAGCCAATAACATCACCATCAGCTAAACCACCACTTATAGCACCAAGGAGTGCTTCAGGGTTACTAACTAATTGTGTGTAAACTAATGTATCAAGTGAGTTTGTAACCTCACTCGCAAAACCATCGTTATCTGTATACGTAGCTTTTACCGACATTATTGAGCCAGCGTAAGCAGAAGGTGTAAATGTTTTACTATTACTGTCGGCTACTTCAACGCCATCAGCAGACCAAGTATAAGTAACGTTTGCCTCTTCAACACCGTTGTTATCAGTTATCTCAGCGGTTAACTCGCCACTTGTCAAATAAGGCGCTACGCCCATAATGGCGACGCTACCGGCTTCGTCAACCGCAACAGCAGAAACAGCAATTGTTTCCTCTGATGTATTATCCTCGATAAATCCATTATCATCTGTGTAAGCAACTTGAACACTTATCTTTTGACCTAAAAGTGATGCATCAACTGTAAAGGTGCTTTGTGTTGCGCCATCTATCTCTTGTGCGTCAGCAAGCCATTGGTAAGTAATATCTCCTGTTGCCCCGTCGGTATCAGCAACTTCTGCTGTTAATATATTACCAACGGTTGGCGTGCCACTAATTGTAACTTCGCCTTCTGAGTTTGTTCGTGCTACAACCTCTGTACCCGCTGAAGTCACAGACTCGTTAAACCCACGGCTATCTTCAAAAGATGCACTAACTGTTATAACTGTACCAAACTGTGCGTCTGTTAACGTAAGCGTTGAAAGTGCTTCATCTGCAATCTCTATGTCATCAGCAAACCATTTATAAGTTACTGTATCGCCATCAAAGCCATTTTCGTCAGCTACATTGGCTGTTAGTTGCGAACCAACTAGAGCGTCGCCCGTAATAGTTAAACTTGCAGGGAATGCGATTGCGGCAACATCTGCGGTTGGATCTGTAATATGCGATTCATTGATACCGCCATCATCGGTATAAAGCCCTTGAACTGTAATTGGTAACCCTATCTGATCGTCAGTCAGTGTAAACGAAGCGCTATTTGCACCTGTAATTGCCTCACCATCTGCATACCAATAGTAAGTCACGTCACCTGAGATACCATCAGGGTCACTAACTTCAGCTGTTAATGTTTGTCCGCTTGTAACAGTTCCACTAAGAGCAATAGAGCCCAAGTTGTTGTCATTGTTGTTTGAGTTTGTGTCACAACCAACTATTGCAGCTGCAATAGCGCATAGCGCAAAATGTTTTAATTTCATGGTGGCTCTATTCTCCAAATTTATGGTTTTAATATTTGGTTATCTATTGTGTGTGTTACCAAATAAATCATGCGTTTATTACCAAATTCATTTAAATTGCAAATAAATTGTTAACCAACTTGGTAATATAACCATAATAAAATAACTTTTTCCACTACATCCACCCAGTTAAATAACAACAAATAAACATAAAGTTAACCCTGTACTGTTATCGCAGGTCAAAAATTGAATTCAATCATGCACAATTACTGCGAAAATACATAACCTTAGAGTAAAAAATTGGTTTTACATGGGGTTAAGTAAATCAGATTTATTTAATATATATGAAGTATTCTTATTTGAAGACTATAAGAAAATTAAGAAATGAAGTGAGTTTGTATAAAAAGGATTATTTACAGAGAGAATGAAAAATAAGGGTAAAAAAGGGGCTATTTTCTTGCCCCTTTTTTATTAAGTACTGGTTTATAAAATAGCGTTATTATAAAACTCTACAGGCTCATTTGAGCCCAAAGCAACAGGCACACGTTGATGCAAGCTAGTTGGCGCAATATCTAAAATACGCGTTCCTCTAGAGGTTGCTTTACCACCTGCGTTTTCAACTAAAAGCGCTAACGGGTTTGCTTCATAAAGCAGTCTTATTTTTCCGTTATCGTTACCACTGCGTTTATCTTGCGGATACAAAAATAACCCGCCTCGGCATAATATACGATGAACGTCGCCTACCATCGCTGCATTCCAGCGCATTGAGCTTTTTTCAAAGCTTTCACAGGTGTAAAGCAATTTATCAAAATACACTTGTGTCGGTTCGTCCCAATAACGGTAGTTAGCCATATTAACGGCAAATTCACGACTCTGCTCTGGCACACTTAACTGCTTATTTGTCAGTAGATAACCGCCATGCGTTGAGTCTAATGTATAACAACGCGTTGGACCGCCAGTACTCATTACAAGTAATGATGAAGGGCCGTATAACACATAGCCTGCACATACTTGATTTACACCAGGCTGACTAAATTGCTCGTCGCTGTCGAAGGCAACATCGTCACGGGCTAAGTAAATAGTAAATATAGTGCCTATTTGCCCATTAACATCAATATTAGAAGAGCCATCTAGTGGGTCAAAAGCAACAATAAACTTACCTTCAGGATGGCCACCTACCGCATGATCTTCTTCCTCTGATGCAACTGATCGAACGCTGCTGTCGTCAAGTAGTATGTCTTTAAGTAGTTGGTTTGCAATTACATCTAGCTTTTTTTGAACTTCACCTTGGATGTTTTCATTCAATGTTGAACCTAAAACACCGGCTAATTCACCTTGGCTTACTCGAAAAGCAATTTCTTTACTGGTCGCTAAAATTGTGCGAATAAGTAAAATAAGATCGGTATCTACACCGTCTTCTTTTAATACTGTATTTAGTCTTTTCATGCGCTATACCTATTTACACAATTTAGATCGTCAAAGCATTGCTCTAGTCTTGCAACCATACTTTGCTCTGAATGACGCAACCATACGCGAGGGTCATAGTATTTTTTGTTTGGCTTATCATCCCCATCAGGGTTACCAATTTGCTCTTGTAGGTATGCTTGGTTATCTTTGTAGTAGTCTAAAATACCTGTCCAACACGCCCATTGCGTATCGGTATCAATATTCATTTTAACTACACCATAGGTTAAAGACTCTGCAATTTTATCGTACTCAGAACCACTACCACCATGAAATACAAAGTTAATTGAGTTGCTTGGTAGATTAAATTTTTCTGATACGTAAGCTTGTGAATCTTTTAAAATAGTTGGTGTAAGAACAACGTTACCCGGCTTATATACACCGTGAACATTGCCAAAAGACGCTGCAATTATAAAATTAGGGCTAATACGACTTAAACGTTCGTAAGCAAATGCAACATCTTCAGGCTGAGTGTATAAAGAAGAGCTGTCTAGGTGTGAGTTATCAACACCGTCTTCTTCGCCGCCCGTGCAGCCAAGCTCAATTTCAAGCGTCATACCTATTTTTGCCATACGCGTTAAGTAACGTTCACAAATTTCGATATTTTCTTCTAAAGGCTCTTCTGACAAATCAATCATATGCGAGCTAAACAGTGGTTTGCCAGTCAGTTCAAAGTGTCTTTCACCTTCATCAAGCAAACCATCAATCCAAGGTAGTAGCTTTTTAGCTGCGTGATCAGTATGAAGCATCACTGCTACTTCATAATGTGCTGCCACTGAATGTACATATCTTGCAGCACTTACCGCCCCAAGCACTGCTGATTGTTGCTCTGGTAAAGATAAGCTTTTACCACAAAAAAATTGAGCTCCACCATTAGAAAGCTGAATAATAACGGGCGAGTTTTTCTTTTTAGCAGCTTCTAGCGTTGCATTTATAGATGTTGTACTAACAACATTTACCGCTGGCAACGCATATTGATTAGTACGCGCATGTTCATACACAGCACTTACTTCATCGCCAACGATTACGCCTGGCAGTATTGTTGGGGCTAAATAATTCATTTATGAAATCCTTTCTATTTTAAAGCCTGGATACAAGAATCAGTAATTGCTTGCCAATTTTCTTGTTCAACCCACTCTTTTTTCGCTATCCAAGTACCGCCAACGGCGAATACATTATTTAAAGAAAGATAGTCCATTTTGTTACTTTCGCTAACGCCGCCTGTAGGGCAAAAGCTGACTGCTCTAAATACTGACGACACAGCTGATACAAAAGGTGCTCCTCCGGCAAGCGAAGCCGGGAATAATTTTTGCTCTTCAAAGCCATATTCAAGTGCCATTAAAATATCACCGGTGTTTGATACACCAGGAAGTACCGGCACATTACATTTAGCAAGTGCTGTAAGTAATGCAGGAGAAACCGCTGGCGTTACAATAAAGTCAGAACCCGCTTCAAGTGCTTGCTCTAAAATGTCAGTATTTATGACTGTACCCGCACCGACTTTTAGCTCTGGCACTTGTGCCTTAATAGCTTTTAATGCTTCTAAAGAAGCCTCTGTTCTTAGTACTACTTCAACTAAAGTAAGGCCAGCGTTAGCCATAGCTTTCGCTATTTGAACACCTTGCTCTGGCGTATCAGCTTGAATTATAGGTAGCAGTGTTTGTCCTGACATAAGTTCAGAAAAGCGAGTCATAACGTTGTTCCTTTATAAAAAGTAATGCGGCCGAGGTATGGCGGCCTTTAATGTTTGATTAACCTGAACTCTAGATAATAAATCTATCTCAAGCAGCTATTTTCAGCGCTAACTGCGTTGAATTTACTTGCAATAGGCCCGCTATTGACGCGTAAATTCGCCTTGTTTTCACTGAAAATCTCTAGCTAGAGAAAATAATTTTAAATATCACCATGATTCAATATGTTAGTAAATCTCTTAACCAGAGTTCAGGTTAATTATTTTGTTATACCAATTGCATTAAATTAATGAGCTATTATAGCGACAAGAAAATAGCTCAATAACAAGGCTAAAATTATGATACATAGTTGTTCTATATAAATAATTTTTAACGTAGTTAGTGAGTTATTTAATACGCTAAGGTGATCATGTTTTTAATAAAATTGGTATCAGATACCAGCTTCAACCATTGCTAGCTGAAATATATCTTTTGGAGCAATAGCGCCTGGCTGTTGTATAACCGCACCGGCGGCTTTTGCAGCAAGTTGTACAGCACTCGAAATTGGTTTATCAGATAAACGAGCACCTAAGTAAACACCGTTAAAAGCATCGCCTGCGGATGTCGTATCTACAACATTTGTTACCGGTATTATAGTGTGGCTTTGAAGAGTATTGCCCTCTTTTGTCACTACCGATTCAGGGCCATTTTTAACAACAATTTCTTCAATTTGGTAAGGTTTTAAATATTCAACAACCGCTTCTACGCTATGAACGTCATAAAGTGTTGTTAAATCTTCAACGCCAGGTAGGGTAATATCTGCAAGCGTAAAGGCTAAATGATATTGCTCTTTAGTTTCCTCTACACTATTCCACAAACGCGCTCTGTAGTTAGGATCAAAAACTATTTTAACCCCAGCATCTTTGAGCTGCTTTACAACTTTCCAAAAATGCTCACGTGCACTTTTTTCAATTATTGCTAATGAAATTCCTGAAAAGAAAAACATATCACCTTGGCTAAGCTGCTCGAGTGCATCAGCATCTAAAAAATCAACAACCTTTTTAGCTGCAGAATCATTACGCCAATAAATAAAGCTACGCTCACCATGCTCATCGGTTTCTATGTAATACATGCCAGGTACTTTGGTATCGTGAGCAAATACGAGTTGTGTATTTATTTGTTCACTTTCAAAGCGTTCTAGCATTTTTTTACTTAAATTATCTTGACCTAAAGCCGTAACAACCGAAGTAGTAACCTGCGGGAAGCAACGTTTTAAATACACTGCAGAATTATAAACATCGCCTGCAAATGATTGGTGTAGTGTGGCTGCGCTCATAGCTCTAAGCTCGACCATGCATTCACCGATAAAGTAAATATTTTTCATCTTGGAAGTTACCCTATGTAGTTAACTGCTATGCGCTTATACAAAACATGTTGGCATAGCAGTTATTATCTAGATTATTGAGGCTTTTTAAGAGGTTCTATTTTTGGAATTAAAATCCAAACAGCTGCCATTGCTATAATGGCTAAAGAAGCACCAATAACAAATGCTGGCGTATAATTACCATCAGCAGTAAGAATAGGCACAAGCGATGTAAGGCCTACAGCACCAAGTTTTGCCGCCATACCAGAGAAACCTGATAATGTACCTACAGCTTTTTTGCCTAACAAATCACTTGGTAGTGTTTGCACGTTACCAATTGCAGTTTGAAAACCAAATAATATAACAGCCATAATTAGTACCGCTGTCGTTGGTCCGCCTGGATTTGCCATTGCAAGTAACGCAGGTAACATAATTAAACAGCCCAGCGTTATAGTTAGCTTACGTGTTTTATCTGTATTCCAACCGGCTTTGAGTCGGTTTTGAGCTAATAAGCCACCAAACCAAGCACCAAACATAGCGCCAACATAAGGTACCCAACCATATATACCAATAGACTTAACATCCATGCCGTATACTTCGTTTAGGTAAATAGGTATCCAAAAAACAAATAACCACCAAATAGGGTCAATCGCAGCAGAGGCAATAATTACACCCCAGCTTTGCTTACGAGAAAGTAACTCAGCAGTTGAAGGGTTATATTCTTCTTCGTCTTCACCTGTTACATCGCCATTATCATCAACACGTCTTTGACCTGTTAAGATATATTCACGCTCTTCGGCAGTAAGCCAAGGATGAGAGCTAGGCGGCGCTTTAACCAAAATTAACCAAGGCACTAACCAAAGAAAACCTAATACGCCCACAAAAACAAACACCATTTGCCAGCTAAAGTAGATAGTTAAATAAGCAATTAAAGGAATAGCAATAATACCGCCAATAGCAGCGCCAGAGTTAAAAATACCCTGTGCTAAGGCACGCTCTTTAGTAGGAAACCATTCAGCATTACCTTTAGCTGCGCCCGGCCAGTTACCAGCTTCTGCTACACCTAAGATTGCGCGAAAAATACTAAGGCTAAGCACACCTTGTGCAAATGCATGTGCAACGGTTGCAATAGACCAAACACCTATCGATAGAACAAAACCGAAGCGTGTGCCTACCCAGTCAAATATTTTACCAAATATGGCTTGACCAAATGCATAAGCAAATACAAACACAATTGAAATATTAGCGTATATTTGTTTACGCTCTAATGCTGATTCATCAGGGAACAAATCTTCAACAATGTCCGGCCAAAGCACACTAAGTGCTTGACGGTCGATATAGTTAATAATGGTAGCTAGCGCAATTAGCGCTATAACCCACCAACGTAAGCCTTTAAGTTGCATAATTAATCCTCAAGAAAGTCTTCACGCGCTGGGCTAAAGGTATCAATCAGGATTCCACCTGTTGGACAGGTAGCACCATGATCAGCAAATGGAGGGATTAAGCAGCTATCACCCGGTTTTAAGATTTTAGTTACGCCATCAATGTTAAAGTGGAACTCACCTTCAACAACATACGTTACTTGAGAATGTCTGTGAGCATGGTTATAACCAATAGCCCCTTTCTCAAACCAAATTTTAACAGCCATTAGCTCTTCGTTATAACCTAGCATTTGACGTTTTAGACCATTTCCTAAATCTTCAATTTCGGTCTCGTTGCCAAATGAAAAGTTTGCGCTTTGCTTTTGCATCCTATTTACTCCTGATTATTGTTCATCATATAAACGCCTAATCGGCCATTTAAAGTGAACTCTTTATTTTGATAATTGAATGTATTTTTAGCTGAGGTTGGTGCTTTATTAATAGCCACTAAATATGACTTGCCTTTAATATCAAGTTCAACAAGTGTTAAATCGCCCTGCTGACTATATTCAAGCTTTGTAACTCTACTAACAGCTTCTAACGTATATTCTTTACTTGGATTGTATTCACCGTGAGGCTCTAATACAGATATAAATTTATGATGCTTTTGACCCTCAACACGACGAATAAAACCGTTTTCGTTGCGTAAGTTAAAATCAGGGTCGTTTGCGCCTATTTGAGTAAACAAGAAAGACTCATCACCTTTAACCAAACTCGTTTGCGTATAAAAGCGACCATTTTCGTTTAACCACGTTACTTTAGCTAAACCACTTTGAGGTTGCGCTTGAGCTTTAAGCCATAGATGCTGGTAGCCATTTTTAGTACCTAATGCAGACAGTTGTGTTGCATTCGCTTTTAGCTCAAAGCTGGTATCTATAAGCTGACCTTTATAATGCAAAGGCAAATCAAGCTGATGTGCTTTATTTGCTGCAACATCAAATATATCAAGTGCAACTGTGCTTTGTAGTTCAGGTAAGTTAATAAGTGCAAGCGTACGCTCAAGATCAACGCCTTTATAAGCTGTGCTTATTTCGCCGCTTGAAACCGTGCCGTATTCATTCGTTTCGAAAAAGTTAAGTGTAGGGTAATTACTATTTCCTACTTCAACATTTGCATTAAAATGCGTTGTTTCGTCAACCACTACCGTATTGTGCGCAACCGTGTGTTTAGCGTAAGTTTCGTTTTCAGGTAAATAACGACCGCCGTATTTAGCTTCTACATTTAAAAAACGTGCTGCGCCATAATCAGATACAATTTCATTACCGTGGTCGTAAAACTGCCATGTTAGTTTATCAAAATGACCGTGACCTAAGCCTTGTGCAGCAGGTTTAAATAGTAGAGCTTGATCGCCACCTACCTGCGTTCTCATTACAACTAGAGCACCTTGTTTACCGTCATTACCATCGCCGAAGGCAACAGATTTAAACGAATAAGGTTTTGCCATGTTGTTATCAAGTGCTTGAGCTACTTTTAGTCCATCACCAGAGAGAATTATTTGGTCTTGTTGCTTAGCAATATCTAAATAACCCGCATCGTTGGTTAAGCCATATGCTGCCGTTACACCATTAACTAACTCAATAGTATCGATACCTTTACTTTTTATTGCATCGTTAATTGGGAAAAACAAACCGTTGTAGCTAAGTTGAATCGTCGTATCAATCGCTTTTAATAATATGCCATCGCGATATTCAAAGATTTTTCGTTGTGGTTCGTTGTTTTCAATCGCTTTAGCAAACGTTACAAAGGGTAATAGTGCAAAGCGTTGATAGTAAGGACCTTCGTTATAGTAACCTTGTGGTGAAAACAGCATTTCTAGCTGCTTAATAAAGCCACCTTTACCCGACTTTTCTAAATCGTATAATGATTTTTCTACCCACTCAGGTTCACCTAATACATACCCTGCCATGCCAACACCCGCTGTTGCCCATGTTCCATGGTTATGTACTTTATTAAATGTAGAGGGTTGGCCTACTGATGTGAACAACGAAACAGGACGTAGTAAGTCATCCTCGATTGTTTTAATGTTATCGGCATTTAACGAGTCATGAATTAGATCATAAGCTTGTATTGTGTACACAAGCCACATTGCTTCATTTAGGCTTTGCCAAAAAAACTTACCTGGATTTTGCGAGTCCATTTTACGTTTTGGATGCAGACCAAGTGTTGGATATAATTTTGCATACTCAAGCAACATATCACGTACATAGTTTGCGTATTTATCATCTTGGCTTAATTGATAAATAATGCCCGCGTTGTACATAAGTTGGTAATTTTTCTTGTGGCGTTCATGTGTATAACCACCACCACCATCTTTTGGTACAGGTACCGCAATTGGTTGAGCTATTTGTTCGTCTACTTGCGCTTTTAATAGCTCAAACGCAGTAGAAAATTTACCTTCGCTGCCTATTGCTTGACGCATATGACTTACGTCATCAGTAGTAATTACTAAGTTTGGGTGCGCTGCATGCGCACCCAATGATGTAAGTAATGTAAGTGCTGCTACAGCCGCTATTTTAAAACCTGTTTGGCATTTTAATAAGTACATAGTATTTACCCTGCCTTATTTAAAATGTTGTTATTTTTTAATACTGCTGTATGTGGGCCTTTAACTCTTAGTTCTTTAACACTTGGTGCTTTAGTTACATCAAATGTATTGTCTGAGATTTCAGTTTTAGGCTCGCCTACTGTGTGCTCTACAACAATAGGAGCAGATTTAACAAATTTATTATCTTTGATATTAGTAACCTGAACACCGTGAACATAAATGCTCGCTTGCTCTTTGTTACGCTTACCAAGGCCAACGTTATTAAGCGTGTTATTTGTCATTTCAAAATGAGGGCCAAATGTACTTTCATCAGTACCACCACGGTAAAGCTTAAGTACACCACCTTGCACATCATTAAATGTATTATTATTTACAATAACGTATTCCGCGTTATAAACACCTAAGTCTTCAATTTCAGTATTTAGACGTAAAATGTCACCTGTTACTGTATTAAAGGTATTACCTGTAAGAATAATTTCATCAGCCATTGCACCTTTACCAGTGATAAAGAAATGGAATGAATGATTAATATCTAAAGCATTTAACTCTGAGTTGGTCATTACAAAGCGGTAATTATCAACCATACCCCATTTTTGCGTACGAACAATGCTGTTACCTATTGCATCTGGCGCGTTTTCACCTGAAATAGATAAACCATCTAGTTTTAAGCTGCCGCCATCATGTATTTCAAACAAGGTAGAACGTTGAAAAGTAAGTTTAGACTTTGTGTTCTGCTTCGCTTTAATTGTCAACGTTTTATCAATTTTAACCAGTTTAGAAACATCATACTGGCCAGGCGCTAGTTCTAGAACATCGCCCGACTGTGCATTATCAATAGCGTCTAGTAATGCACTTACATCAGCTTTAACAGAATGTGTCTTACCAGAATCAAAATCAACTAAAGCAGGTACTTTTGCATACCAGCTAACACCGGTATCTTCTTTTTTAAGTACTTTTAAATCGCGCTTTGCACCTACATTTAAACTTTTAGATGTTGGGTAAAGTAGACCATTACTTGCTTTTTTAAGCGTGATTTTTTCTTTTTTTACACCGTACGTTAGCTCAGAAAGTACTTTTGTATCAGCAATGTTGTTACTTAGTACCAGCCCGCTTACATCATCAAATGTTGTAAATGGCTGTTCACCATCTTGATTTATGATTAAGTTATTTTTCATTACGCTATCTTTAGGTGCAGCGCTACGCTCAGCATCGCTACCTGCGGCAAGTTGAATATGACGCACATTTATAAATGTGTTGTTTTCAATTGTCGCATTTTCAACTTGGTGATAACGATTTATAGATGAATTTGGTACGCCGTTCATCACAGTAAAACCACTGCCAAAACGATACCCTGTTAGACCTTGTAGGTAGTTATTTCTTACAATTTGGTCTTTATTGATAACGCGGATACCACCGGTGTGGTCAACACCATTACCAATAAATATATTTTCTTCTATTAGGTTACCGTTACCATGGCGCAGCGTTAATGTACCGCGCGCTTCATAAAATACGTTATTACGAAGGATGTTTTTACCTGACTTAACCGACACAATTTCTACTTCACCATTGGTGCGTTCAAAGTAGTTATTTTCTACCAATGTATGTGAATCAGTTAATGAGTAATGACTAGTACCAATACGAAGTGTTTCACCACCGTTTGAACCAAAAGTTGGACGGTAGCCAAAATAGTTATTATCTATACGGTGATAGTTTTCTTGGCTTGCTTGAGTGTTTAAACGAACAGCAACTGTCACGCCTTTATTTCGTTTGCCAACTAAATGACTATGATCAAAGCGGTTATGTTGTCCATATAATGCAACCCAATAATCAGACTCTCGTTTGTCTGGATTACTGTAATTATCAATTACAATTTCTGTTACTCGTGAGTTGTAGGCTAATTCATTTTTGTTTTTACGAAATTCTATTACAGCTGAGCTCGGTGTGTAGCCGTCTTTAAATACTAAGCCAGAAGCCTCAAGGTATTTACCTGCAAGTCTTAGGTTAGATTGACCCGATAAAATTACTTTGCCGTTAGTTTCAGCGGTCAATAAAATAGGAGAGTTTTTTGTACCTTGGCCTTCAAGTAGGATTTCGAAGTCAGACCAAGTACCATTTTTAAGTACTACTTTGTCGCCAGCAACTAGATTAGCTGCGATATCATTAAAAGCTTGTTTACTTTCTACAAAATAATCTTTGGCCGCTATTTGTGTGGATATGCAACCGATGAGAACTAGACTAAGCTTTATTGTGTTAATCAAACGCATAGTTAACTCTTTTTCGTTGTGACTGAAAGTAGTGCTTCATCAGAATTTTAAAAAGCTGACATTGCACAAAGACTTTAGTCAATTGGTGTCATGTGTGTTAAAGCGCCTTAAGCTAAAAGCCTAAAGCGCTCAATAAGGTCGAGAAGTATTACTTTTCTAACTTTTTGAAGTAATCAAAAATTTCAGGAACGTTACCTTGACCCATACCAGCGTCAAACGCTGCTTGTAGGTTAGCTGATGAACCTTCAGCGATTTTTGATTCAGTACCTAGGTCTTCTACCATTTGTAGGAAGTAGCCTAAATCTTTGTTTGCATTAGCAATCGAGAAACCAAGGTCACTAACATTATCAACTGCATAGTTTTTACAAAATTGCATAAACGGTGAGTTAGATGGACCAGTCGACATGATGTCAAAAAGTTGTTGACGGTCAACACCAGCAAGCTCTGCAACTGCAAATGCTTGTGACATAGCACATACTGTAGTCATGCCCATAAAATTGTTAATAAGCTTAGTTGTGTGACCTGCACCTAGCTCGCCAAGATGGAAAACGTTTTCACCTTGATCTTCTAGTACTGGTTTAACTTTATTGAATGTATCAATATCGCCTGCAGCCATGATGTTTAAAAGGCCGTCTTTAGCATGTGCTGGTGTACGACCAAGAGGAGCATCAATCATGCCTGCGCCTTTAGCTGCTAAATCAGCACCAATTTTTTTAGTAGATGATGGAATAGAAGTACCAAAATCAACTAGTACTGCACCTTCTTTAATACCCGCTAGGATACCGTCTTCTGCATAAATGATTTTTTCTACAACGGCAGAAGTTGTAAGACAAAACATAACAATATCTGAACCTTCAGCTAGCTCTTTAGCAGTGCTTGCTGTTTTTGCGCCTCTAGCAACACATGCTGCAACCGCATCTTTGCTAAGGTCCATAACAATTAGCTCATAGCCTTTGTTTTGTAAATTTTCGGCCATGTTGCCGCCCATTAAGCCTAAGCCGATGAAACCGATGACTGGTTTTGACATGAATAACTCCTAAATATGTGGCGCATACTTTTATAAGAACAAGTAAAATCTACTCTAAAATACGCTGTGTCTTTGTTTCAATTTGTAGAGTAACTTTAAGCTTGAGTTATTTATAAATTAACCTGTGCAAAACGTAACTCTGATTAATTACCAATACATTGTATTCACTCAAACCAAGCAACTTACCAATTGGTATGCAAAAACTGTATTACCATACACCTTTTTTGTCAACCAATAAGTTAACCAAGTAAATCCCATATTTTTACAAATTACATACAAATAAATTTAATATCAATCAAAAACAAAGAGTTAGATATGAAAAACCCAATCAGACATAGGTTAAATTTTGTTGAACAATCAGTAACTTTTTTATACTAATAGGTTGACCAATAATTGAGTGTTCTTTATTTAAATATGCAAAATTCAATAAAATGGTTCATTAATTGGTAATTTACAATTGATGTTATTGGTGAAATTATAAAGACCATACGTGAACAGCTTCCGACTCTAAATGGTATTGAGGTTGTGATTTGTACGTAACGCCTACATATATGGCTAATACATATAAAAACCACAAAATGCGCTTAATAATAGCGCTTAGTTAAAAATATACTGAACTTTGAAAAATCACTAAAGGAACTGAATAATGCGTTTATTACATACTATGCTGCGTGTAGCGGATTTAGACAAATCAATTGCTTTTTATACTGAAGTATTAGGTATGAAAGAGTTACGACGCGCAGACAATGACGAGTATCGATATACATTGGCTTTTATTGGGTATGGAGATGAGAAGGACACGACAGTCCTAGAATTGACATATAACTGGGATGAGGATAGCTACGACCTTGGTAATGCTTATGGCCATATAGCCATCGAATTTGATAATATTTACAAAGCCTGTGCTGATATTAAGGCAGCCGGTGGTAATGTTAGTCGTGAACCTGGGCCTGTAAAAGGCGGTACTACTGAAATTGCTTTTGTAAAAGACCCTGACGGTTATTCAATAGAACTTATTCAGAAAAAAGATGACATGAGTAACTTTTAAGTTATGTAAGTTATGGGTGCTAGTTTAAATTAAAAAAGGTGCTTTTTAGCACCTTTTAACGCAACTGACTGTCTTTACTGCCACGTCTATTAAACGATTTAGCGCTAGCACCATTACCTTCTATTGCAGCTTGGCATGCAACACAATAGCGCACTCCTGGTAACGCGAGCCTTCGTGCTTGTGGGATTTCCTCATCGCACTCATCACATAACTCTGCACTTGCGCCAGATATTAAATTGCTTCTTGCATACTGTACGGCGTCATTAACACTCGCATCAATTTGATCTTGAATTGCACCGTCTCGTGCCCATCCACTTGCCATAAATCCTCCTAATAAAGTTGGATGTTTAAATTTATGCTACCAAATCGAATCTTTATAAGTACTGAATAAAAAAGCTAGGAATGTGATGTTCTTTGAAGGTTTAAGCTATAAAACTATATTTTATATCTAAAGAAAGATGCTGTAGTTGCTCCTTGTAATCTATTTTTCACAAAAAATTCAACACTCTACAATTAGGCAAAAAAAAGCAGCTAAAAAAGCTGCTTTATAATTCCAATGATTTATTTAAATATTAAAGACTGTAGTCAACAACCTTCATACCTAATTTTTCGAGCTCTGGACGAAGTGTTTTAGCATCACCCACTACTAAATAAATCATGTCTTTAGTATTTAAGTGTTTTTTAGCTAAGGCGTTAACTTCTTCTTTGCTGATATTGCTAACAATCTCATTCCTTTCTTTTACAAAGCTAGGTTTTAAATCGAATTCTAATATTTGTGCTAAAAAGCCAAGTTTTGCATTAGGCGTTTCGTATTTAAGCGCATCTTTTTGATTGATAGCCTTACGCATAAACATAAGCTCTTCATCAGTGACACCGTTTTGAGCATAGTTATTAAGCTCATTAGTAAACTCTGTAATAGACGCTGCAGTAGAGTCGGCTCTCACCGCTGCAGAAGCGGTAAAGCCACCTGATGTTTTATCACCCCAGAAACGAGAGCGAGCACCGTAAGTGTAGCCTTTATCTTCTCGTAAATTTAGATTGATACGGCTATTAAACGTGCCACCAAGTGCAAAGTTCATCAAGTTAGCTTTAAAAAACTCACCTGTAATATCTTCAACCATATCGCGTTTACCTATACGAATTTCTGATTGAGGAGCGTCTGGTTTATCGACCAAATAAATTACATTAGTTTCTACTTTAGGTTCACTGAAATCAACCGCTACTAAGCTCGATTTACCTTTCCAATTTGTAAGTGTAGCTTTAACTTTTGGTTCAATTGTTGACTCTTTTAAATCAGAAACAATAATTACTTGAGCGCCCTGCGGTTTAAAGTTTGCGTTATAAAAAGCTTTAACGTCAGCAAGTGCAATAGCCTCTATACTATTAAGCGTTCCAGTACTTGGAAGTGCAGCTATATTGTTGCCATATAGTAATTTACTATATGTATTAGATGCTAAATACCCAGCATCCTTCATTGAATGTTGAATATTTTGAATGATTTGCTTTTTATTACGCTCAAAGTCATCTGCATTAAATGCTGGTTTAAATAACTTTTCTTCTACAAGCTTTAGCGTTGCATCTACATTTTTGGTTAAGCTAGAAACATACACATTTGTATGTGTTTTATCTGAGTAGATACTTACCTGGCTACCTAGTTTTTCAAGCGCGTTACTCATCTGCTCTGTAGTGTAGTTTTGCGTTGACTCGCTCATTAACGATGCAGTTATTGATGATAAACCCACTTTACTAGCTTGCTCACTGTACAGGCCACCCGGAACTTTAATGAAAATAGCGGTAGTTGGCGTTTCTGTACTTTGAGTACCTAATATTTTAATACCGTTTTCGGTCTTAGTTTGCCAAAGAGTAGGAACATCAACAGCAGGATTTGCGCCGGCCTCTGGATGAGCACTTCGATCAAATGTATCAACAGCTCTTCGTGCCACTAAATCATCAGCTGAAGTTGTAGATGGACCTCCAAAATCATGCGATTTAGGCGTAAAGTTGTCTGGAGCAGCTATAAGTTGAGTTTGCCCTTCTGGTACAACACTCATAATAACGGCAGATTTACCTTTGATATATTGATTAAAAACACGCATAACATCAGCTTTTGTAACTTTGTTATAACGTGCAATCTCATCTTTAGCTGAATTTGGGTTACCTGTAAACGTTTCTGACGCGGCTAGTTGAGAGACTTTTCCTGATACGCTTTGCAGACCAAAAATTGCACCAGATTCTATTTTAGCTTTTACTTTATCTAAATCATCTTGTGTAACGCCACGCTCTTCAAATTCAACAAATGAATCACGAATGATTTTTTCCATATCAGCTAACGTTTTCCCTGCTGTAGGATTTGGTAAAGCATAAAGACTAATTGAACACGCTAACTCTTGGCATGGATGATTTGCACTTGCTTGAACAGCAAGTTGAGTTTTAACTAAGTTTTTGTATAGTAGTGAATTATTACCACCACCCAATATTTCAGCAAGTATATCAAGAGGTGCTTCATCTTCAGAGCGAGCGTAAGTCGTTGGGAAACTCATACTTAATAAAGGCAAATGTACCTTATCTTCCATTGAAATATATCTATCAGCATTGAGTGTTACAGCTGTTTTTTCTACTGTAGGGATTTCAGGGCCTTTTGGAATTGGTGCAAAGTATTTAGTAACTAATGGCAGTATTTCATTAGCGTTGATATCGCCACCAATAGTAAGCGTTGCATTATTAGGACCATACCACTTTAAAAAGAATGCTTTTAAATCATTTACATTTACGCGATTAAGATCGTCCATAAAACCAATTACTGGCCATGAATATGGATGACCATCTGGATACATCGCTTGAGCAACACGTTCACCTAAACGACCATAAGGGCGATTATCAACACGTTGGCCGCGCTCATTTTTTACTGTTTCGCGTTGTACTTCAAATTTTTCTTGGGTTACAGCATCGAGTAAAAAGCCCATTCGATCAGCTTCTAGCCACAACATTTTTTCTAATTGATTTACAGGTACTGTTTCAAAATAATTTGTTCTATCTGAGTTAGTTGTACCATTTAAAGTACCGCCTGCTTCAGATATTATTTTAAAATGTTCCTCATCAGCAACATTCTCTGAACCTTGAAACATCATATGCTCAAAAAAGTGAGCAAAGCCTGACTTACCCAACTCTTCGCGAGCAGAACCAACGTGGTATGTTACATCAACGTGTACTAAGGGATCTGAATGATCTTCATGCACAATTACAGTTAAACCGTTATCTAGTTTATATTTTTTATACGGTATGTTGATTTCACCTGCATTAGATTTCACTGATTCAATAAGTGTAACGCCAGGAATTGATGTTTCTGTAACAATATTTTTATCAACAGCTTGAGTTGAGCTATTACATGCAGCCAACCCTGATGCAAGTAAAACAGCAAGTGCAATTTTTGTGAGTTTCATTTTTTAGTCCATATTTAAATTAACTCAATGAGTTTAAAGACTAATTAAAAGTACAACAAGGAATATGGAGCGATTATGGGCTTGGTTTTGTAACAAAGTGTAAATAGATTGATATAAAAATGAAGTGTGAAATGAGGGTGTTAATTTGTGGTTTTATTCTAATAACACTGCACTTCCCTATCTAAGTAGTAAATGATATAGCTAAGAGATTGATACTCTTAATAACATCGTGCATATAGAGTGTTATGTAACACTGCTTTATACAATACTTAAAATAGTAAGTGGCGTCCCCAAGGGGATTCGAACCCCTGTTACCGCCGTGAAAGGGCGGTGTCCTAGGCCTCTAGACGATGGGGACACATAAATGTGTCACTAGGACAACTGAATTTTTAGACTCGTTTCAGGCGAGCTTTCTTAATAACACTTCACTTTCCTATTAAAAATAAGTAAGTGGCGTCCCCAAGAGATTAGTACTCTTGATAACGTCGTGCATAGAGAGTGCGGTGTCACACTGCTTTACACAATACTTAAAATAGTAAGTGGCGTCCCCAAGGGGATTCGAACCCCTGTTACCGCCGTGAAAGGGCGGTGTCCTAGGCCTCTAGACGATGGGGACACAGAAAACTGCTACCCTAGGACAAAACACTAATTTTTGGTGGAGCCATGCGGGATCGAACCGCAGACCTCTTCACTGCCAGCGAAGCGCTCTCCCAGCTGAGCTATGGCCCCAACTTAATCAATACCCGTCGTGATAAACACATCGTGTATCGCTTAGTGCGGGGCGCATTCTATGCACCACCCAAAATAAAGTCAACAGTTTTTTACCTAGCTTTATTTAAATGGTTTAATTTTCAACAAACTGGCTATCAAGCGTGCTAAAAAATACAATTTGAATAAGATTCTAGCCCTACTGCTTATAATAACATCACTATATCGCAGCGAATACTTAACAACACCCTACTCCCCTATTTAATGCAACAAAATTGCATCAAAGCAAAGGTATACATTTATATGCAAATTGAACTTATCTAAAAACTACCAATTAAGGCCCCGCCAATCGCCTTAATCTTTTAAAAGTTACAATTGCTTATAATAACCAAAACTTAAATGTGGATTTGAGAGTACCCGCAGCCTTTACTTGCTTATTAACCAGCGTCACTCGTACTAAAAACTCGATTATTGTTTGAAGAATATTTTTTAAAGAGCATTGTAGCTTCGTAATGCTATGTACAAAACTTCAGGGCGTGTTGATCTTTGGTGGGTGAATTTGCAGCAGTATGTTTGCTTTTTAGGCAAGGCAGAGCCTATTGTAGTTTGGTTATTACCCATGAATAGGCGATAACGCCGCATAAAGTCCAAACATGCGCTGCCCTTTGGGTTCAATCCACAAAGGTCAACACGCACTAGTTATGTGTGATCTATTTAGTCTTAATCCGAAGGCTATTAGTGAAGTATGAGTATTTACGATTTGGCTAGGTTGGCTTATAAAAATAAAGTAAGTACAAAAATAGAGTTTAGAATGCTGAAAATAGCATTTGTTTTGGGAAGTTTAGATTAAATTCATTTTTAAAGGACCGCTCTATTCACTAAATAACTAGCCCTAATATTAATCCATCTTGCTCATAATCATAAAAACGACTCCAGTAAAAAAAACAATAAGTATCGTGAAGCTAAATTTAAGATTAATAAAATACAATTCCCTACTCACTTTTAGGAGCTTATTAGGTGCTTAATTGAACTGCAATATCAAATTTGATGATAAAATAGACTTCAACCATATCCTATTGTTTATAAAACCTTCATTCAGCACATTTTTATCATTCAAGTGTTGACACATTTTCAACTCTATCTATAATAGCGCCCCACAACAACGCAGCAATGCAATGTTGTTTAGATGTGGGTGATTAGCTCAGTTGGGAGAGCATCGCCCTTACAAGGCGAGGGTCACTGGTTCAAGTCCAGTATCACCCACCA
>NZ_JADYXD010000029.1:0-49004 GCF_015864475.1 Pseudoalteromonas sp. SWXJZ10B
AGTTAGTTTCCTAACTACGGATTTTGCATGATCGTTTGGATCGGTCAACCGGTCATTTTCTTAACTGATCGGCATTAAGCGCATGCGCTCCTTTTTGCTTTTAATATAGTTTTATAAATTAACTACTTCTGACATCTACTTTAAGTTTTAGCTTTTGGCCAGGTTGTAAGTATTTTTGACCGGCTAAATTATTCCACTTAATAATTTCGTTAACGCTTAGATTAAACTTAGACGCAATACGTGCAAGTGAGTCACCACGGCGTACTTTGTATGTAATAGTACGGTTGGTGCTTGCCGTTGCTTGTGGTTTATTAGCTGACTTATACACAGTTAGTTTTTGATTTAGGCGCAATACAGAGTTTTTCTTTAGTTTATTCCATTTAGCTAACTCATCCATAGTTACGTCATATTCACGGCTAATATCCCATAACGTGTCGCCACTTTTAACTGTGTGCGAAAGCTTTGTGCGAGTTGCTTTATTAGCAGCTAAACGCATCTGCTTTGGTAAATGCTCGCTATTTATAGCGCCATCAGTAAGCGGGACTAATAACTCTTGGCCTACATTAATCGTATTTGATTTGAGTTTATTAAGCGATCGGATTGCACTTGAGCTAGTTGTAAACTTTTTGGCAATTACTGATAAGCTGTCACCTCGAGCCACAATATAACGTTGCCAGCGTAATCTGTTTTTAACATCGGTGTTGGCTAGTTTTTGGCTAAATTGCTCTGCTTTGTCAACGGGCAATAATAAAGAGTGTGGTCCGTTAGGATCAGTTGCCCAGCGGTTAAAACCAGGGTTTAATCTGTATAGCTCTGTAAGCGTCATATCAGCCATGTCAGCGGCAAGCGCTAAATCTATTTGAGAGCCTACATCAACCACTTCAACCACTTGTGCATTAATTACTGGTTGCCATGTAACGTTAAAGTCATCTGAGCGCTTTAATAAATCGGCAAGCGCTAATAACTTTGGTACGTAGGCTGTTGTTTCGCTTGGTAAATCAAGAGACCAAAAATCTGTAGGTAAATGCTTTTTACGATTATTTTTAATCGCGCGCATTAAACGCCCTTCACCTGAGTTGTAAGCCGCAATTGCATTTAGCCAATCGCCGTCAAGTGTTTTATGTAAATACGACAAGTAATCAAGTGCTGCACGAGTCGACTGCACTATGTCGCGACGACCGTCATACCACCAGTTTTGTTTTAAATCGAATCGCTCACCGGTTGCTGGCATAAATTGCCAAATTCCCGATGCGCTGCGATTAGAATAACCAAATGGGTCAAATGCGCTTTCTACAATAGGGAGTAGGGCAATTTCTATTGGCATTTCGCGTTTTTCTACTTCTTCAACAATAAAGTGTAAGTAAGGTTCTGCACGTTTAGAAATACGATCTAAGTAACTTTGGTGGCGAGCGTAATAATTACGCTCGGTAACAACAGGGCGGTTTTGTGGTATTTCGATAGAAAGTTGGTAGCGAATTCGCTCCCATACATCGTCAAATACAGGGGCTTCTTGCTCGTCAGGGTCAACTTGTTGATATTGTGCGTTTACCATCAATGCATTGTTAATGTCGTTTGGACTTGCGCCTTCGAGTTGTTGATTTGCTTGCGTGGCGACTTGAGAATCTGAGTCTAGAGTTGTCATAGTTTGACAACCACTTAGCGCTAACGCCAAGGCTACTAATAGGGAAGATTTATTCATAAATACCAATACATCGGGTAAAAAACTCGGCGAATACTACCTGTTATGAGTTAACATTGCCACTTAATGACTTTTTTAAACGCAGGGATAGAATCATCACTTTAATTTAAGTTAATGATTCTAATTGATTTTTAAACCTATGTCTTAAAAATTGTCTTTGAACTGTCTCAGACTAGCAAAGTTTCCCCAAGGTTCATTGTTTTTTGTAACCGAGATAAATTTCTCCGGGACTAGTTCTGTAATGGTTGGCAAGTCGCTACGCATAAATGGATTTATTTTTAGCTCTTGTCCAATAGAGGTAGGTAATGAGATTTGATCATTACTGCGTAATTCATCTACTTTTTTACTGTACGCGAGTAACTCAGGATTACGTGGTTCAACTGCTTTTGCAAAAGCAAGGTTAGCTTGTGTGTATTCGTGAGTGCAATACACAACACAGCTTGCAGGCAGCTCTCTTAGTTTATTAAAAGATTTCCACATTTGCTCCGGCGTGCCTTCAAATAAGCGCCCACAGCCACCGCTAAACAATGTATCGCCTGTAAAAGCAAGTTCATTATTTGTATAACAAATATGATCAAGCGTGTGCCCAGGAGTTGCTAAAATAGTAAAGTTTACATTAAGTACGTTAATGCTCTGACCATCAGTAAGTGAATGAGTGATACCTTTAAATGGGCTATTAGCAGGGCCATAAACCAATATATTTGGATAAGCGTCAACTAATGCAGCTACGCCATCGGTATGATCGTAGTGATGATGCGTAATTAAAATACCTCCGAGCGTTAGGTTATGCTCAGCTAAATGCGTTAATACGTTCTGTGCTTGGCCAGGATCGACTACCCATGCTTGGTTACTGTTATCGGTAGTTAAACACCAAATGTAATTATCAGAAAAGGCTTTAATTGCTTTGACTTGCACCATGGTAAATTGCTCTATAAAGTGACAGTTAACGCATAGTATAACGAGCTCAAAAAATGAAACCAGCCCTTAGTTTTCAAGAAGGACCCAAACCACTGTCGTGGCAGCAGTTTCCTCATGGGGATTATTTGCGCACAGACATCGAACGAAAGATGGAGCAATGGCTGCCGCGTATGTTTGGCTATCATATGCTTAAATTGGGTAATTTAAGTGGTGAATTAAACACAAGTATAAGTACGATTAAACATCAAGTGTGTGTTGCAGAGCCTGGGCCTTATACAGGCGTAGTGGCTGACATAGATGAATTGCCATTTTACGAACACAGTATTGATGCCTGCATACTAAGTCACTGCTTAGAGTATCATTCAGACCCACACCATATTTTACGCGAAGCGCATCGCACGCTCATTCCGGGTGGCTATATAGTAGTGACTGGCTTTAATCCGTTTAGTTTGTGCGGACTTGCACAAATGTTGCCCTTTAGTGGTCAGAAATTACCATGGACGGGGCGCTTTTTTACACCCGCACGGGTTAAAGATTGGCTAAATTTATTGGGTTTTGAAATTGTAAGTGATGAACGTTTTATTTATTCATCACTGGCAAGAGGTAATAGGCTATCAAGGTTTGAGTTTTGGCGTACCTTTGCTAAACAGTATTTAAAACCGATGGGCAGTGTTTATATGCTGGTGGCACGAAAAAGAGTTGCGCCACTTACGCCAATAAAACCTAAGTGGCATGCAAGGCCGCAGTTTGCACCAGTAAAAGGGGCAGGGCTTAGACAAACCTCTAAGCAGCATTACAAAACGTGCGACCAAGAAAATAATCGTTAAGGCTGATAGCCTACATCTTCTAGTAAATCTTTACTGCCAGCGGCATCGCGTGCTAAATCGTCAACTATTTCGTTGTACTTATGGCCGCTATGCCCTTTAACCCATTTCCAGGTTACATTGTGCTCGCTACAGGCTTTATCTAGGCGTTTCCATAAATCGACGTTTTTAACCGGCTTTTTAGCTGATGTTAGCCAGCCACGTTTTTTCCAGTTAGTGATCCACGATTCAATACCTTGCTTAACATATTGGCTATCGGTTGTTAGGTTTACTTCGCATTCTCGAGTGAGTGATTCTAGGGCTACAATAGCCGCGAGCATTTCCATTCGGTTATTCGTTGTGAGTTTATAACCTTGGCTCATTTCTTTTTCGTGGCCGTTATAAATCATAAAAATACCATAACCGCCGGGGCCTGGATTACCTAAACATGAGCCATCGGTGTAAATCTCTACGGTTTTTTGCACTGTTTTACCTTGATCTTATGTACAATAAAGTGATTATAGAAAGATACCAGAATCAGGCTAAATTCGATATGGCACGTAGACAAATAGTTTTAGATACAGAAACCACCGGCATAGACCCTAAACAAGGGCACCGTATTATAGAAATTGGGTGTGTGGAGTTAGTAAATCGCCGTTTAACAGGCAATAACTTTCACGTTTATATAAATCCACAACGGCCAAGTGAAGAAGAAGCAATAGACGTTCACGGTATCACTAACGAATTTTTACGTGATAAACCGTTGTTTCATCAAATTGCCCAAGAGTTTTTCGACTATATTGAAGGGGCAGAGTTAGTTATTCATAACGCGCCGTTCGATATAGGCCATATGGATAACGAATTTGCGCTACTTAATCAGGGCTTTCCTAAAACAGATACTTTTTGTCAAGTTCTCGACACGCTTAAAATGGCGCGTGACTTGCATCCAGGTCAAAAGAACAATCTTGATGCATTATGTCGTCGTTACGATGTAGATAACGGTAAACGAACGCTTCACGGCGCGCTACTGGATTCTGAAATTTTAGCCGATGTTTACCTTGCCATGACGGGCGGTCAAACAAAGCTAAACTTGAATCAAAATAAAGATGACGGCAGCGAGCAACAGAAGGGCGGTATAAAGCGTTTAAATAGTGATAGAGCCCCATTAGTTGTTCTGCGAGCAAGCGACGCTGAGCAAAGCGCACACGAAGCACGATTAGATCTTGTAAACAAAGAAGGCGGCCAATGTATATGGCGCGCTGAATAAGGCGATTTAATGAAAACGATGTATTTTGTAACAGCGTTATGTGCAGCTAGTTTATTTACTGGCAATGCATATGGCGTAAAACAAGTAGAAGTGCTCAAGCGCGATGGGCATCAAAATGAGATCCCTTTACTTGATAATCGTTTTCGCATAGATAGCAAAATTGATGAAATAACACTGCTCTTTTTTAGAAAGTCAGGCGCACCTGCTGTTATTTTAGTGCGGCCCGATGGCAGTAAGTACTTTGCTACTGACTCAGTTAAAAACCCTAACTTAGATTGGTTTGACGAACTCAGCTACGATTTAGTCACCATAAAAAAACCAATGGCAGGTCCTTGGCAAGTCATAGGCAGTATTTTACCCGACAGTAGAATAGTTGTATTAGGCGAAATATCTCTTGAGGCAGAGCCTCTTCCTTCAATGTTGTTTAGAGGGGAGACAATAAAAATCACTGGTAAAATACTCAATGACGGTGAGCCAATTAATACAAACTTATTTAGAGATGTTGTTAGCCTTAATGTTGACTTTGTAAGCACCAACAACGAAAGCTTTGCTAACTTTGGCGCAGGCACTCAAGAAGTCGCTGAATTTAAAGACGATGGACGCGGATTTGACGAGCGTCCTAAAGATGGTGTGTTTACCGGCGAGTTTACTTTAGATTTTCCTGCAGGTGAATGGACACCAGAGCTTTACGTTGCAACTCCGCTGCTACAGCGCCGTATTGTGCAAAATACAATAGAAGTGCACGAACCGCCTTTTGTAACCGAGGTCGCGTTAGCAGAGCAAGACACTGACGATCATTTACTGACTATAAATATAGATCCCAATATTGTTAAGCCAGAAACAGTCATCATTCAGGGAAAAATTTATTACCCTAATAACGAAGAGCAAATGTTTACTATAGATGCTGCAGCTAAAGACTCACGCCAGCTTAGTGTTAAGAATTATGATTGGGGTAGGTATAGCGTTGAGTTGTCTGTTTTTGGCACTAATATTAATGGCCGCGAATTTATGGCAACGCTACCAACGTATAAATTTGAGATAGAACGACCTATAGAAGCAGTGCCCGAAATTGATCCTGCAACGATTATTACCCCAGATAAAATGATTGAGAGTGAACCGGTTGAAGAAAAAATGGCCACATCTACAATTATTAGTTTAATTGTAGGCTGCAATACGCTCATTTTATTACTAGGTTGGTTAGCAATTCGTATTTTTGTGCAGAAAAAGCCGATTAAATTTAAAGTGAAGCTACCTTTTTTAAAGAAAAAGAAAACAAGTGAGGGTGATGCTGCCGACACAGAAAAAAATCAAGTCGGTAAAAATGGCTCAAAAAATGACAAATCAGGTGAAATTTTAAACCTTTCGATGACAGATGACTAAAAAACCTATAAAAAAACAAAAAAGCCCTTGACGAAATAGGGGTTGGTTCGTATTATTCACGCCGCTGTCAGGGAGACCTAAACAGCAACGAAAATATGGAGTGGTAGTTCAGTTGGTTAGAATACCGGCCTGTCACGCCGGGGGTCGCGGGTTCGAGTCCCGTCCACTCCGCCACTTGTTATTTCCTCAATAATAAGTTTATAAAATTCTTGATTAAAAAATTTAGTAAAACATTCTGCGGCTATCAGCTATCAGCTATCAGCTATCAGCTATCAGCTATCAGCTATCAGCTATCAGCTATCAGCTATCAGCTATCAGCTATCAGCTATCAGCTATCAGCTATCAGCTATCAGCTCTGACCCCGATGAAGTAGGAATAGGGTTTTAGGCCAGTATAAAAAAAGCCTGCACTTTTTAATTCAAGCGCAGACCTTTTATTTTTACTTTGTGAGCCAAATAGCTACTTTAAGTATGTGTCTAAAAAGTTTAAATAAGCGTTAGAAGCACTGATACGGTTTTCTTTTTTAGTAAAGCCGTGGCCTTCATCGTCAAACAATACATACTCTACAGGCACGCCATTGGCTTTTACCGCAGCAACCAGTTCATCACTTTCTACTTGTAAAACGCGCGGATCGTTTGCACCTTGGATCACCATTAATGGTTTTGTAATGTTTTTAGCATGAAATAAAGGTGATATAGCACGATGGCGCTCACCGTCTGTTGCAGGGTCGCCCATTTCATCGTATAGGGCTTTTTTAAAACTTTCCCACCATGGTGGAATAGAGTTGAGCGTTCTTACCCAGTTAGTAACCCCAAAAATATTAATACCTACTTTGAATTCTTCTGGCTCAAAAGCAAGTGCAGCAGCAGTCATAAACCCGCCGTAACTACCGCCCATAATGCCAATTTTGTCACTATCGACCCAATCTAAGCTTTGAAGATGCTTTTTACCGTACACAATATCTTGTAAGTCATCAGTGCCATGCTTTTTGTCATCCAAGTGAAAAAAGGTTTTGCCATATCCTGAGCTACCACGATTATTAACTGCAAAAATTGCATAGCCATGATTCACTAAGTGTTGCTGCGCAGCACTGTAGCCAGTGCGACTTTGCCCACCAGGGCCGCCATGCACCCAAATTAGTGCTGCTACTTTATTTGTACTACTCGCTTGTTTAGGCTTATACAGAACACCTGGTATCTCTAACCCATCAAAACTTTTAAAGCGTACAATTGTACTTTCTACCAAGTCATTTTGATTTATTTCTTTGCTAAGTGAATTAGTTAATTGCTTGGCGCTAATATCACCCACTTGCCATACAAATAAATTGCTTGGGGATGTGTCAGAGTTTAAATAAAACGCCATGGTTTTCTCGTCACTTGAGAAGTTTACACTGCGTAAATTACCATTGGGTAGGGTGGGCATAGCTACGTTTTTATCTGTACGAGTATCTAAAATAGTTACTTTAGTACTGGCATCTGCATTTACTCCACTTACCTGATAGCGTCCAGATTTAGAAAAATAAATAAAGTTCACGTCCCAGTCATCTTCTAAAGCTGTACTATGGTTACCCGTTGCTAACTCATAGCGCCACACTTGCGAAAACTCGCCTTTTGCGTCTGTAGAGTAATATAAATATTTACCATCAGCAGAGAAGGTTTCAGGCGTATATTGTGCGGGATTGTCGTGCTTTGATATAAGTTGTGGTTTGAGGGTTTTTTTATAAGTGTCGAGAATGTAAGTATCACTGTCTCTATTCGTATTATTTTTAGATAAAGCAATAAAGCGACCATCAGGACTAATGGCGCCGACATCTAATCCGAGCTCATTTTGATAAACCGAGGACACTTTATAGTTGTCACTATCTACGCTATATAAATCCATAAATTTGGCGTCGCGTTGATTACTTGTGATAAAAAATTGGCTGCCGTCCTTTGTAAAACCAGCAAAGCTGGCTCGTGTTTCATCCCCCGGTGTTAAGTCTTTCATTGAGCCATCAAGTTGTTTTACATAAATGTGGTATCGCTCGTTACCGCCAGAATCTTTAGTAAATAGTGCGCGTCCATCATTAGGGAAGTAGCGTACAGGGTAGGTACTGTCTTTAAAATTAGTGAGTTGAGTTTTATCGCCTGTATTTATATCAATTTCATACAGGTTATAAATGCCGCTTTCATCGCTACTTACTAAAACTTTATCACCGCTTGGTGCAAAACTATTGCCCATAATTGATGTAGTATCAAAGAAAGTTTTAGCGCTGTATGTTTCAGCTGTTTGTGCTTTTATGGTTGATTTATTACCAATATCAGTTGTATTGCTTGATTGGCTACAGCCTGCCAACGCAAGTGTGATTGCACATGCCAGTGCGCCAAAATTAAGTGTTTTATTCATTAATACAGTCCTTGGAATATAGTTAGCGTTTTCAAGTGTTGATCGTACGTTTTTTAAACGCAAGTTTTGGGCTTAAAGATGAGATAATAAAGTGTTACAAAGCATGTGCTCTATTACTGATTGGGAAGTAAGTTTTTTAAAGTGGTGGTGGGATTTATAGTTCAAGCAGTAGCTAATTGGTAAAAAACACACAAAAAAGCCAGCGCATTAGGCGCTGGCTTTTAGTATTCAAATGCTTACTTAGTTAATTAAGCGGCATCAGCTTCTTTTTTAACGCTATTACGTGCGGCTTTGCCTGCAAGTAAATCAGCAGGGTCAAAGTCATCAACGTTAATAACATCTAAACGAGATTGCTCAACAGCAGCTAGTTTATCAGCCTCTGCTTGGCTTAATATGCCGGCTTCAAGACCCATTTGCGCTACTTTATCAAGCTGGAAGAATGGCAGTTTAAGACCTTTTTCTTTGCATACACGGTCAAATAATGGCTCAACAGCAAGTACGTCTTTAAGCGTTTGCTCTTGACGACCTACAAGGTTAAGCGGCTCATTTGTTAAGTATACATAGCTTGCTAAACGGTTACGCGTTTCACTAGGTACTTGTAGTAGTTGCGCAAGTTTATGCTCAAGTTGGTCAGTTGGTTTACGAACCGGGCGACCAAACGGGAATAACAATACTTTTAACACGGCACGTAGTGGAGCCGAAGGCATGTTATTAATTAAATCAGCAAGTGCACGTTGGCAATGGTAAAGGTGATCTTGGCAACTCCATTTTACTAGAGCAAAATCTTCTTTTTTACGGCCTTCATCGTTGTAACGCTTAAGCGTTGCAGACACTAAGTATAAGTAACTAAGTAAGTCACCTAAACGTGCTGAAATACGTTCTTTACGTTTTAGTGAACCACCAAATACTGCCATGCTAATGTCTGACATAAGAGCAAGTGATGCACTAAAGCGTGACGCTATACGGTAAAACTCAGCGGTTTCGTCGTTGTACGGCACACTTGTAAAACGAGCGCCGGTAAGAGCAAGCCATTTAGTACGTACAAGGTTCGACATAGTAAAACCAATGTGACCCATTAGCGCTTTATCAAATACATTAAGCGCTTCTTCGCGGTCTTCTATTTCACATGCACCAAGCTCTGTTAGTACAAATGGATGACAGCGAATTGCACCTTGACCATAAATAATCATATTACGGGTCAAGATGTTTGCACCTTCAACGGTAATGGCAATAGGTGCACCTTGATAGCCACGACCTAAATAGTTATTTGGCCCAAGCATGATGCCCTTACCGCCAAGTACATCCATTGCATGAATAGTTGCATCGCGCATTTGCTCTGTCAGGTGGTATTTAATAATGGCAGAAACAACCGATGGCTTTTCGCCTAAATCAACCGCACCCGTAGACATACTAACCGCAGCATCAGAGCTGTAAGCGTAACCAGCTAATTTAGCTAGTGACTCTTCAACACCTTCCATTTTACCAATAGGTAAACGGAACTGACGACGAATGCGGCTATACGCACCTGTCGCAATAGCAATCATTTTGATACCACCGGCAGAGTTTGACGGCAATGTAATTGCACGACCAACCGATAAACATTCAACCAGCATACGCCAGCCTTGACCAGCCATATCTGGACCACCAATAATGTAATCAAGTGGTACAAAAATGTCTTTACCGCGAGTTGGACCATTTTGAAATGGTACGTTCAGCGGGAAATGTCGACGACCAATTTCAACTCCAGGCGTATCCGTTGGAATAAGTGCACAGGTAATGCCTGGCTCTTTATTGTCGCCAATTAAGCCATCTGGATCTTGTAACTTAAACGCAAGACCAAGTACGGTAGCAACTGGGGCAAGTGTAATGTAACGCTTATTCCACGTTAAACTAACACCCACAACTTCTTCACCATTCCATTGCCCTTTACATACCACACCGTAGTCAGGAATTGAGCTTGCATCAGAACCCGCTTCTGGCGAAGTTAACGCAAAACATGGAATTTCTTGACCGCTCGCTAGGCGCGGTAAGTAATGATCTTTTTGTTCTTTTGTACCATAGTGCTGTAATAATTCACCTGGGCCTAAAGAGTTCGGTACACCAACAATTGACGAAAGTAATGTTGATTTACTTGTTAGTTTTTGAAGTACACATGACTGTGCAAATGCAGAAAACTCTAAACCGCCATATTCTTTTTTGATGATCATGGCAAAGAATTTATTATCTTTTAGATATTGCCATACATCTTGAGGAAGGTCGGTTAGTTCGTGCGTTGCTTCCCAATCGTCCAACATGCTACATACTACTTCAACAGGGCCATCAACAAAGGCTTGCTCTTCAATAGTAAGTTTAGGAACTGGGTATTGATGAAGTTTTTTCCAATCTGGGTTACCACAAAATAAATCAGCTTCCCACCACGTTGTACCGGCATCAATAGCTGATTTTTCAGTATCAGACATGCTTGGCGTTACTTTTTTAAACATAGCAAAAATTGGCTTGATAATATATTGCTGACGAATGCCAGTAACAGAAAGAGGAACCGCGATGATCAAAAAGATCAACCAGCTAATTAAACCAAAAGCACCCGCAAAGGTACCAATTAATAAAGTTATAGCTGAAACACCAAGTGCTGTGTTCCAACTTGCTCTGTGGTAAATCGCAGTGCAAAGCAACGCGATTAAAACCAGTGTAAATATGAGTGTCATTTTTATTCCTTAATAGAGGTCAGACCACCTCACTTAGAGTAGCGCTAGTAACAGTAATTTTCAAGTACATAACGATGTTAAATTGTAGTAGAAAGTAACTTAAATACGATATTTAATTACCCGACAGAGGAACGCTTAATTACTATCGTATAGTCAAAGCGTTAGCTGCAAGTATTGTTAACGTAAAAATAAATAAATCTAATAGCAAAATGACACTTTTTAAGTAAGTATAGTAATTATAGTGGGCTGTAAATTAGTGTACGCCTAATGTAAAAATATAACGCTATTTATTTTTAATGTATGGTTTTTAAGGGTTATTTTATTAATGTGTGAATTACTTGGCATGTCAGCCAACGTGCCTACCGATATTTGTTTTAGTTTTTCAGGCCTTTTAGAGCGTGGTGGAAATACCGGCCCACATAAAGATGGGTGGGGTATTACGTTTTACGAAGGTAAAGGCTGTAGAACCTTTAAAGATCCTGAGCCGAGTTATCAATCTGAAATAGCAAAGCTCGTTAAAGCATACCCAATTAAAAGTGTCTCGGTTATTAGCCATATTCGCCAAGGGAACCGCGGTAGAGTGTGCCTTGAGAACACCCATCCGTTTACACGAGAGTTGTGGGGGCGCGAGCTCACCTATGCACACAACGGGCAACTATCAAATTATCATGATTTAAAAACAGAATATTATCGCCCTGTGGGGAACACCGATAGCGAACTCGCTTTTTGTTGGTTGCTTGATAAAATTCGCGAAAAATATCCAAAACGTCCAAGTAATATGGCGTCAGTTTTTAGATACGCGGCTAAGCTCTCGCATACGTTGCGTGAAAAAGGGGTGTTTAATATGCTATTGACCGATGGGGTGTTTGTTTTAGCGTATTGCACTAATAACTTACATTACATAACGCGCCGTGCGCCATTTGGTAAAGCAACGTTGATTGATGCCGACATGGTGGTTGATTTTCAACAAGAGACCACACCAAACGATGTAGTAACAGTAATAGCCACTAGGCCATTAACTAATGACGAGCGCTGGCAAAAAATGGAGCCGGGGGAATTTGCATTGTTTAAAATGGGTGAGCTAATTTAGCCCACCTATTTTATTACTGATTTATTTAAAGCTAGTTAGCTTCTTGAGGTTGTTGTGCTGTAGCAGGCGCAACAGCTGTAGGTGCAGTAACAGTAAAAGAATTCATTTGAACTTCAAACTGCTCCATACCTTTCTCGCCTTTCCACATACGTACCAGCATGTAATCCATTTCTGGCGCAAACCATGCAATTGCTTGGCGTTTATCGTTATCGTATAAACGCTTTACTTTAATAGCTTCTACATTACCGATGGGTAGGGAGATCATCTCTTTTTCAACAACTTCAAAGTTGTAGTCGCGTCGGTTACCTTTTTTATCAATAAGCGGGAATGAAAAGCTTGTTTCGCCTTTTTTCAATCCTTCGCGCACTTGCACTTGGTACGAAATAGCATCCTGAAAGTCATCAGTCCATTCGCATTTAAGTGGGTATTCGCTAGCGCTGCTAGTCACTACTTTGTTTGTTGTGTCAAAATCAATTTTATAATCTTTATCTGGGCCTGTACCGGTGCGGATCATATTGTAATGATGCGGGGTAACCTTGCCATCTTTAAAGGTAAACTTTGATGTTTCTTCACGAGAATCAGAGAAAATCATCCACTCAATATTGCTGTGGTATGTTAGTTCATAAGTATCGTCGCCCATTTTTTTGAGCTCACGAACAGCCTCACCATGATTTTTACCTTTGCGTAAAATATCGTAGTTAGCTTGATATTGGGTCAATTCGCCTGCAATTAGGCTAGTTGGAAGTAAAGCGCCCGCACATAACAGCAGGGCACTTATTTTTTTATTGTGGGTAGTGCGCGCCGTGTGCAGGAAGTTGTTTTTTGTCAAGAACTGCATAATCTGCTTCCATAGTAAGTCTGTGTTCACTGAACCACTTGACCACCAAAGGATAAATTATATGCTCTTGCTCATGCACGCGTTTTGCTAATGTCTCTGCTGTATCATCCTTGAGTACAGGTATTTGCGCCTGAAGAATAACGGGACCGCCGTCTAATTCCTCAGTAACAAAGTGAACACTTACGCCATGAACATCGTCTTTTGCATCAATTGCTCTTTGGTGGGTATTCAGCCCCTGATACTTAGGCAACAAAGATGGATGAATGTTCAACATTTTTCCAACATATTTTTGCACTAAGCCAGGAGTAAGAATACGCATAAACCCAGCTAATACAACTAGATTTGGCATAAAAGAGTCGATAACGTTCATTAATTGCGCATCGTACGCTTCGCGCGAGTCAAAATCTTTATGACTGAGCACTTTTGTAGCAATACCGGCTTGCTTTGCACGCTCTAGGCCATAAGCGTCTGCTTTATTACTAATAACAGCCGCTATATGTCCGTTTATCTCGCCACGTTCGCAGGCATCTATGATGGCTTGTAAATTAGAGCCACTACCAGAGATTAAAACTACCAGACGAGTGGGTGCCATTACTTAGCACCACCTACAATTTCAACTTGCTCTTCGCCAGCTGCTGCATCTTGAATTTCACCAAGGTGCCATGCATTTTCGCCCAAGTCTTTTAGCATTGTTAAGCTTTGCTCAAGTTTGTCTGCAGGTACAACTAAAACCATACCTACACCACAGTTAAATGTACGGTACATTTCGTGGGTAGTAATATTACCGTTTTCTTGTAACCAGTTAAAAATTGGTGGCCACTGCCAGCTATCACCTTTAACTACTGCTTTTGCAGACTCTGGTAATACGCGTGGAATGTTTTCCCAAAAACCGCCGCCAGTAATATGCGAAAGTGCATGCACGTCAACGTTTTTGAATAACTCAAGTAAAGGTTTTACGTAAATACGCGTAGGCTCAAGTAAAGTTTCGCCTAATGTTTTACCTTCAAAGTCAGCGCTGGTATCAGCTTTTGACACTTCAAGTACTTTACGAATTAAAGAGAAGCCATTTGAATGAGGACCGCTTGAAGCAAGTGCAATAAGCTGATCGCCTGCTGCTACTTTTGTGCCATCAATAATTTTTGATTTTTCTACAACGCCTGTACAAAAGCCTGCCATGTCGTAGTCTTCACCATCATACATACCTGGCATTTCAGCTGTTTCGCCACCAATTAGGGCACAACCTGAAATTTCACAACCTTTGCCAATACCTGTAACTACGTCAGCTGCTGTGTCTACATCTAGTTTACCAGTTGCATAGTAATCTAGAAAAAACAGGGGTTCAGCACCTTGAACAATTAAGTCGTTTACACACATTGCAACCAAATCAATACCAACCGTATCGTGTTTTTTTAAGTCGATTGCTAAACGTAGTTTAGTACCAACGCCATCTGTGCCTGCAACTAAGACTGGTTGCTTGTAGCCTTCAGGAATTTCGCAAAGTGCGCCAAAACCACCAATTCCGCCCATTACTTCAGGACGACGAGTTTTTTTAACTACGCCTTTAATACGCTCAACAAGTGCATTACCAGCGTCGATATCTACGCCCGCGTCTTTATAGCTTAGAGACTGTTTTTGTTCGCTCACAGGTTTTCCTCAAAATAGTTGTTTTGGGTTGCTTAGAAACGCGCGTATTTTACAACAATTGCAAGGTCGCGGCTAGCGCAAATGTAATTTTGAAATAATTAACAAGGACACTTGTCCGCTGTCTGTTGTTTAAATAAACAAAAAAACGCCAGCAGGCGTTTTTTTAGTAATTAAAGACGTTAAATTAACAGCTATGCTTTTGCGGTTAATATGGCTCGAAGTGGAGCGGGGTAGCCTTCAATTGTTTTACTTGTATCGTTTGGATCTAAAAAGTCTATTAACGACTCGTTTTCCATCCAGTCGGTTTTGCGTTGCTCTTCAAGCGTGGTAATAGCGCAATCTTTTATTTGTACATCTTTAAAGCCAACGCGTTCCATCCACAGTTTTAATGCTGCAGTACTTGGAATAAACCACACGTTGCGCATTTTAGCGTAGCGATCAGTAGGGACTAGCACTGTATTTTCGTCGCCTTCAATTACTAGCGTTTCAAGTACGAGTTCGCCGCCTGGGCGAAGCTGCGCTTTTAACTGTGCTAAAAAGTCGATAGGTGAGCGACGATGATAAAGTACGCCCATCGAAAAAACCGTATCAAACGCTTTAAGTTCGGGTAATGCTTCAACGCCTAGTGGCAGTAAATGTACGTTTTCGTCTGGGTTGTAGTGTTTAATTGCCTGAAACTGACATAAAAATAAATCAGACGGATCAATACCCACTACAAACTCTGCACCTTCACCGCGCATACGCCATAAATGATAACCAGAGCCACAACCAATATCTAATACGGTGCGGCCTTTTAATGGCTCAATATGAGGCAGGAGTCTGTCCCACTTCCAATCACTGCGCCACTCTGTGTCTATTTCAATACCGTGCACACTAAATGGGCCTTTGCGCCATGGCATCATGCGTTTTAATAAATGCATGGCTTGCTTTTGCTCGCCATCACTCATCTCCCCTGGGGCGCCAATTTCTACCTTAGTAGAAATATCAACGTGCGAAGTTGCCACCTCTGGTAAGTTTTTAAGTACTTTTTGCCATTTAGGTAAATCGCCATGGCTAGCCTCGTTTTGCCAATGTTTTAATTGTGCAGGCAAGGTTTCTAGCCAGTGACTAAGTGGGCTTTGTGCGATAGATGCGTAAAATTGATTAAACCATTGAGACATGGATGACTCTCTTTATTTAATTGCTACCATTGAGCAAAAATTAAAACATTGATACCACACTTGAGTTTGGCTAAAACCAATATCTTGTAAGCGAGTAAAGTGAGCGCTTAGTGTATCTGGGCGCATAACGTTTTCGATGGCGGTACGCTTTTGGCTTATTTCAAGCTCAGAGTAACCATTGTGTCGTTTAAAGTCGTGGTGCAAATCAATCAATAAATTGTCGCATTGCTCGTTTTCAGCTTTAATTTTTTCGCTTAACAGTAATACGCCGCCAGGTTTTAAATTAGCGTATATTTTTTCAAGTACGGCTTGGCGCTGCGCGTGTGGAATAAACTGCAGCGTAAAGTTCATTGCTACTACTGAGGCGTTTTGAATCTCAAGCTCGTTAATATCGCCCAAAGTAACAGTAACAGGCACATCTGATTTAAAACCTTGTAAATGTACCTTACAACGCTCAACCATAGCTTGAGAATTATCTACCGCTATTATATGGCAGTTATCGGTGCGAATATTTCGTCGCATGCTAAGCGTTACTGCACCCAGTGAGCAGCCTAAATCATAAAGATTTGAGTTACTTTGCGCGTATTCACCCGCAAGTTTACCCATTGTACTTACAATAGTTGCGTAGCCAGGCACAGAGCGCTGGATCATATCTGGAAAAACTTCGACTACATTTTGGTCAAAGCTAAAATCTTTTACTTGTTGCTCAGAGGCATAAATACTGTCTTTTATGGTCACGAAGGCAGTCTCTTTGTAAATAATGGCGCTATTTTAACATTTTATACTGGATAGTCAGTGATAAATTCAGTAGCTTGACTAGAATTATGAATAATAAGTATAAAAGAGAAGATTAAATGAGCAAAAGTAAGGTCATCAGCACAGACGATATATTAGCAACCCTTTGTCATTCAGTGACAGGCGTACTCACATCAGCCAGCGGTAATGGTATTAGCTACTCAGCCATGGTGCAAAAAATAACACGTACATGTATGCGACCAGATATTGGCTGCTTTGTTTTATTTGACGGCGGTTTTACCGGTCTTGTAATTACCAACTTTACTTCGCAAGCGGCGATGGAAATTTATGGCGATTACATGCGCAACATGGGAATGCCAGAGAATGAAATAGCGCATAGCCATTTATCAGACGACGTATCAAATGTATTAGGCGAGCTGATGAACCAAATTGTTGGCGACTTTACGTCTAAAGTGCGTGAGCAGCTTCATACTTCTATTACGCAAAACCAGCCAAAAATGATGGCCATTAACAAGCAAGTGCAAATATCGGTAGATACCACGATGGATCGCCCACAAGCACGCCGCGTAACATTCACCACAAGTAAACAAAATATCTTTTACTTGGAATTAGCGATGGATAAAACAGAGTTTATTAAATTACACGACTTTGATATTGCAGAAGCGCTAGACCCAGACGACATAATTGAAAACGAAGCACGTAAAAAAGCGGATAAAGAAAAAGCATCTACCGCAGTAGAGCAAGATGATGCAGATGACGACTTTATGGCAGGCTTAGGACTTTAAGTTTATTACGTAGGTTGGTTTGAGTGAAACGAAACCCAACGTTTGCTCAGCTATCAATTTTCAGTTATCAGCCTTCAGTAGGTTGATACGACTGCATAAAAACGCGATTTGATATCGCGTTTTTTTATTCATAAAAATTAAAATTTAAGGGAAAGGGCGATTACATGGCAGTTATCGATAAGAAAAATAATAAAATTTTTAAGGGGGTTTTGATTTCCCTAATTGTATTAGCAATAGCTTCAATGGTTGGCATATTTACACTTTGGTTCAAAGGTTTAGGTGTAGGGTACGGAGGGACTTCAGAGACTTGGTCACACTTTGGTAGTTTTTTTGGTGGAGTGCTCGGTCCGATACTTTCTTTTTTATCTTTTACTGCGATTATATATACCGTTTATCTTCAATCGGATAGTAATAAAGTTCAAGCTCTAGCAAATAAACAGGCAGCAGAGGATAGGCTTGCTTCTGAAAAGTTAGCTATTGAGTCTCAAAAAGACCAACGTGATGCATTCCAAAAGCGCATAAAGCATGAAAAACAGCAACAGTTGCTATCATTTTTCATTAATACTTTTGATGAACTTGAATCACTAGGTTGCGAAGCTGTTCAGGATTTAACAGAAAAAAATGAAGTTGGGCTAGCTACCTTATCATATAGAACCACTTCTTACGCTTGGAAAGCACACTCTACGTCGCTAGTTTTAAAGAGATACCTTGATAAATTTGATAGTGAAAGTGCAGAATTTATTCATATATACGCAACTAAATGCTCAGGACAGATAAATAACTTTAAAGAGAATATCGAAATATATCGAGCTTGCTTGAACAATAGTGCTGAAGAATTAGCTAGGATGTTAAGTGAATCGCAAGAAACACATCGAAGATTTGAAGATTCTCTACAAATTTTGAAGGATAAATACATTTCAATCTGGGAAGAGAAGTAACAATGGAAACTGATCTGAGATTACAAGCCATACGGATTCTCTCCCATCGCCACTACCACACAAAATATCCTTAAATCTAATTCCAATTGGTGGTAACTCGGTTCCATGTGGCAGCAAAGTTGGTAAAAGCCTTTGTTATGGTCTTTCTCTTTAAAATGGGCGAGCTCGTGAACTACTAATGCTTTCAGTAGTAGCTCGGGGGCGCGCAGCAAGTCGCTGTTAATCGCTAAATCGTGCTTACGGGTTTTACCTTGCATACGGTAAGTGTGCGTACCTAATGCATTGGTGACCATGTCGCCTTGTTTTTTAAATGCAGCGCGACCAAACGGCGGGGCGTTTTTTAAATATTGTTTTTTAAGTTCGGTGGCGTAGCTATAAAGTAGCTTATCGCTGGTTATGGTATGCGCTTGCGGGTATTTTTTAAGTAAGTAGTTACTTACCTTTTTGTTGTTGATTAGGCTTAATACCTGCTCAACAATGTTTGCAGGGTAGCCGGTAAAGTAACGTGCGTATTCACTCATTTATATTCTCTAATTTTATTGTTTAAAAAAGTGCCGGCTGGTGGGCTTCTTTTTCGCCAGTAAAGGGGTTTAATGCTTTGTGATTATAACCTAGGTCCTGGCAAAACTGGCGAGCTAATAACGGCGCTTCTCGGTTATCGGCGGTATGAAAAAACACATACGGTGTTTTACCTTCATCAAGCCATTGTTTTACTTTGCTCAGCCACGGCTTATAAAAGGGTTTATAGTCGTTTTGCAAATTGGCTATTACAAAGCGTGCCATAGGCTGCGAGCCTGTAGCAATAGCGTGCACTGGTAAATGAGGTTTTTTTTGCTGTGCATCTATTAGCGCTTCGGTTGTTGGTTTTACGGCAAATAGAGCGCGTGTATCCATTGATATGCGATTTATATTGTTCGCCATTAATAGCTGATTAAGCGCTATTTCGGCTTCACCTTTTTTGAAAAATGCAGTATGACGTACCTCTACACCGTAATTAATCTCTTTTGGTAACAGGCTAATAAACTGTGCGAGTTTGGGTAAATCGTTTGGGCCAAAGGCTTTTGGCAATTGCAGCATGATTTGCCCCGTTTTTTCTAAAATAGGGGAGAACAAGTTAAGCCAATCAGTAAGCTCGGTTTGTATATTAGTAAGGTGTAGTTCATGGCTAAAGCGACGATTAAACTTAAAAGTAAATTTAAAATCGTCGGGTACGCTATTTCCCCAGCGCAATACGGTGCTTGGCGATGGATCGGCGTAAAAGCTGGTGTTGCCTTCAACAGAATTAAAATGTTGGGCGTATTGGCTAAGCATATCGGCGTTTTTACATTGGCTTGAAAATAAATTGCCTTTCCATGCATTACTCGACCACTGCGGGCATCCAATATATAACATACAAACTAGCGCCTTATTATAAAGTGGCGATAGTGTAGCAAATAACAAAACGAGCTGCTGTAAATTCAGGGGTAAAAGCCGTACACGCCCTAGCATCTTAATGTTAGTTGAGTATAATGCAGGGCTTAATTTGATTATTTTTAGATTGCTAGCGGCTTTATTTGTATTGTGGTGACCTGTTTTTTAAATCACACGCCTTAAAACAAATAACTTTAACCGTTTAAGCCTTTTATCTGACAGGAAAACTATGCGCTCTATATATTGCGGACAGCTAAATAAAACTCACGTAGATCAAGAAGTAGAACTATGTGGCTGGATCAACAAACGACGTGACCTTGGTGGACTTATCTTTGTCGATTTACGCGATAGAGAAGGTTTAGTACAAGTTGTATTCGACTCTGACATTGAAGAGTTAATGAGTTCGGCTAACACACTTCGCCAAGAATTTTGTGTTCAGTTAAAAGGTGTTGTTCGCGCACGCCCAGACAGCCAAGTAAATAAAGACATGGCAACTGGAGAGATCGAAATTTTAGGTAAAGAGCTTAATATTATTAACCGCTCTGAGCCATTACCACTTGATTTTAACCAAGTAAACTCAGAAGAGCGTCGTTTAAAGTACCGTTACTTAGATTTACGTCGTCTAGAAATGAGTGACCGTATTAAATTACGCGCTAAAGCAAGCAGCTTTGTTCGTCGCTTTTTAGATGAAAACGGCTTTTTAGACATCGAAACGCCAGTACTTACTAAAGCAACGCCAGAAGGCGCGCGCGATTACTTAGTACCGAGCCGTGTTCATAAAGGTAGCTTTTACGCATTACCGCAGTCGCCGCAGTTGTTTAAGCAATTGTTGATGATGTCTGGTTTTGACCGTTACTACCAAATTGTTAAATGTTTCCGTGATGAAGATTTACGTGCGGATCGCCAACCAGAATTTACCCAAATAGATATAGAAACCTCGTTCATGAGCTCTGATCAAGTACGTGGTATGACTGAAAAAATGATCCGTGAGATGTGGCAAACATTGTTAAACGTTGATTTAGGCGATTTCCCAATCATGCCTTACAGCGAGGCAATGAGCCTTTACGGTTCTGATAAGCCTGATTTACGTAACCCAATGAAATTAGTTGATATTGCTGATTTAGTAAAAGACGTAGAGTTTAATGTTTTTTCAGGTCCGGCTAACGACGAAAAAGGCCGTGTTGCTGTATTAACAGTACCGGGTGGCGCTAAGCTTTCTCGTAAACAGCTTGACGATTACACTAAGTTTATTGGTATTTACGGCGCTAAAGGCATGGCGTGGATGAAAGTAAACGACCACACTGCAGGCGCTGAAGGCGTTCAATCACCAGTGGCTAAGTTTTTAAACGAAGACGTAATTACTAAATTGCTTGAGCGTACTAATGCACAGTCGGGCGATATTATTTTATTCGGTGCCGATAAGCGCAACACAGTAAATGAAGCTATGGGCGCACTGCGCGTTAAGATTGGTGTTGATTTAGAAATCACTAACCTTAATAGCTGGGCACCACTTTGGGTTGTAGATTTCCCAATGTTTGAAGAAGATGACGAAGGCACATTACATGCTGTACATCATCCATTCACTGCACCAAAAGATATTACTGCAAGTGAGCTTGAAGCAAACCCAGCAGCAGCAATTTCAGATGCCTACGACATGGTATTAAACGGCTACGAAGTGGGTGGCGGTTCGGTGCGTATTCATAATGCAGATATGCAAGAAACCGCATTTAGAATTTTAGGTATTAACGAGCAAGAGCAACAAGACAAGTTTGGCTTTTTACTTGATGCACTTAAATACGGCACACCACCACATGCAGGTTTAGCATTTGGTCTTGACCGTTTAGCAATGCTTTTATGTGGTACCGATAACATTCGTGACGTTATTGCTTTCCCTAAAACAACACAAGCATCGTGTTTATTAACTAACGCGCCAAGTAAACCTAACCTCGATTCGTTAGCTGAGCTTGCAATTAGTGTTGTAGAAAAAGAAGTATCAAGCGAAGAGTAATTTTTGCTTAGCTTTTAAGCTAAATTTAAAAACCCTTAAGTTATATGCTTAAGGGTTTTTTTGTGGTTAAATTTAAAGCAGTTTAAAGGTTTGTGCCGATTGCTATTATCCATATTGAAAAGGAGTTCTTATGTCGTTTCATCTAACCTTATTTGGTGAGTTTTTAGCTTTTTTTATTATATTATGCATCCCTATTTTTGCTGTAATTAGCTACAAAATAGGTAAGCGTAAAAGTACTATGCCAGGTGTTTTAGCGTTTGTGGGTGGCTGTTTTGCGCTATTTCCATTGTTTGGTTTAATTTTTATTGCAGTGCTTGCTCTTAAAAAAGATTTACCTAAAAATAATGGCTACGCAGGTTAAATCTAATAGGTAAATTGTGTTGTTAAGTAACAATAAACAGTATTTTGATGAGCAATTTAATGCTTTGCAGTACGCAGAGCAGCTAACTGAAAACTCTGAGTTTGAAGAATGTATATTTATCGATTGCGACTTTTCAGGGGGGCAGTTTAAAAATTGCCGATTTATAGAATGTAGTTTTAAAAACTGTAATTTATCGTCACTTAAATGGAACTACAGTTCGCTTGAAAATGTAAGTTTTAGCCACTGTAAATTAAATAGTTTGCAATGGGCTGATGTAGATTGGCCAGCGCTTAGTATTAACGCACCGGTGAGTTTTAATTATTGTGAGCTCAGTAATAGCTCTTTTTTTGAATTAACCCTCAAAGCCCTCAAACTAACACACTGCTTTGCCAAAAATGTTGATTTTAGACACGCTGATTTAAGCAGTAGTGAATTTACAGGAACAGATTTTCGCGATAGTGAGTTTTTTCAAACTAACTTAACAAAATGTGATTTTGTAGGTGCTACAGCGTTTAATATAGATTTGAATAATAATATCTTAGCGAATGCTAAGTTTGATCGCTTCGAAGCACTTAATTTGCTTACCAGCCTTAATATAGAACTATGTGATTAATTTAGTTTAATATAATTACATATCTAGAAGCGACAGCTTGGCTGGGCTTCTAGATACTGCGTGACTGGGTAATTAACGGCTTGGGCCATTTTTATTACGTGCACTGGCAAGCTGTCTTGCGATTTCTAATAACGCAGGTGAAATATCTTCAGCGCCATCTTTAATTAGTTTTGTAACGTCACCTGATGAAAACAAACCGTCACGTGGTGATTTAATACCTAACTCACGTACAAAATCCTTCGTTTTACCAGTGCTGCCTGTTTCAATAAACTTAAAAATAATACGTTCATTGTTATTTTTAGCAGGTGCTTTTAGTGTTTCGATTTCGTCATGTATTGCAGTTAGTTTGTCTTCTAGGATTTCTATACGTTCTTGAATGCTATTGTATGATTTCATTTATTGGATCTTTTACTAAATATATTAAAACAATGGCGACTATTATCGCATAGTTTGACAATAGAGAATGCAAACCTATAAAGTAAAAGTTATTTTTAATTAAAAACAATAATTTATATAAGTTTAAATATGCAAAAAGCACTTAAAAAGCTTTTTATGTTAAGCGCACTCACCTTAACTACATCAATAATAAGCACTACAAGCTATGCAACCGACGACGTTATAACCGATAAAAGCCGCAATCGCACTATTCCTATCAATATTACATTACCAAGTAACAATGCTAAGTGTACAGAGCAAGCAAAGTGCCCTGTGGCATTTATTAATGCGGGCTACGGTATTAGTCATAACAAGTATACGTTTGCCAGTAATGCGTTTAATCAACGCGGATACTTAACAGTAGCCGTTGCACATGAACTAAAAACCGACCCTTACCTAAACCGTGAACAGCCTTACTTAACCACTCGTATGGAAAACTGGCATCGTGGTGTTAACGCTTAAGTTTTTAGTTAATGAGTTATCGAGTAAATACCCAGCGTACGACTTTACAAAACTCGCCTTATTTGGGCATTCAAACGGCGGTGATATTTCGGTATTATACGGCTCTATTTACCCCAATGAAGTAAGCACTATTATTACGATCGATCATCGTCGTATGTTGATCCCTCGTAATAAAAACATTCGCGTGTTTACACTACGTGGTAGTGATTACCCAGCTGATGCGAATGTGTTGTTAAACGATTCAGAGCTGGATAAGTTTCCTGTTACACAAACACTAATAGAAAAATCTCGTCATAACGATATGTATGATGGCGGGCCAAAATGGCTGGTGGATAGAATGAGTAAAGAAGTAAAAGAATTTTTAGATAGTAAATAGTTAGTTTTGTTAAAGCATAGCGCAGTGTTAGCTGCGCTATATTGCTTGTATGCTAGTTACTTTACCAGTTCACTTACAATAACAGGGTTGTTATGTAGTGTTTTATGCACAGGGCATTTGTCGGCTATTTCGAGCAAACGCTGGCGTTGCTCTTGTGTTAAATCACCGACTAGAGTGATTTTACGGGTAATGGCTTCTAGGTTACCGGTTTGCTCACAATCGTCGCAATCTTTGTTGTAATCGCGAGTGTGATCAAGCTCTACTTTAACATGCTCTAGCGCTAAATCTTTACGTGTAGCGTACATACGTAGTGTCATTGCTGTACAAGCACCAAGCCCCGCTAATAAGTGATGATACGGATCGGGGCCTAAGTTTTTACCGCCTACCTTTATTGGCTCATCTGCAAGCCAAGTATGATCTTTAGTGCTTACGTGCTGAGTAAATACATGGTCTTTTTCTTCAACAAGTACATTGCCACCCGTTAAACTTGCGGCGTATTTAGTTTTGTCATATTTGACGTAGCGATTAGCCCACGTTGCAATGATTTCTGCAGCGTAGTCGGCATCGTTTTTATTAGTAAGTAAGTGATCGGCGTTATCTAGGCTAATAAAACTTTTAGGATGCTTAGCTGATGCGTAAATTTTTTCGGCTTCACTAATATTTACCGTCGCATCAATAGGGGAGTGCATTACTAACAATGCGCGCTTAAGTTTACTAATGTGGCTTTTATCGTACTTGGCTATATCGTCTATAAACTGTTTTTTAATGGTAAATTCTCGGCCTGCTAGGCTTACCTTTGCTTCACCGGCTGCGTTAATTTCATCAAGGTGTGCTTCAAAGTTATGCGCTACGTGCTGCGCATCTGACGGCGCGCCAATGGTTGTAATAGCCGATACTTCAGGAATGTGCTCAGCAGCAGCAAGTACCGCAGCGCCGCCTAAACTGTGGCCAATAAGTAATTGCGGCGCTGCAAAATGCTCACGCAGATGATCAGCCGCTGAAACTAAATCTTGAATGTTTGATGAAAAGTTACTGTTAGCAAAGTCGCCATCGCTATTACCTAAACCCGTAAAGTCAAAACGCAGTACGGCTATGCCTTGCTGCGTAAGTGCACGGCTTATACGTGTGGCTGCTGCTATGTCTTTTCCGCATGTGAAGCAGTGTGCAAATAGCGCATAAAACTTTATGTCGCCGGCGGGGCGTTCTAGTTGGCCGGCAAGTTCTAAATCGCCGCTTTTAAAAGATACTTTTTGTCGCATGGGGAGCCTTATTTACACAAATAAAATATATTAGGGCGTGTTGACCGTTGTGGATTGAAATTTGTTCAATCTAGGGGCGATTTAATCGCGGCGCGAGGTTTGTAACCTAGTGGACTAAGTAAAAACCGAGCAACAAAGAGTTAATCGTCCCTAGAAAGAACCCAAAGGGTAGCGCATGTTTGGCATTTATGCTGCGTTATCGCCTATTTATGGGGAACAACCACACATCACAGGCTCTGCCTTGCTTAAATACCAAACAGTCTGCTACAAATTCACCCACCAAAGGTCAGCACGCCCTAGTAGACCATATATAAGCACTAAACCTTGCAAATTCAACGTTTTTTTATAAGTTGATCTTGATCAAGCCTAATGGTGGAAACGTTACTTTGCGGACATATGTCCTTATTTTTTTGAGGTCATTTGTCTATCCTCGCACAGCGCTATAATGAAGGCTTTTCTACTTTATCTTGGCAATTTGCTACTATTAAAGCAGTTCACTTCACACAACCTATTCACTGGAACGTACAATGCAATTACCTACTGTTGATTATAAAGCTCCCGATGCGGCTGCACACTTTGTTGAATCGTTAAGAAATACTGGATTTGGCGTTTTAAAAAACCACCCAATTCCACAGTCTTTAGTTGAATCTATTTACAAAAATTGGCAAGACTTTTTTAACTCAGAGCAAAAGCAGGACTTTTTATTCTCTAAAGAAACTCAAGATGGTTATTTTCCGCCTTCAGTATCTGAAGTAGCGAAAGGCTTTACAATAAAAGACATTAAAGAGTACTTTCATGTGTATCCTAAAGGCCGTGTTCCTGCAGAGCTCGAAGCTGATGTACGTGAATACTACCGTTTAGCGAGTGAATTTGCTGGTACTTTACTAAGCTGGGTTCAGGCTGAAGCGCCAGCTGATGTTCGCGCTAAATTTTCGATTGATTTAAAAGACATGATTGCCGGTTCTGAGCAAACATTGTTACGTATCCTACATTACCCACCAATGACGGGTGATGAAGAGCCAGGTGCTATTCGCGCTGCTGCTCACGGTGATATTAATTTATTAACGGTATTACCAGCTTCTAATGAGCCTGGTTTACAAGTTCAAAAAACAGATGGCGGTTGGTTAGACGTGCCATGTGATTTTGGCAGCTTAATTATTAATATCGGCGACATGCTACAAGAAGCGTCGGGCGGGTATTTCCCATCGACAATTCATCGCGTGATTAACCCAACGGGTAAAGCATCTACTAAATCGCGTATTTCACTACCGTTATTTTTACATCCGCATCCAGATGTTGTGCTTTCAGAGCGCTACACGGCAGATAGCTACTTGCAAGAACGTTTACGCGAGTTAGGTGTTAAGTAACTCTTATACTTAAAGTAATTAAGTATAAATATAAAACGGCCTATGGCCGTTTTTTGCATTTTTAAGCAACTTGATCACCGGTTTAATTTTATTAAGCTATGCTCAATTGCCCGCAACGTAAATAATGGCATGCATTCTTAGCTACTACAGGTATAATGCGCGCAACTGGCTAACGTAGCCTAATTTAAAAGAGAGTTTATATGAGTTTTGAAGGTTTAGGTTTATCACAGTCTTTGGTTAATGCGGTTTTAGAAAAGGGCTATGAAACGCCAACGCCGATTCAGGCTCAAGCAATTCCTGCAATTATTGAACGCCGTGATGTTATGGCAGCAGCGCAAACAGGTACAGGTAAAACAGCGGGTTTTACATTACCACTTATTGAGCGTTTGTCGTCAGGCCCTAAAGCTAAAAGTAACCACGTACGTGCACTTATTTTAACGCCTACACGTGAGCTTGCTTTGCAAGTAAGCGAAAACGTTGAAGAGTACGCTAAGCATTCAGATGTGAGCTCATTTGTAGTTTACGGTGGCGTTAAAATTAACCCACAAATGCAGCGTCTTCGTAAAGGTGTTGATATTTTAGTAGCAACGCCGGGTCGTTTAATCGACTTACATAATCAAAATGCAGTTAAATTTGATAGCGTTGAAGTGCTTGTACTCGATGAAGCTGACCGCATGTTAGACATGGGCTTTATTCACGACATTAAACGCTTAATTGCTAAAATGCCTGCTAAACGTCAAAACTTGATGTTTTCGGCTACATTTTCTGACGAAATTCGTGCATTAGCAAAAGGGTTAATTAATGACCCTGTTGAAATTTCAGTTGCTGCAAAAAATACTACTGCAAAAAGTGTTACTCAGTGTGTTTATGCGGTAGATAAAACACGTAAAACAGCATTGCTAAGCCACTTGATTCGCACTAACGATTGGCAACAAGTATTAGTGTTTAGCCGCACAAAGCACGGTGCTAACCGCTTAGTTAAACAACTAGAGCGCGATGACATTGTAGGCGCGGCTATCCATGGTAATAAATCACAAGGCGCACGTGTTAAAGCACTTGATGGTTTTAAAAGTGGTGAAGTACGCGTACTAGTAGCAACAGACATTGTTGCACGTGGTTTAGACATTGTTGAATTACCGCATGTTGTTAACTACGACTTACCAAATGTATATGAAGATTACGTTCACCGTATTGGCCGTACAGGCCGTGCCGGTGCGTCGGGTCATGCGATTTCGTTTGTAACAACAGAAGATGCTGTTGATTTATACGGTATTGAGCGCTTTATTGGTGAGCTTATCCCACGTGCTGAAGAAGACGGTTTTGAGCCTATTAACCCAGTAGCAGAGCGCGCATTAGATGCTCGCCCACTGCCGTCTAAAAAGCCTAAGAAAAAGCAGCCTTTTAATAAGCCTAAATCTGATAGCAGCAAGCCTAACAGTAAAAAGCCAAATAATGGTGGTAATGGTACCGGCCCACGCCGTGGTGGTTCTAAAAAGCCAGCTGCTAAAACAGATGACAGCGCGCAAAACCCATGGGCAAAGCGTGAATCTGTTGGCGGTAGTGGCCAACGCCGTCGTCGCACAAATAACGATTAATGATCATATTGGCGTTTAATTAATTTAGAACTTGGTTAAAGGCTGATACAAAAAACGCGCTCTCTTCTTTTGAATAAATAGAAGCAGCGCGTTTTTTATTGCCTGTAATTTGTACTTACTGTATTGCCTACCTGATTAAATAGTTAATACCCAAGCCGACAAATAAAGTAACACTTACGCTAAGTAGTGTGCCGAGCATAACGTACTCGGTAAGTTTTTTATCTTTGCTTGCACTTAAATCGCCAAACCTAAACACTGACTTTGCCGCAAGTAAAAAGCCAAGCCCTGCAAATTGGTCAAGCAATATAAAGCTCAGCATAAGTACGCGCTCAAGCATACCTATGCTTTGCCCTGCAAGTGGTAAGCTACCAGTACTTGAAAAGTTACTTGTTAAGCGCTCTAACATCATTCTTATAAATACGGCGCTGGGACTTAAAATAATTAAATAACCGCATACCACCCACAGTATTTTGGGATCAGTGAGCATATTATTAATTGCTGCCATAAAGCTACTGTTATCACTTAGCCAAATACTGAGCGCAATAATAACGAGTATGTGCGCTATTTGATCTAGTAAAAAAGGCACCACGCCTTTATTAGAATACGATTTAGTTATATCAATAAAATAATGGCTGAACATAATGCCTGCCGTGGCAATTAAAACACGGCTTAGTTGCTGCCACCCAAAGGTGTATTCCCACACGGTAATGATGACTGCACTTGTTACACCATGCACGAGTACATGAAAATAAAGCTTACTGGCTTTAAAGTGACGGGTGTTTCTGTCGTTTACCCAACTCATAGGTTGCCAGTAAAAGTCAGCAAGTAAGTGGCCAATAATAAGCGCGACCAGTAAAAGTGAAAATCCCATTATTCACCTCCTTTAATTATATTTTTTATAACGTGTTGTGTGTGCTCAATAAAGCGTTCTATAAGTTGGTAGTGCGCTAAATTTAGTAGTTTGGTTACATTTTCTCGGCTTGTTTTAAGCTCTTTAGCCAGTGCCGCATGGCTGTTGTCTGGCGAGGTTAAATAAACATACAGGGCATTTGCTTGTTTTTGTGTGATTTTAGTGAGCAATACGTCAGCAAAGGCTAAATTAATATTTAAGCTTTCATCGAGCTGCTGCTCGTTAATATTAAAAACAAAGCGTTGATTACCTATTTTATCAAGGCCTTGCCCTGAAAGGGTAAAAGCAGAACCGGTTGCTGTTTTTATATCGCTGCGTGGGTTATCTATTTGCCCAAGCGCCAAGCTTTGGCGTAGCTCATAACCTGACGATTTAAGGTGCAAATATACCAATATGGCATTTTTAAAAAGATGCTCAGGATTATTAACCTGTAATTGAAAGGCGTCGCCTCGGTATATGTTCCAAAGTGTTTGCTCACCCGAAATGTTTCGCAAACTTTGCTCTAGTTGATAAAGCATGGCATCGTATTGCTGCTTAGGGATTGTTTGCGATTTAATAATATCGCCGCTGATTACACCAATCATAAAAATCTCAAAATGGTTACTTTTTAATATGTAACCAATATCGGTTACATATGGGTAAGTAACTAATTTAGGTTACTTAAATATAAATTGCAAGGTACACTTATTTTATAACGTTACTTTAATTGCTATTAATCCTCACTAGGACACTAAATGACTTTACAAAACGAGCAGCAAAGCACGAAACCACGCGTAGGCATTTTTGTTGATGTGCAAAATATTTATTACACGTGCCGCGAGAGTTACGGAAAAAACTTTGACTACAATGCGTTTTGGCGGTTAATGCAGGCGCAATACAATATTGAGTGTGCTTTTGCGTACGCTATTTATCGAGGAGATGAAAAGCAAAATCAGTTTCAAAATATTTTGCGTGCGATTGGTTTTGACGTAAAGCTAAAGCCATTTATTCAACGCCGTGATGGAAGTGCTAAAGGCGATTGGGATGTAGGTATAACAATAGACATGTTAGAGCAGGGTAAAAGCCTTGATAAGGTTATTTTGCTCTCTGGCGATGGTGACTTTGCTTTGTTACTTGGGCATTTAAAAAATCAATATAATGTACCGTGCGATGTTTACGGTGCTGACCGGTTAACTGCAGAGGTATTAAAACAAAGCGCTGAGCAATTTCATTTAATTGATAATACCTTGCTCCTTTAACAGCAAAAAATAGCTAAAGAAGTGCAAGCTAAGTGCCTGCAACATGAGAGATTTTAATACAAAGCCGTAATAGATGAATTAAGCCTTATATAGGCTTTTTTTATTACTGTAATCAATTGGGTTTGCTAAATGATTATGGTAATTTTAAAGCATAACGAGTTACCAAGGACTTACATGCTTCATTACAGCAACATGCCACTAGACAGAGGCTCAAATTTTCGTAAAGACCCATCGTGGCTTAAAGCGCAAATGTCGGCGCAAAGTAAATGGGTTTTAGTTAAAAATAATCAAACCCTATTTATTAAAGATACCCCTAAAGTAAGCTATTTAACGTATCAACAAGTGGCGCATTTAGATTTAACGAGTGCTATTTTTGTTGGTTTAAACAATGCTAAACATGGTGTGTTTGCATTGGATGTTTCTGATCTGGATGAAAGCGTACTTGCGCCTTTAATAGAGGGCGCTCAGTTTTTTGATATTCGCCAATATGGGCCTCAAGTAACCATTAAATATGCCTCAATAGCCGCCCTTGCGAGAGGGTTATGTTATTGGCATGCAACGCACCGTTTTTGTGGGCGCTGCGGTAGTAAAAACCGTTCAGTGGAAGCAGGGCATTCTCGTGTATGTGAAAACGAAAACTGTAAGCATCCTACATTCCCGCGTACCGATCCTGCGGTAATTATGGTCGTTACTAAAGTCTTTGCTGACGGAGTAGAACGCTGTTTATTAGGTCGTCAAGCTGCGTGGCCTATTGGTATGTATTCGTCGCTTGCTGGATTTGTAGACCCAGGGGAGACACTGGAACAAGCTGTTGCGCGTGAAGTTAAAGAAGAGGCAGGCATAGAGGTTGATAACGTACGTTATGTTGCATCTCAGCCATGGCCGTTCCCATCGTCAATTATGCTTGGTTTTTTTGCAGAGGCGACATCTGAGGAAATTAACGTAGATAAAGAAGAGCTAGACGATGCAAAATGGTTTAGTCGTGAAGACTTAGAGCAATTTGGTAATTGGCACGAAGAAGGGGAGCATTTAAAGCTGCCTAGAACCGACTCTATCTCTCGTTATTTAATTGAGCATTGGCGCACAAACCCTTAAGGATTAACAATGTCGAGTAAAAGTAATAAAAACACTCAGCTGGTATCATCAGGGCGCAAAAAAGCCTATACACATGGCGTAGTAAATCCCGTTGTACAGCGTGCATCTACCATTGTATTTGATACTGTAGCAGATTTAAAAGAAGCTGCTAAAACCCGTGGCGATAAAACGTTATTTTATGGACGCCGAGGCACAACAACACACTTTGCGCTACAAGAAGCGATTACAGAACTTGAAGGCGGCGAAGGCTGTGCACTATACCCTTGTGGCGCAGCGGCGATTAGCCAAGTATTTTTATCGTTTTTAAAAACCGGTGATCATATTTTAATGGTTGATAACGTGTACGAACCAACTCGCGATTTTTGCGATAAAATTTTAGTGGGACTGGGCATTACAACAACCTACTACCCGCCAACCATTGGCGCAGGTATTAAAGACTACATTCAGCCAAATACTAAAGTGTTGTTTTTAGAGTCTCCTGGTTCTATTACGATGGAAGTGCAAGATGTGCCTGCTATGGTAAAAGTAGCCAATGAGTATAGTGTAATGACCATGCTTGATAACACCTACGGTAACGGCTTGCACTATCGCCCATTAGAGCACGGTGTTGATATTAGTATTCAAGCTGCAACTAAGTATATTGTTGGCCATTCAGACGTGATGATGGGCGTAGCTGTTGCTAATAAAAAGTACTGGCCAACCTTGCGCGAAAACTCATACTTGCTAGGGCAGTGTACCAGTGCCGATGATGCGTATCTAGCGCTTAGAGGCCTTCGTACAATGGGTGTACGTTTAAACCAACATGAAAAAGCAGCAATAGAAGTGGCTAAATGGCTTGAGCAACATGAGCTTGTTGACCATATTCGCCATCCTGCATTTGAAACCTGCCCAGGGCATGAGTTTTTTAAACGCGACTTTGATGGCAGTAATGGCTTGTTTTCATTTGTAATGAAAACCGGTAATCAAACAGCGATTGATGCATTTTTAGATAGCCTTGAGCATATTAAAATGGGCTTTTCGTGGGGCGGTTTTGAAAGTTTAGTAACGGCTAATTTAACCATGAAAGGACTTCGCTCAAATACAGGTTGGGATTTAGGGCCGGTTATTCGCCTGCATATTGGCCTTGAAGATGTAGAAGATTTAATTAGCGATTTAAGCCAAGCACTTGAGGTTTATAAGCAGCATTTATAATTTATATCGCAATTTATGCTGTTACATTTAAATGTATTGTTACAAAGCTCACCATTGGTGAGCTTTTTTTTGCTGGTAATTCAAGGTGTTTACACTTAGTGTGGATAAATATACTGAAAATAAAAAGTCATTAAGGATAGTCAATGGCAACACCATTACCGATAAACGTAGGGCGATTAACGCAAATAGCGGGATTTGAGCTTGTACGTATGTTTTTAACTAAACGAGGACTTATTGCATTAGCTGCCTTTGCACTGGTGTGGCTAATAATACTGCGCTACCCAATAGGGCAAGCAGTAGGCATTGTAAGTGCGCCCGATTTTGAACAAATAGCCCGCGATATATCAGGCTCCATTGGTTTAAGTAAGTTACTTGATTGGCCTGAGGCCGAATTTGCTATGTACTGGTTAATAGCCCTGTATAGCTTTCCTGTTTTTGGTTTGTTTATTTGTAGCGACCAAACGGTAGGCGATAGAGAGCGTGGCACACTTCGGTTTTTATCACTGCGCTCAACTCGCTTTGAAATACTGTTTGGTCGTTTTTTAGGGCAATTAGCGGTATTAGCCTGCTTAGTGGGCATTACTCTTGTGGCTACGCTTGCTGTACTAGGGTTTAGAGATCCTAGTTTACTTGCTGGTGGTTTTGGCCGTGCGCTTTCTATATTTTTAATATTAGTGATTACTCTGTGCCCATTTGTAGCACTGATGACGCTAATAAATACCTTTGCTCGCTCATCGCGTTTATCTATTGTGTTGGCTATTTTATATTTTGCAGCAGGCAGTATTGTTGTGGGTATATTACAGTGGCAAATACCTGCATTAGGTCTGCTTGATTATTTATTTCCGGGTGTGCAAATAGAGTTATTAGCGGGGCAAAATTTACCATTGTTAAGCGCGGTGGCTATTCCTCTTATTCAAACAACTATTTTATTGGCTATTGCGCAACGTATTTTTGCAAGGAGCTCACTATGAGACCATTAATTACAGCTAGCGGTTTGAGTAAATCGTATGGCGCAAAATTGGCACTTAATAATGTGAACTTTGAAATTAATAAAGGCGCGCCGGTGGCGCTTGTTGGGCCAAATGGCGCGGGTAAAACAACCTTATTTAGTTTGTTATGCGGCTATATAGCGCCAAGTAAAGGCAGCCTTGAAATATTAGGGCATAAACCAGGTAGTGCTGCTTTATTTAATAAAGTAAGTGCACTACCGCAAGACGCGCAGCTTGACCCTCGCTTTAATATAGATAAGCAACTCGCCTTTTATGCAAAGCTACAAGGTATGGGCGCAAAGCAAAGCCAAACTGAGGCGCTACGTGTACTTGATTTAGTTGGCCTAAAAGAAATTGCAAAGCAGCGCGCAGGGGATTTATCGCACGGTATGCGCAAGCGCGTAACAATAGCGCAAGCACTTATCGGCTCACCACAAATTGTAATGCTTGATGAAGCAACCGCAGGGCTAGATCCGATTCATGCCAGAGAAGTACGCGAGCTGGTATCTGAATTAAGTGAGCAGGCTACGTTTATTTTAAGCTCTCACGATTTAACTGAGCTTGAGCGACTATGCTCACAGGTACTTCATTTAGATAAAGGCGTACTAAGCGAGCATCAAACAAAAACAAATAATACCGATAAGCACTTTTATACATTAATGCTAAGCGAAGCTTATCAAAATGTTGAGCAACAGCTGCAAGCAATTGCAGGTGTAAGCCGCGTGTATATGAGCCAACATAAAGAGTATGTTGTTGAGTATCAGCCAACAGGTGAGCCACTCGATATTGCACTACTGAGCTTTTGTCATCAGCACAATTGGCAGTACAGACAGTTAGTTAATGGACATACATTAGAGAATCAAATATTTAAACAGGAGAAAGTATAATGGGTTTACTAAGTGGATTAATGGGTAATGCCAGCGAAGTTGACGACTCTGATTTAGAAAAAATCCTCGCCAATACATTAATTGAGGGTGAGCAAGTAGAAAAAGCATATAAAGTAGTACGTGATATGTTTATTTTTACTAATAAGCGCTTAATCTTAATTGATAAGCAAGGTATGACCGGCTCTAAAATGGAGATGGTAAGTGTTGCTTACTCTAAAATTACCAAGTTTAGTAAAGAAAGTGCAGGCCACTTTGACTTAGATGCAGAGCTTAAAATATGGGTGGGCTCAGATCCAACACCAATTAGTAAAGAGTTTAAATCTGGCGATAATATTAACGACGTTTATCGTATTATTAGCCAACACGCGCTTTAAGCTGCGGTACATATTTAAAGTAGTTGTTGACTAAGTGTTGCAACTACTTTAATTTTACAGTTTACAACACTTCCTTACAATTAACTTAATAAATACAAATGGTTAGTTAAGTTTTCATTCAGTTTCTAAGCGTTAGCATGTGCATCGACTTTAGCAATACAGCTAGAGCATAAAAAGCAATGTACATAGGGAAGTCTAACAATGAAAAAATTAGCAGTTATTATTTCGAGCATTTTATTATCTAGCACTGCGGCTGCTGCAGACAGCTATAACTCAATTAGCAACCTTAGCTACAAAAATAGCGATAACAACGACACTGTTGCTGTAGATTCTATTTACTATTTATCACCTAAAAAAACCTTAGGTCCGTTCGATCAGTTTGAATACATCAATAAACAAACTAACGTATATGGTGGCTACGCTGATGACGACTTTGGCGATTTAACATCAGTTGGTGGTGAATACTTCATTAATGAATTTGTTGTTGGCGCATCTTACGAAAACCTAGACCCAGATTCAGGTTCTAACAGTGAGCTTTATAAACTGACGGGTGGTTACTTTTTCAACCCAGATTTACTTGCAAAAGTAACACTAGTTGAAAACAAAGACGGCGATGATTACGCATTATTTGATTTAGCTTACAACCACATGCTTAACAGCACTGATTACGTAGGTGTTACACTTACATCAGACGATGATTTTGATTACCGCGCAGTTGCAGCTAAATACTTTATTGATTTACAGCAGGGTAACTACTTAACGTTTGAAGGTAAGTATGAAAGTATTGAAGATGCAGAAAACCAATGGGTAGCAGAAACTAACTACTACTTCTCAAAGGCAACATCTGTATTTGCTAACTACAACAAGCAAGACACTTACAGCTTTGGTGCTCAACACTTCATTAATAAAAATATTGGTGTAAAAGTGGGTTACGAAAACAACGCTGATGATTCTGATAACGATGCGTACTTTGCTAACATGCGTTTTCAGTTTTAATTAAGTCCGTACTTAGTTAATCCAAAAGTAATATTAAAAAGCTCGCTTAGTTAGCGGGCTTTGTTGTTTTTATACGTTTGATCTTTTAACTATAAACTTTTACCAACCATAATTACGGCCTTTATTATGCTCATCTAAATAATCCCTTTAAGTTATAAATAGAGTCGCCATGAATGGCTAAATTGTTATTAAAGTCATTAAGTGCAGTCGATGATAATAGCTATAAAATAGTAAGTATTGGAGTTGTTTTTTGCTAGTAAAAAGTGGTTATTGGAAAAAACAGATAAAAATATGCACTGAAACAAACCTGTTTTTTATTATAAATTCAGAAATAATGAATTAAATAGAGTAATTTTTTAGAAAAATTATAAAAATATAGTGAGAGGAAATTATATTGATGAGGTTTATCGAATAGTTAAGTTGTGTTCAATTTAGCGATAGTTTGTACCTTATTTGTTGCTTTTTAAGTTTAAATGATGACATGATATTGTCCTGTAGATTTGATGGATACTTTGCATTTACATTTTCGTATAAATTATTACAATCCTATTGATTTTAATCCGACCTTTGATTCAGTTTTTATTCATTTTTTTGGCGTTAGGATGCGCCCCGACTTTGGCTAGACAGCCCAAGCATAAAAAGTAATATTTATAGGGAATTTAAAATGAAAAAATTAGCCGTTATCATTTCGAGCATTTTATTATCAAGCGCTGCAACCACTGCAATGGCAGCAGATAGCTACAAATCAATTAGCAATTTAGGTTATCAATACACTGACAGTACTAATGATGATCAATTTAAAATTGATTCTAAATATTATTTTTCTCCAAAGAAAACATTAGGTCCATACGATCAGTTTGAATACATCAATAAGCAGACTAATGTATATGGTTCTTACCTAGACAATGATGCGAGTGATGTAACATCAATTGGCGGCGAATATTTCGTAGATAGCTTCGTTGTTGGCGCATCTTACGAAAACAGTGACTTTGGTTCTAATAATGAATCTTACGCGTTTACAGCAGGTTACTTTTTCAACCCAGATTTACTTGCAAAAGTAAAATTTGTTGAAAATGATGACGACGAAAATTATGCATTATTCTCTTTAGCATATAATTACATGCTTAACGGTACTGATTACGTTGGTGTAACTGTTTCATCTGATGAAGATTTTGATAGCCGTTCAGTAGCCGCTAAATACTTTGTTGACTTACAAGAAGGTAACTTCTTAACTGTTGAAGGTACATTCAATAGTATTTCAGAAGCTGATGACCAGTGGAATCTAGAAACAAACTACTATTTCAGTAAAGCTACATCAGTATTTGCTTCTTACAATAAAGAAGATGCTTACACTTTTGGTGCACAGCACTTTTTTAACCAAAATCTTGGTTTAAAAGTAGGTTACGGTAACAATGCTGATGATTCTGATAACGATGCTTATTTTGCTAACATGCGTTACCAGTTTTAATTAGGCCCGTACCTAGTTAATACAAAAGTAATATTAAAAAGCCCGCTTAGTTAGCGGGCTTTGTTGTTTTATACAAGTGTATTACTTTATTACCAGCCGCAGTTACGGCCTTCGTTTTGCTTATCTAAATATGTTTGTAATGGTGCAAAGTAATCAAGCATGGCTGTTGCATCCATTTGCGGCTTACCTGTTACAGTTTCAAGCGCTTCTTGCCAAGGGCGAGATGAACCCATTTCAAGCATAGCGTTTAGCTTATCCCCTGCTTCTTTTGAGTTATAAATAGAGCAGCGATGAATGGCTTTATCGTTACCGGCAATTTCACATAAGCTGCGATGAAACTCAAACTGTAAAATATGTGCTAAAAAGTAACGTGTATAAGGCGTGTTACCCGGAACGTGGTACTTAGCACCCGGATCAAAGTCACTTTCGCTACGCGCGATAGGCGCTTGAACACCTTGGTATTTTTCACGTAGTTCCCACCATGCTTTATTGTAATTTTCTGGTGCTACTTCACCTGAAAATACCTGCCAGCGCCACTGATCAACCATTAAGCTAAATGGTACAAAAGCGACTTTATCAAGTGCCATTTTCATTAACAAACCGATATCTTTAGATTCATCAGGTACTTGTTCAAGTAATCCGATTTCCTTTAAGTAACCTGGCGTAACCGAAAGTGCAATAGTGTCGCCAATGGCTTCATGAAAACCATCGTTTGCACTTTCTTGATAAAATAAAGGCTGCTTGTTGTATGCACGTTGATAAAAGTTATGACCTAGCTCGTGGTGAATAACTGAAAACTCTTCGCCGGTACGTTGAATACACATTTTAATGCGTAAATCGTCTTTACTATCGATGTTCCATGCTGATGCATGACACTGCACATCTCTGTCTTTTGGTTTTACAAACAGTGAACGCTCGTAAAATGTCTCTGGTAGTGCGTCAAAACCCATTGAGGTAAAAAAGTTTTCAGCCCCTTTTACCATTTTAAGTTCGTCGTAATTATTTTGAGCTAATAACTCGGTTACGTCGTAACCCGGATCGGCGTTTTCTGGTGCAACTACATCGTAAATATTACCCCATGCTTGCGCCCACATATTACCAAGTAAGTGCGCTGGAATAGGTTGATCTTGAGGTACTTTGTCGGTGCCGTACTTTTCACCTAACTTTGCGCGAACATGGCAGTGTAGCGAGTTATACAGTGGTTTAACTTGGCCCCAAATACGGTCAAGCTCGGTGGTAAAATCGTCTGCAGGCATATCGTATTTACTGCGCCACATAGCGCCCGTATCGGCATAACCAAGCTCCTTTGCACCTTCGTTGGTCAGTACTACTTGTTGCTCGTAAAGTGAGCGCATTGGTTTTGATATTTGACGCCAACCTTGCCATAAATCAAGTAGTTCGTTGTAATCTCGGCTGTTGGCCATTTTTGAGGTCATGTCGCCAAGGCTTAAACAGCTGCCGTCTTCTTTACAGTATTTACCTTTACCGTATAGCCCGCCAAGCTTTGCGACAATTTTTGAAAGTTGCGCTGTTTTATCTGCGTCTTGTGGGGCAGGAAGCGTAAGTGCAAGTTTTAGTTTATCAAGCTTACGGCGAGCATCGTAATCAAGCTCTAGTTCGTCGTATTTTGCAGATTCATTGGCTAAACGCACGACTGTTTCGGTCATTTTACGGTTAACTTCAGCCGATAGAGCCGACGTATCATGAGTAATAAAGTTTGCGTAAATCCACTCTGCACGGCTCGATTCTAAATAAAGTGCACTTAGTTCTTTTTCTGTGTTTGTTATAAATGTATTTGCATCTTTAGCTGTTACATCTTTTTTAGTGTGTGCTGAATCGGTAGTGTCTATAGTTACTTGCGCATCGCAGGCTGTTAAAGCAAGGGTACTTGCTACCATTAAGGCGCTCATACTTAGTTTTAATCGAAAGGGGGTCATACTATTCCTTTAATTTATTGTTATTAAAACGTTGATAATAGCAGTGATGTTTAAAACAATAAAATGAATGCGTTAAGGCTCACGACTCGTCGTGCAATGATTGTATTTAAATTAAGATGGGTCATAATTAAGTTACTATTTTCATTCAATGTGTAAGGAATGTGCGCATGTTAATATTTATAATATTGCTGGTCGTGGTGGTGGTTATTTTTGCGGTTAAAGATATTCGCCTAAACTTGATTAGTCGTCCTACGTTTAAAATGTTTAAAAAGGTGCTTCCGCCATTATCGCAAACAGAGCGCGAGGCAATGGAAGCAGGTGATGTTTGGTGGGATGGTGAGTTATTTAGTGGTAACCCAGACTGGCAAAAACTGCACCGTTTTCCTAAACCAGAGCTTAGCGATAAAGAAAACGCATTTATGGCTAACCAAGTAGAAACCTTGCTGGCTATGCTTGATGATTATCAAATTGTACAAAAAGATAAAGACTTACCAAAAGAAGTGTGGGATTACCTAAAAACGGAAGGTTTTTTTGCGCTGATCATCCCAGAAAAATTTGGCGGGCGAGAGTTCTCCGCAATAGCTAATTCAACAATAGTGTCAAAAATTTCGACAAAAAGCTTAACTGCCGCAGTCACTGTAATGGTGCCTAATAGCTTAGGCCCGGGCGAGTTACTTCTCCATTATGGTACTAAAGAGCAGCAAGATCGTTGGCTGCCAAGTTTAGCAAATGGTACAGATGTTCCTTGTTTTGCATTAACGGGCCCAGAAGCGGGCTCTGATGCTGGCAGCATTCCAGATTCAGGCGTGGTGTGTATGGGGGATCACAATGGCGAGCAAGTAATGGGCCTGCGCTTAAATTGGTCAAAGCGCTACATTACGCTTGCACCTGTGGCTACTGTATTAGGTTTAGCATTTAAGATGTACGACCCAGATGCTTTGTTAGGTGATAAAAAAGAGTTGGGTATAACGTGTGCGCTTATACCAACCGATCACCCTGGTGTTGAAACAGGTGAACGTCATTATCCGCTTAATATGGCCTTTATGAATGGTACCACTTACGGGAAAGACGTATTTATTCCACTGGATTGGATTATTGGTGGGCAAGAATGCGCAGGTCGTGGTTGGAGAATGCTTGTAGAGTGTTTAAGTGCAGGGCGTGGTATATCACTACCAGCATTAAGTGCAGCAACTGGGCATTTAGCGTCTAAAATGACATCGGCATACGCCATGGTACGCCAGCAGTTTGGTGTATCTATAGGGCAATTTGAAGGTGTGCAAGAGGCACTTGCGCGTATTGGTGGTTTAACTTACACACTTGAGTCGTGTCGATTAATGACCGCAGGTGCAATCGATTTAAAATTAAGCCCGTCTGTTGTAACAGCGATTGCTAAATACCATATGACAGAAATGGGTCGTACAGTAATGAACGATGCTATGGACATTCATTCAGGTAAAGGAATTCAAGTAGGGCCTAATAACTATTTAGCGCATGGCTATATGGGTATTCCGGTATCAATTACGGTTGAAGGCGCAAATATTTTAACGCGTAATTTAATGATATTTGGCCAAGGTGCAATACGTTGTCATCCATTTGTTTTAAAAGAAATGGAAGCCGCTGCAATGGAAGATGACGACGCAGCACTTGAACAGTTTGATGGCTTATTAATGAACCACATACTATTTGCTGCAAGTAATGCAGGTATGGCATTTGTGCATGGTTTAACACGTAGTTGCTTTGCTAAAGCCCCTGTAGGTGGTGAAACTGCTGTTTATTATAAACAACTAAGCAGAATGAGCCGAGGGTTAGCTATTTGTACAGACGTTGCAATGTTAATGCTAGGCGGTGAACTTAAACGTAAAGAAATGATATCGGCACGTTTGGGTGATGTACTCAGTCATTTATATTTAGCATCAACCGTTTTAAAACGTTATGAAGACGAAGGGCGCCAACAAGCAGATTTACCATTTGTTAAGTACGCCATAGAAAACTCATTATTTGAAATTGGCCAAGCGTTTGATGGTTTTTTCAAAAACTTTTCAAATCCTGTTGTTAACTTTGTACTTAAACGTATCGTGTTCCCGCTTGGAAACCATTACCACAGACCAAGTGATGAAATAGCGCAAAGCATTTGTGAACGTATGACTCAACCTGGTGTATTTAGAAACCGCTTAACACACTTATGTTATGTAGATGAAAATGCAGGCACTGGCGTAATGGAAAATGCATTTTTAGCAATGCACGACATGCAAGCCCAGTTTAAAGATTTAAAACAATGGCAGCGCAAAGGCAAAGTGCCTGCAACGCTCGATATTGAAGGCGCGATAAATTATGCGCTTGAAAATAAGTTGTTAGAGCAAACAGATGCAGATGCAATGCATCATGCTAATAAGTTACGAAAGCAAGCCATCGCGGTTGATAACTTTCAACTAGGTGAGTTGTAGTTAGTTAATGTTAGCCACCGCTAACATTAAAAAGGCCTTACATATGTAAGGCCTTTTTATTTAAGTTTAGATTTATTTGATCTAACGAGCGTAAGGGTCTGCAATTATTTTATCTATGTACCATTTGCCTTTTTTACGAAGCATTTTAACACTACGAAAATCATCAATTTTATCGCCATTTAAATAACCGGTAAAAATAAGGTTTATTTTAGTCTTATCACCGTATTGCTCACGAACGCTCATATTAGTCATATCAACTTCAATGGTTACTTCATCGTACTGCATATTTACTAAATTGCGCGAAAATTGTTTGGCCGTCCCGTATGACTTCATTATGCGGGTAAGATTTGGTGTTGCCATAGTACTGGCTTTTTGAAGGTCTTGCTGGTTATAAAGTGCATCAAAGTAAGCGGTGGCTGTATCTCCTGGGTTATCGCCAAGTGTTTTTAGGTCATCTCCACAGCCTGCTAAAAACAGTAAAATGACAAAACTTAGTAAACTCGTAATTTTTTTCATGTTAATTATTATTAATTAATTTTTTAAAGTGTGTGGTTTATCAATGAAGATGTAAAGGTATGGTGGGTAATAAATAGATAATTGAAGAATAAATAATAAAAAAGGATGCCTAAAGCATCCTTTTAAAACGTAATAAAATTAATTATTGCACTAGTTCTTGCTCACTAAACTCTTCATCAAACATTGGGCTTGATAAATAACGCTCAGTGGCACTAGGTAGGATAACAACAATGTTTTTATCAGCATTTTCAGGCTTTTCAGCAATTCGCTTAGCGGCAACAACCGCTGCACCTGATGAAATACCAACTAAAATCCCTTCTTTTTTCATTAACTGATGCGCCATTGCAATTGCATCTTCGTTAGATACAAGCTCAGCTGCATCAATTAAGTCCATATCTAGATTACCAGGAATGAAGCCTGCACCAATACCTTGGATTTTATGAGGACCTGGTTTGATTTCTTCACCAGCAAGCGTTTGGCTAATAACTGGAGAATTAGTTGGCTCTACAGCGATAGACTTAACGTTTAAACCTTTTTCTGTTTTAAGGTAACGACTAACACCTGTAATAGTACCACCAGTGCCAACACCCGCCACAAAAAAGTCTACTTTGCCGTCAAGCGCATCGTAAATTTCTGGGCCTGTTGTTTCAAAGTGAATTTTAGGGTTTGCAGGATTTTCAAATTGTTGTAATAAAATATACTTATCAGGTGCGGTTGCTTGAATTTCTTTTGCTTTTTCAATTGCACCATTCATACCTTTAGCACCGTCGGTAAGTACTAGGTTTGCACCTAGTGCTTTTAATAGCTTGCGACGTTCTAGGCTCATAGTGTTAGGCATAGTAAGTGTTAACTTGTAACCACGTGCAGCTGCAACAAAAGCAAGTGCAATACCGGTGTTACCTGATGTTGGCTCAATAAGTTCTTTACCTTCAACAAGCTGACCTGATTTTTCAGCTTCCCAAATCATTGATGCACCAATACGGCATTTGATACTAAAGCTTGGATTACGAGATTCAACTTTAGCGTATACATTCCCACCCGTAACACGGTTAAGTTTTACTAGCGGCGTATTACCAATAGTTAGTGAGTTATCTTCAAAAATAGTAGACATAATGTTCCTTTGGATACAATCTGATCAACGTGCTAATAGCCTTTGCTACTAACTATACATACACACTTTACTGTGAGTTTAAAAAAACTAAAGTAAAGTTTGGCTATAACATATATCTATTGGGCTTATAACCTGGTGAAATAAAAATCAATTATTTACGGTGCTTTAGTTATTAAAGGTGCGGGCTAAATTCAAAATTTAAAGAGTAAGAATTCAGCTAAATTAAAAAACATGCAAAAGAGAGGTTAAATTGAACCGCATTTGTGTGTTATTTGTGCATATGAATGTAACTTGAATAGTTTTATCACACAATGTGCCTAAAACATGATAAAAACACGTATCTAAATTCAATTAAGCAATCAAAATGAAGTTAATCTTAAAATTAATTGCCGGTATTGTGGCCGGTATTTTGGTCGGACTCTACGTACCTATCACTGGTGTTGAACTTTTATTCACAGTAAAAGAGCTAATTGGTCAAATTATCTCCTTTACCATTCCTCTTATTATTTTATTTTTTATTGCATCGGGTATTGCTGGCCTTCCAAAAGGGTCTGGGCATTTACTTGGTAAAACAGTTGGCTTTGCTTACAGCTCTACCATTATTGCCGGTACGCTTGCATTTTTATTAGTGAGTGCCGTAATTCCATTTTTAAGCGGTGGTATTACGTTTGAAGCTGAAGTAGCAACCGAGATTGGTAGTTTTATTGATTTAGAAATCCCGCCACTTATGGGCGTTATGACTGCACTTGTTACTGCTTTTGTATTTGGCATAGGCATGAGCCAGCTAGAGCTTGATACGCTTAAAAAGGTGTCTGATCAGGGTCGTGATGTAGTTGATGGTTTACTTTCGAAAGTAATTATTCCAGCTTTACCATTTTACATTGCTGGCGTATTTGCCGAAATGACGGTAGCGGGCACTGTAGTCGATACATTGCAAACATTTGGTGTAGTTTTAATTGCAGCGCTTGTTATGCATTGGTTATGGCTAAGCGTTTTATATATAGCGACAGGTATATTACTAAAGCGTAATCCAATCGAATTAGTTAAAAATATGCTACCAGCGTACTTTACCGCTTTGGGCACAATGTCTAGCGCTGCAACAATTCCTGTATCGCTACAATCAAGTAAGTCGAATGGCGTAAAAGAGGACGTAGCTAACTTTACTGTACCACTTTGCGCGACTATTCATTTATCGGGCTCTACAATTACAATTGTAACCTGTGCTATGGCTGTTATGTTTTTATCGCCGAGCATGGTAGTGCCTTCATTAGTAGGTATGTTGCCGTTTATTATGATGTTAGGTGTAGTAATGATTGCAGCACCTGGTGCGCCAGGTGGCGCGGTTATGTCGGCACTTGGGCTATTAACAAGCATGCTTGGGTTTAACGAAGGCGCGGTTGCATTAATGATTGCACTTTATTTAGCACAAGATAGCTTTGGTACTGCGTGTAATGTAACAGGTGATGGTATCATTGCATTATGGGTTGACCGATTTAGCGAAAAATCGTCATCTTAAATTATTAGAGCGGGGCAATAATATTAGTTATTGTTTCGCTTTATGTATGTTACTGTGGCAAATTAATTTAATTAAATTGCATGTTGTTAGGTAAGTGAGGATGTTCCATTGATTAATGTACTTTTAGTTGATGACCATGAACTTGTACGAACAGGTATCAAGCGTATTCTTGATGACGTACGAGGGTTTAAAGTAGTAGGTGAAGCTAAAGATGGCGAGCAGGCGGTACAATTTTGTCGTCAGCACTCACCTAACATAGTACTTATGGATATGAACATGCCAGGAATGGGTGGATTAGAGGCGACTAAAAAGATTTGTCGTTACTGCCCAGATGTAAAAATTATTGTGCTTACCGTTAATTGCGAAGACCCGTTTCCAAGCAAAGTAATGCAAATTGGTGCACACGGCTTTTTAACTAAAGGTGCGGGCTCTGATGAAATGGTACGCGCTATTCGCTGCGTTCATGCGGGGCAGCGTTATATTGCACCAGAAATTGCACAACAAATAGCACTTGCGCAAGTGACAGGCCGTACAGACGAAAATCCTTTTCAGAGTTTATCTGAGCGAGAGCTGCAAATTATGCTCATGATCACCAAAGGTGAGAAAGCACAAGATATAGCAGAGCGTTTAAATCTAAGTTCTAAAACAGTAAATAGCTATCGCTACCGTATGTTTGAAAAGTTAAATGTAGGTGGTGATGTTGAGCTTACCCATTTAGCTATTCGTCATAAAATGATTGATATAGATATTTCGTACTAACCTATAATTTATGTCTGAATTTGATCACGTACATTTTCTTAAAACGCTATCAAGCGAGCCCGGTGTATACCGCATGCTTGATAGTGACAGCCAAGTTATTTATGTTGGTAAAGCCAAGCACTTAAAAAAACGTGTAAGTAGTTACTTTAGAAGTAATATTACCGATAGCAAAACACGCGTATTAGTAAATAATATTTGTGATATTGAAGTCACGCTTACCAATACCGAAACCGAAGCACTGCTGCTTGAAAATAACCTAATAAAAAAATACCAGCCTCGCTATAACATATTATTGCGCGACGATAAGTCGTATCCTTATATTTTACTGACTAATCATAAGCATCCTCGTTTAGCGTTTCATCGTGGAAGTCGTAAAATTAAAGGTGAGTACTTTGGGCCTTTCCCAAGTGCTGGTGCGGTATCTGAAAGCTTGCGCCTAATGCAAAAAATATTTCCTGTTCGCCAATGTGAAGATGCTTATTACCGTGCTAGAAGTCGTCCGTGCCTACAATATCAGCTTAAGCGTTGCTCAGCTCCGTGCGTTAATAAAGTAACGGATGATGACTACAGTGAGCAGGTTGACTATGTTCGTAAGTTTTTAACGGGTAAATCCCACGAAGTTATTGCTGATTTAATAAAAAAAATGGAAGCAGCTAGCCAGCAATTAAACTTTGAACTGGCGGCAAAAGTTCGCGATCAAATAATGCTACTTCGTAAAATGCAGGAACAACAGTCTATTTCTGGTAACTTTGCAGAAATGGATGTAGTCGGTTTTGCTCATTTAAACGGATTAAACGGCATTCATTTATTAATGATCCGCGATCATAAGGTACTTGGAAGCAAAACGTACTTCCCTAAAGTCCCTAAAGACTCAAGTGAACAAGAAATATTGACCTCATTTTTAGGGCAGTATTATTTAGCGCCGGGTGCTACAGGGCGAATTGCAAAAGAAATTATACTACCGTTTGAAATAGAAGAGAGCGAAGCATTAGGTGAGGCACTCACACAAGTAAGTGAACGCAAAGTAACATTTAAAGTAGTTACTCGTGGTGAACGCGCTCAATACTTACAATTAGCGAATAAAAATGCTTTAAACAGTATTGCCGTTAAGCAAAGTACTCAAGACTCTATTAATAAACGTTATGCACAGTTAAAAGCAACACTGCGACTTGACGATATAACCCGAATGGAGTGTTTTGATATAAGCCACACCATGGGGGAGAACACCGTCGCAAGTTGTGTTGTATTTGATTCACAAGGACCAAATACAAAAGAGTACAGGCGTTACAATGTAACGGGCATAACCGGTGGTGATGATTATGCTGCCATGGAATTTGCACTTAACAAACGCTACAACAAGTTAGTAGACGAAGACAAAATCCCTGACGTTATCTTTATTGATGGTGGTAAAGGGCAACTAGGGCGCGCTGAGCAGTACTTTTCTAATTGGCCGCATACAAAGATGCCTTTATTAGTGGGTGTTGCAAAAGGGACTAGCCGCAAACCTGGTCTTGAAACCCTGTTAATTGATGGTGGTCGAAAAACAATACCAATGGATTCCGATGCACCAGCACTTCATTTGATTCAACATATACGAGATGAGTCTCATCGTTTTGCTATAGCAGGACACCGTAACAAACGCCAAAAACAACGTACACAATCACTATTAGAAGAAATAAATGGAGTAGGTTCTACACGTCGCCAAACATTATTAAAATATTTAGGGGGCATGCAGGGAGTAAAAGCTGCTAATATAGAACAGTTAAAGAAAGTTCCTGGGATCAGCCCTGACATGGCTGAGAAGATATTTAACCATTTGCATGACAAGGGCTAGCCCTTCATGCGAATATAGCAAAAAAGACATATCCAAGTAGTTATGTGGAATATTCCAAACACACTTACAACATTTAGAATTTTTCTTATCCCCGTTTTTTTGGTGATATTTTATTTGCCTTATAGCTGGGCTTTTTTTGCTGCCGCCTTTATTTTTTGGCTTGCATCGATCACCGATATATTAGACGGTTATTTAGCAAGAAAGCTTGAGCAATCAACCCCCTTTGGTGCTTTTTTAGATCCTGTTGCTGATAAAGTAATGGTATGTGCTGCGCTTGTTGCACTAGCTGATCAGTACCAATCAATGTATATGACAATACCCGCACTTATTATTATAAGTCGTGAAATTATTATATCTGCACTTCGTGAATGGATGGCAGAGCAGGGTAAGCGTGGTAATGTTGCTGTATCAAACATGGGTAAAATAAAGACGGCTGCACAAATGTTAGCCATTATCGGTTTGATTTGGCAATACGATACCTGGATGAACTATTTAAGTTTTGCATTATTGTATATTGCGACCTTTTTAACCTTGAGTTCTATGATGCAATACTTACGTGCAGCATGGGGTGAATTGACTAAAAATTAACTCTAAATGTATAATAACGCACCGTTTTAGATAAAAAACAAGCAAACAGTTCAAAACTAGCATTTTTTGTATTGACGCGTTTAATAATCTCTGTAGAATGCGTCCGTGTTGAGAGGGCATAGCCCCCGAGATAAACGAAACGGTAATTAATCAGTTACCTGAATGTTCACATAAATCATCATGTGCTTATTCAATTAATTGATAAATAAAATGCGGTACTAGCTCAGTTGGTAGAGCGCGACCTTGCCAAGGTCGAGGTCACGAGTTCGAGCCTCGTGTACCGCTCCAATTTATCTGGACAAGGTTAGGCGGAATGGCAGAGTGGCCATGCACCGGATTGCAAATCCGTTTACCTCGGTTCGACTCCGGGTTCCGCCTCCATATAATTTACTCCACACGCTTTAATTAGCAAACTCGATGCCCGAGTGGTGGAATTGGTAGACACAAGGGATTTAAAATCCCTCGACTAACAAGTCGTGCCGGTTCAAGTCCGGCCTCGGGCACCACTTTGTGGTTTAATTGCATTACCAAGTGCAATTTATAAAATGATTAATTTAGAATTAATATGATGCGGTACTAGCTCAGTTGGTAGAGCGCGACCTTGCCAAGGTCGAGGTCACGAGTTCGAGCCTCGTGTACCGCTCCATATTAGTTTTATCCACTTGCTTTTAATAGCAAACTCGATGCCCGAGTGGTGGAATTGGTAGACACAAGGGATTTAAAATCCCTCGACTAACAAGTCGTGCCGGTTCAAGTCCGGCCTCGGGCACCACTTTAAGTTATTTTACCAAGATAATTTAAAGTTGATAAAACAGTATTTTGCGGTACTAGCTCAGTTGGTAGAGCGCGACCTTGCCAAGGTCGAGGTCACGAGTTCGAGCCTCGTGTACCGCTCCA
>NZ_JADYXD010000003.1:0-346575 GCF_015864475.1 Pseudoalteromonas sp. SWXJZ10B
TGCGGTACTAGCTCAGTTGGTAGAGCGCGACCTTGCCAAGGTCGAGGTCACGAGTTCGAGCCTCGTGTACCGCTCCAATTTCTGACCAAAAGAAATTGTAGTGAATAAAAGAAGTAAAATGCGGTACTAGCTCAGTTGCTAGAATGTTGAACGCGACCTGTCGCGCACCAACGTAAAATAACTAAAGAAATAAAAATGCGGTACTAGCTCAGTTGGTAGAGCGCGACCTTGCCAAGGTCGAGGTCACGAGTTCGAGCCTCGTGTACCGCTCCAATCTTTTTATATCCTTTCAAAATTTTCTATATTAAAAATCATAAATAAAATTATAATTTAAAATCTCTCTTATCTACTTTATTCTATGTGCAATATTCAGCATTGAAGTTTTGGTTGTTAGAAGCTATCGCTTCGCGCCACAAGAAAGGTGTCGTACTTTGAAGTTATGAGGTATGAGTGAGGTACAGAAGAGCTAATACTTTGAAACCTGAAGCTTTTGTTAAAATAGCTCCCCCTGAATAGTTGCTATAATACGTCTAGCTCCGCCTGAGTTACGATGTTCACCTAAATAAATGCCTTGCCATGTACCTAACGCTAAATAACCATTTGAAATAGGAATACTTAGCTCGCAGCCTAACGTACTGGTTTTAATATGCGCGGGCATGTCGTCATCACCTTCATAATCGTGGCGGTAGTAAGGTTGACGCTCAGGAACGAATTTATTGAAATGGCTTTCCATGTCCATACGAACAGTGGGATCTGCATTTTCGTTTATTGTAAGGCTCGCTGAGGTATGCTGAATAAATAAATGTAACAAGCCTATTTTGTAACTCGCCAGTTCAGGAAGTTGAGATAATATTTCGCCATCAATTATATGAAAACCTCGCAGGCGAGGTTTTAATGTAATTTGCTTTTGCTGCCAACTCATAGTTTATCGAAGCTAACTTCAATGTTTGCATTACCTGCGTCACAGCTAAATGGCATGATGATCTTTTTACCTTGGCTTTTATGAGTAATTGTATGACCTTTACCCGATACCACAATAGGCGTTGCCATATCAAAGTCGAAGCCTTTCTCGCCAAGTAAATTTTTAGCACCACCAGTTACCATGTTGGTTATTTCGCCAACCATATCGGTAACTTCTTCATCTATGGTATCAGGGCGTTCGCCAAGCATACGCTCCATGATGGTTAATGCTAATCCTTCATCAAATGTAATTGAAAATGATCCTCGCGTTTGCGGGCCAACCATACCAATCAAACCTGATACATCACCACAGGCTATCTCATCAGTTTTAATGCGAGGTTTACCCGGCTTCAATTGAGTTTGAGCCATAGTGCTTAAAACATTAATTAAAGAAGATAAAAAAGGATTGATGAATTCTACATTCATAGTGGCTACTCTTAAATTTGTTCTATGAAATGACTATATAGTTTGAGTATAGTCACTAAGGATAACTTTGAAGGATTATGATGCTCTGCAAGATTCACATTTACCATGTGCTTCTATTGTTTGCCCTGATACGACAAAGCCACCTTCGGCAGCTAGATTATTAAGCTCATGCGAAATTACACTCGAGTGTAATTCTTTAACAAAGCCACATGTATCGCAAATTAATAATTGTACCGGGTGAATATGATCAAAATGATGGCACAGCATAAATGCATTTGTGCTTTCAATTTTATGAATAAAACCTAGTTCAGCTAAAAAGTCTAATGCACGATAAATAGTTGCAGGTTTAGCACCTGTTTCAGTTACTTTTAATTGCTCAAGCAAATCGTATGCACCAACACCACCTTGTGCACTGGCTAATAGACGAAATACTTTCTCGCGGATAGGCGTAAAACGCGCACCACGGTTGTCACAAACTTGTTTTGCTTTACTTACGAGTGATTCTATATTCATCATTACTCTTATCCTTATGCTACCGTGATATACTAACATACTGTGTTGTAGTTGCAGCGTTTTTATTAAGCGCTTTTTACCTAGGAAACCCAGTAATGCACGAACTATTGGCTATATTTATTTTCTTTTTTGCGGTTATTGACCCCATTGGCACTGTACCTGTATTTATTGCAGTCACACGTGGTGATGATGAGAAATTTAAACGTAAAGTTATATTTAAAGCGGTAGGCGTATCTGCATTAGTGCTCTTATTTTTTGTACTCGCAGGTGAGCAATTACTTAACGCAATTGAAATTCCACTTTCGGCTTTTCAAATAGCCGGCGGTATCATATTACTTATTTTTGCGCTTTCAATGATATTTGGTGAAAGTAAACCTGAAGCCGAAATTAAAAGTGTACGCGACAGCACTGAAACCGCTATTTTTCCGCTTGCGATTCCGTCTATCGCGAGCCCTGGCGCTATGTTAGGCGCCGTATTAATGACTCGTAATGAAGAATATACCTGGGTTGAGCAATTACTAACGTCTTCAATGATGCTTGCTGTATTAGCGGTTGTACTGGTTTTGTTACTGCTTGCAACGCATGTACATAAATTAATTGGTGATAGTGGTGCAAGTATAATAAGTAGAATTATGGGGCTTATTTTAAGCTCGGTTGCGGTTACCAATATTTTAAATGGCATAGCCCATTATTTTGGCTTGCAGGTATTTAATTAAAAGTAGTCCCTACTTAGAGGTGCAAGGCGTTACGCTATATTGCTGTTCTGGGTTTTTGGCGATCATTATGATCTAATGACGACTTAATATCTTCGTAGCTTCCTCTCAACGTTTTTTAAGTGTTCCCTTACTTCTTTCTATAGAGTGCTGTACAGAGAATAGGTATTAATATAGCCCTCAATCTATGTTGCTATCGTGATTAGTGATAAGAGTTACCCCACCCAGCAAAAATAAGCATGTTTCATATAAATAAAACTGCGTCATTTATAGTCTTGAATGATTTCATAAAAAATTTTACTAAGTAAGCAACCCTTCCTATATTTACTAGTGATATTGCCCCACATATGAAATAAATTTTTTTTAACAGTTTATTTAGTTATTACATTTTAGCTTTGTTATAAGGAATACTGACGGTGATGTAGTGTGGGAGTTTTTTTGTTTCCTTATTTAAAAGAGAAAATTATGAAAAATAAAACTGTAAAGCTCACGGTATGTTTATTAACTTTTTTAGCTCCAATTGCTCAAGCCAGTGATGAGGTAAAGCATATTCCTGGTTTTTTTATTGGTACTACACATTTTGATAGTGAGACTGAGTTTACGTTTGGTGTTGAATATGAATATAAGTTTACTCAAGCTTGGGGCGCTGGGGTGATATTTGAGCGTACAAACGATGCTCATCATGGCGATGGTACTGCTGTAGCTTTGGCTTCGCTTTATTATCATCCAACCAAAAGTATACGTTTAGGTGTGGGCTATGGTGAGGAGAGAATTGGCGGAGCTCACCCTCATAATGAAAATTTATACCGCATAAGTTCTGCTTATGATTTTCATATAGGAGATTTTGGAATTGCACCCACTATAGCTGTTGATTTTATTGATAATGAAGAAGCAATTGTTGTGGGTTTAGCTATTACCAGACCTTTTTAATGTGTTGACTTGTAACTGTAGAGTTAGGTTAAACCTAAATTATTAAGAGGTCTGAAATGTTAAATAAAATGTCTATTACAAGTAAAATATACCTTCTAGGGGTATCACAAATACTACTAATGTTTGTGATCGGAGTTATATCTTTAATACAAATGAATAAAATTGGTATAGAGCTAGTTGATATAGCTGAGCGAGATATACCGCTTAGCAATATGCTTTCTAAAATGTCTGAACATAAATTAGAACAGACAATATTATTTCAGCGAGCTTTATTACAGGTAAGTTTAAATCCAGAGGGTGACAATGCAGAAATTGAGCAAAAACTCACTTCATTAACACAGAAAATTAAGAGTGAATTTGATAAGTCAGAAAAATTTGTCACTGACTCAATTGATAAATTGCATAGTGAAAAAGCGAAATTGAGTTTTAAGTCTCTCGCGAGCGATTTAAAGCTTTTAAATAAAGAGTATCAAAGTATTGCTGTGAGTATTAGTGATGTTATTGAGATGACTAAAACGCAGACCATTTCTAGTGTGAGTAATAAAGTAAAATCAATAGAGGTTGCGGAAGATAAGTTCGATAAAAAGCTTATAGCTTTACTGTCCCAGATCCAACAATTTACCTTAAATTCAGCGCTCCAAGCTGAAAATGATGAGAAACAAGGTATTCATTTTATTCTTTATATATTTATATTCTCCGTCATTGTTGGCGTTGCTTTATCATATTTGATCAGTCGAGCAATTGCTTTACCAGTGAATAAGCTAAAAAATAGATTGATTGAAATAGCTGATGGCGATGGTGATTTAACTTTAAAACTTGACGAGAGCGCTGGTGATGAAACTGGAGATACAGCGAGAGCATTTAATAAATTTTTACTAATGCTAAGAGAAACAATAAACGAGGCTAATATACACCTCTCTCAATTAGATGAATCATCAAAGTTTGCTGTAACTGTAATGCAAGAAACAGTCGTTAATGTTGAAATGCAAAGAGCTGAGACAGAAATGGTTTCAACCGCTGTAGAGGAAATGAATTGTACTACCCAAGAGGTTGCTAGTAATACCCAAAATGCATCGGACGTAACTGAAGCAGTTAAAGAGCGTGTATCAAAGGGGAAATTAGAAGCTTCACAGGCAAAAGTTGTTATTCAGCGTTTAGCTCAAGAAATAGATGAAGCAAGCACTGTAATAGAGTGCCTTGTTACTGAAACGAACAGCATTGGTAGTGTTTTAGACACAATACAAAGTATTGCCGAACAGACTAACTTACTTGCTTTAAATGCGGCAATAGAAGCTGCACGCGCTGGTGATACTGGTAGAGGCTTTGCAGTAGTTGCGGATGAAGTGAGAGCGCTTGCTCAACGAACACAGGTTTCAACCATTGATATACAAGGACTTGTTACTCGCTTACAAAGCGAAGCTAAAAATGCGGTTATTAGTATGAATAAAGGCATTAATAGTGCTGACGAGTGCCTGCAAAAAAGTACTCAAACGTCAGAAATATTTGCCAACTCAGCCATTGCTGTTAATGAAATTACAGACTTAAACTTACAGATTGCTACCGCAGCAGAAGAGCAATCTGCTGTTGTAAGTGAAATAAATCAAAACCTGATTAATATTACTAACATTGCAATAGAAACGTCTACAGGTGCAAAAAATACATCAGAAGCGAATGAAAGTATTGCCCGATACATCGCAAATTTAAGAGTGAATTTAAATAAATTTAAAGTTTAAATTATATTTTTGGCTTAGCGGCGTTAATGGAATCGAATTATTGCTCGTCAAAAAATATATATGCCTAAGGTAGATAATCGCTTTATGAAATATGGTTATGTGCTTGTCTTGCTGCAGTTGTATTAGTTTCATTATTGCCGCACAGACAAATTAATCAATAATAGTCGCGTTAATATATTGAGCCTGTTAAATCTTCAGTTTTAAGATTTGTTTTATCTAGGGGAATTAATCGCGGCGTGAGGTTTGTAACCTTGTGGGCTCGCTAAAAAACGGGGCAAAGTTTTTGTGTTCTGTTAATATCCCTAATCTAAACCTATGTAGGCTACAAAGGTAAATCGCCCCAAGGGCGAATCCAAAGGGCAACATCTGTTTGGTATTTATACTGCGTTATCGCCTATTTATAGGGATAGCCACATCACGTAGACTTTGCCTTACCTAAAAATAAACATAGCTGTTGAAAGTTTAACCTCACAGGTAAATGGGCTTTAGCAGAGTCATATGGTTTATTTTAATTGGTGTAGATTATTATTTTGGTTTTTAGGTGTTTTCTTTACATTGATGCTCGCTAGGCTTTTGTGTAAAATGCAGCGCCTTTTAAGCTGTGCTTAATAACTTTAATACCCTGAGGTTTGCTTTGAATAAATGTACTTTGGATAGACGCTTTTCTGTGGCACCAATGCTTGATTGGACTGATCGCCATTGTCGTACTTTTCATCGCAAAATGACTAAACATACTGTGCTTTATACTGAAATGATAACCACAGGGGCTATTTTATTTGGTCGAGGCGACTACTTACATTTTAATAAACACGAAGGCCCAGTTGCACTGCAACTTGGTGGCTCTGATCCTAAAGCGCTTGCGCAATGTGCAAAGCTCGCAGGTGAGCGTGGTTATGACGAAATAAATTTAAATGTAGGTTGCCCGTCAGACAGAGTTCAAAATGGTCGATTTGGCGCATGCTTAATGGCTGAGCCTCAATTAGTTGCTGAGTGTGTTGCAGCAATGAAAAACGAAGTAAGTATTCCTGTAACTGTTAAAACGCGTATTGGTATTGATGAGCAAGATTCGTATGAGTTTTTATGTGCGCTTATTGAAGCGTCTCATAAAGTAGGATGTGATGATTTTATTATTCATGCTCGTAAAGCATGGCTTAATGGTTTAAGCCCGAAAGAAAATCGTGAAGTCCCACCGCTTGATTACCCACGTGTTTATCAACTTAAAAAAGATTATCCGCAGCTAGACTTAAGCCTAAATGGCGGTGTTAAAACAATTGAGCAGAGCCTAGAACATCTACAACATATTGATGGTGTAATGATTGGGCGTGAAGCTTACAGTAACCCATTTATGCTCAATGACGTTGATGAGAAAATTTATGGTGATGCTGCAAACACACAATCACGCCACGACGTAGTGCGCTCAATGTACAGCTACATTGAAGAAGAAATGCGTTTGGGTGCTAATTTTTGGCATATTGCACGTCACATGCTCGGTATTTTTCAGGGGCAGCCTGGTGCACGAGGTTTTAGACGCCACCTTTCTGAAAGTGGTCATGGCAAGCAAGCTGATTTATTGGTAATGGATAAAGCATTAAGCTTTGTACCAGAATAAAGCTTAGCTTTAAAAATTCTAAATTTAAGCCACTTTCGAGTGGCTTTTTTGATCCTAAATATTAGTCAAAATCATAATTTATTGGCCAATTACACTCTATGTTGTTCAGCTGGAAGTCACTAAAAACTAGAGTGCTTGTCGTTTATCACTATGATTTTAAGTGTTTTATTTTTTTTTGATGAACTTGGCACAACTCTTGGACTCTCCTAGTTGAAATTAATTAAAAATCAACAGGAGAATACCATGGGAATATTTAACCGCGTAAATGATGTAATTCAATCAAACATTGTCGCTATGCTTGATAAAGCAGAAGACCCAGAAAAACTTTTAAACTTGATGCTTACCGAGATGCAAGATGCGTTGAATGAGTGCCGTAGTACAGCAGCCGCTTTATTGTGTGAAGAGAAAATAATTAATCGCCAAATTGATACTAAAAAAACAGAATTAGCAGCTTGGCAAATTAAAGCAGAACGTGCGGTTGAGAAGGGCAGTGATGACCTTGCTAAGTCTGCCTTACTTGAAAAGCAGCGCGTTAACGAAAGCATTGAAAAGAAGCAAACTCAACTAGAAACACTGCAAGAGTCTATTGCAAAAATTAAGTCTGATTGTGAGCGCTTGCAGCAAAAAATGGTTATGGCTAAAACTAAGCAAGCTCAGTTAATGCAACGCCATAATGTTGCTATTGCTAGAGGGCGAATCAGTACGCAACTACAAAGCGATAAAGTAGCTCATGCGTTGTCTCGTTTTGAACAAATAGAGCAGCGTGTTGAAGGTATTGAAGCTCAAGTAGAGGCTTATGAGCTGACTGATACAGTAAGCTCTACGAGTGCCCAAATTGAGTCGTTAGTTAAAAATGAAAAAATTGATGCTGAACTGGCTCGCTTAAAAGCGAACTTAAATACTAATTTAAAACAAACTGCTTAGGAGATTGCTATGAACAGCTTTAATCGTCAACGAGGTTGGTATAAAGATACTCTAAATAAAAAAATATCGGGTGTTTGTAGTGGTTTAGCTCATAGATTGGACTTTCCTGTATGGGCAACACGCGTAGTTACTATTTTGTTGTTTTTGAGTTTTCCGTTTGCAATTGCACTTGGTTATTTTATAGCGCATTGCTGCCTTGAAAATAAAGAGTATTAATACCAATAGGCATAAATATTTGAACAATTTAACGAATTAAATCACTCTATAACGTTGTTAAAAATTTTCATTTAGAGCAACTAGATATAAAAATTTTTGCCTAGTTATAGCGCAATTTTCTTATCGTTAAATAGACCTCATATATAAGCCGGTTGGTATAAGGAGAATTACTATGAAAGCTTTGGCAGTATGTGTAATTATCTATTTATTACTGTTTACTGATTTAATTACGTTTGTGCAGATTGATTCTTGGCAGTTGCCGTTATGGATTGCTGATATTAGCTGGGCTGGGCTCGAGCTTGTAGGTGCTTTGGCCGCAATTGTTGCTGTAGTTGCTGTAGTGGCTTTAATTACTATGGGATTAGTTGGTGCGGGTGTAGTGGCATTAGCAGGGACTGTTTTAGCGCTTTTATTCGGATCTATAATGATTGCATGGCCGTTACTATTTGTTGCAGTGTTGTGCTGGCTTGTTGCCGATAACAAAAAAGTAGCCTCTTAATCCTTAATTTGACTGACTATTATAGGTTAACTATGTTAAATTTAGCCTGTAATTTAAAGTTTTCATAAGGATAAGAATGATGACGAAACTATGTTTTTCGATGGCTTCTGCATTAATATTTAGTTTTTTTTCGTCATCGTTGGCGGCGCACTCAGGGCACGATCATGGTTCTGATGTAGCTGTGCTCGAAGTAACTAACGCGCAAGTTAGAGAGTTTTTACCTGGCAGTACTTCAACTGTAGGTTATTTAACGCTAATAAATCACAGTGGAGCCGCAGCAACTTTAACTAAGGCAACTATTGATGGCTTAGGGCGTGTTGAAATACACGAGCATTCACATGTAGACGGCATGATGAAAATGCAACAAGTTGAATCAGTTGAAATTAAAGCGCACGAAAGTGTCAGTTTTCAACCTGGGGGTTATCATTTAATGGTATTTGAACCACAAGAGCTATTAAAAGTAGGGCAAGAACGCAAACTCACGCTATATTTTAGTGACGGTAATCGCTTGTTCACTAATGCTCAAGTCGTGTCGCTTGAAGCGCAAGCTACGCAGTCAAAACCATCTACTCAACACGCTCATCACTAGGAGTACACATGTCGCAACACAAAGGAAAAATAGCAGGAATAGTTGTTTTACTGCTTATCATATTTTACGCAATTGCTGTTTATTGGAGCACTGAGCCTTCACGTTTTGATGTTGTTGCAAACGCCAAAGAGCAAGCGCAGCTTCGTAATGAAAAAATAGTTACGGGTTACGTAACTACTTCTACATTAATTACAGTAGCAAATACCTTACTAGATAAACCCGGTGGCTACTTATCAAATGATGTAATACCACCAAGTATTATTATGGATGATATGCCGGCGTGGGAATATGGCGCGCTAGAAATGGTGCGTGATTTGTCGCTTTCTATGCGAAAAGATTTTAGCCGTTCGCAATCACAGTCTACTGAGCATGAAGCACTTAAAAAGGCGCAGCCACAGTTTAATATAAGCTCTGAAGCATGGGCATGGCCAAGTGCTGAAGGTGAGTATCAAAAAGGTATTGATTATTTAATGGTATATCGTGGACAAATTGCTAACGAGCATGAGCGCGATAGCCAATTTTACGCACGAGCAGATAACTTACGTAGTTGGCTTAAAGAAGCTGAAAAACGTTTAGGTAGCTTAAGTCAGCGTTTAAGTGCCAGTGTAGGGCAAGAAAAAGTGAACACCGATTTAGCGGGTAATTCATCTAATAAACAAGCAACTCTTGCTCCACTGCAGCAGCAAGTAAGAACACCGTGGTTAGAAATCGACGACGTGTTTTACGAGTCGCGCGGTGCTACTTGGGCGTTACTGCATTTTTTACAAGCGATAGAGTATGACTTTAATGATGTACTTGAAAAGAAAAATGCACGTGTAAGCGTTCAACAAATCATACGTGAACTTGAGGCAACTCAAGAAACAGTATGGAGCCCACTTATTTTAAACGGGAATGGTTTTGGCTATGTTGCTAACCACTCTTTAGTTATGGCAAATTATATTTCTAGAGCCAATGCGGCTTTAATCGAACTTAGCGAACTACTAGCTCAAGGATAAAAAATGAAAAAGTATTGTTTAGCAGCAGCCCTTTCAATGGCATGTTTAGCACCAGCAGCGCAAGCTGACACTCTACTAGGTTTATACGTAGGTGTTGATGGATGGAAATCAGATAACGATGGCCAATTTTCTTACAAAAATAATGCATCTCAAGATTTTAATTTTGAAGATGAGACTTTTGTAAGTTATTACGCGGCGCTTGAGCACCCAGTGCCGTTAGTACCAAATATCAAATTAAGGTATACAGAGCTTGAGTTAAATGGTTCTGCGCTGCTTACAGATACATTTAGCTTTAATGGTTCTGATTATGTTGTTGGTTCTACTGTAAATACGGTAAGTGATTTAACGCATATTGATTATATTTTTTATTATGAAATTTTTGATAATGACTTAATTTCAATAGACCTAGGTTTAAATGCTAAACAGTTTGACGGTGATATTGTTGTAAGCGGCACTACCCAAAATGGTGGTACTAACTTTACCGAAACCAAAGACTTCTCTGGTTTTGTTCCTCTTGCATACGGCCGTGCCGAAGCTGGCTTACCATTTACTGGTTTAAGTGTATTTTTTGAAGGTAGCTTTTTGGCTATTGACGATAGTAAAGTACAAGATTACCAAGTAGGCGTAGCGTGGGAACTTATTGATAACCTAGCAGTAGATGTTGCTGTTAAAGCCGGTTACCGCTCTATGGTATTAGAACTTGATGATGTAGATGATATTACTACTGATATTGATGCATCTGGCCCATTTGCGGGTATTCAGGTTCATTTTTAATTAGTATTTTCTAATTAAATGAAGCGTGGCATATTATTTTATTGCGTGCCACGCTAAATCAAACTCTCCCTCTAGCGCATTATTAATCAACTGCTTATAGACCTTATTGACAGGGAAATTAATGAGTTTAGATAGCTCATCACCTGTTTGAGTAAATTTGTAATAGCTTAATACCAAATCACTACTCTTTGCTTTTAACGTTACTTTTTGCGATAAAAATGAAAGGGTAAGTTCTTGCCCCGCTTTAAGCACTGCAGATTCAATTTCTTTTCTATACAGTAAATTAAGATCCATGAGCGTTAAAATATCAGGAAAGCTAATACCCGTTTTTCCTAAATTTAAAGATACTTTATTGCCTTTTCGTAGCAAATCAAACAACGATGGTTTTTTGTAAAAGCCGAGTAATATAAAGTGGCTGTCGTCTTTTTCGTTATAGCCTGAGAGCGACACACATTTTTGCAAAGAGTCTGCTTCTCGCTGTGTCATATGCTTTAAAGTTTGTAGGCTTTTAATTGAAAACGTACCAGGATTGAGTGTTTCTCCTGTTAAAATTTTTGCCCATAAAATTTGCATTGATTCATTAGAAGTATCTTCACACAGAGCTATAAAATGCTCTACCCAATCAACATCGGGCTGTTTACTACTTGCTACATCAGGGCAAAATCCCATAGCCACTGCTAAAATTGATTCTATATTTTGTTGTTGTTTAATGAGTAATAAATCTTGGCGCTTTTGAGCGCGAGCTAAAACAGAGTTTTCACTGTTGATATGATAAAGCGGCTTAATTTTGCCCTTAATATCGTAACTTTGCTCGTTAGTAGGTAGTACACCGTTACTACCTACTTTTGTTATAGGGTAACCAAGCAAGGACTCGATGATGTTGGCAAGATTAATTCTCGCCTGTGCTGTTTTGACTGTCATGACTGTGCATTATCCTTTGTGGATCACTAAGCTGTGCAACAGTTTGAAGGTTATTTAAACCCAGTGAAACTGTATTACTGAGTACGTACTCGCTCAAAATTGCAGTGTAACCAGATATTAAAGGAGCAGTTGTTTGACCTTTAATATTACATATTAACGTAACTATACCGTTTTGCTCGCTAAGGTTAAAAGTGCCTCTAATAATATGTTCAGCATTTAAAAGTATGTTGAAGCTGACTTTATTTTGGCTTACCGAAGTTATGATCATTTCACCATACCCCCATTTTCCTTTCCAAGACTGATGAGCCCCTAGGCCAGAACTGGGTTCGCCCAAAGTAAAACGTATGCTGGGGTCTACTTTTTCCCATGGAGACCATTTTTGCCATTGGCTAAAGTCGGTGATAAGCGGCTTTATTACTTTAAGATTGGCATTAATTTCGATTGTTTTATTTACACTATAACTTTGAGGCAGTATTAGCCCTACCAGTGCCAATACTAATAGTAATAACAGTACGCATTTGATTAATATTTTTAATGGTTTAATAAGCACACCTTTTATTAGTTTTTCAAGTTGAAATACAACAACTTTTTATTAATCGACTATAGTATGAATTAGATTATAAACCAAAAATAATTTATTGATTGCTACTTAGGAGAGCGAATGTCGTCAGATCAAAACGATTTTTTATTTTTTGAACAAGATTTTGAAGACGATGCTGTTGTTGAGCAGACTAAGTTTTGGGATATTTTAATTGTTGATGACGAACCTGAGATTCATTCTGTAACAAAATTAGCTTTGTCTGGCGTTGAGTTTTTAGGGGCTGGCTTGCGATTTCACGATGCTTATTCGGGTGCAGAAGCAATAGAAGTGCTAGCTAAAAATAAAAATATTTCGGTTATTTTTTTAGACGTTGTTATGGAAACTGACGATGCCGGTTTGCAGGTTGTAAAAAGGGTGCGTGACGAATTAAATAATCAGCATGTAAGAATTATTTTAAGAACAGGGCAAGCAGGTATTACACCAGAAGAAAAAGTAATACGAGAATACGACATAAATGACTATAAAACGAAAACAGAGCTGACTCGTTCTAAGTTAGTAACTTCGCTTATAACCGCTATTCGCTCATACGAGCAGGTATGTCAGCTTGAATATCAAAGTGATGCAATGAACACGATTGTTTCAGCATCAAAGTCTATTTTAGGACTTACTGATGTTAAGCAATTATGCAAAGAAATCATCAAGCACATGAGTATTATTTTAAAATGTTCACCTAGAGGGCTTGTTTGCAGTAAGTTAGATGGCGATGATTTTATTCAGGTCTTAGGTGGTTGCGGGCATTACGAAAGCTATTTTGGCAAAAAATTAATTAATGTTGATAGCAAAGTATTTGAACAAGTTGAGTCGTGTTTTGGTTTGTCAAAGCACCAACACATAGACTCAAGTTCAACATTTATATTAAAAAGTAAGCATCGAAAAGCGGCTTTATATATAGAGTGTGACCACATTCCCTTACAAGCACAGTTGCAATTTTCTGAAATTTTCTTAACTAATGTAAGTGTAGCACTTGATAACATAAGGTTATTTGTAAAGTTAAGAGATGCTGCTTATAAAGATGTGCTTACTGGTATTTCAAATCGTACGAACTTTATTGAGCGGGTGGTGAGTTATCAAAAGCCACACGTGAACGATCATGTATTTGTATTACTTGATGTAGTTAATTTTGCAGATATTAATAATGGCTTAGGGCAAGAGGTCGGCAATAAAGTATTAATTGGCATTGTGCAAAGGTTAAAAGAAAATTATCCAACAGCTAAATTACTATCACGTATTGGCGCTGATGTTTTTGGTTTTATTATTCGCCAAGACGAATTTGACTTAAAAAAATTGAATGAGCAATTAGGTATTTCATTTTACGCAGAAGAACATTTACTCCCTATCGATTTTAGAGTGGGCTTATGCCAACAACAAGACTTTCAAAGTAGCGGTATTGATACACTGAAAGTTGCTTATATTGCACTTGACCAAGCTAAAAAAGCAAAGCATAAAGAAGGCGTTTATTACAATATTGATATGCAAGATAAGATGGCTTGGCGGATAGGGATTATTAGGCAGTTACGTCATGACTTTGCTCGAAATAAATTAGAGGTATGGTACCAACCTCAACTTGCACTAGATGACTTATCGCTAATTGGATGTGAGGCATTATTACGCTGGCCGGCAGGTGATGGCGTGTATATATCACCGGCTGTATTTGTGCCACTTGCAGAGGATGCGGGCTTAATTGTTGATATAGGGCAGTGGGTATTAGAACAAGCTTGCCAACAGCAAAAGCGCCTAGAAAATATGGGCACAGAAATTTGTATTGCTGTTAATGTGTCTGTTCCACAGTTTAAAGTAAAAGGTTATGCGCAAACTGTTAAAAATACATTGTTAAAATATGGTGTTAAGCCAAAAAACATAGAACTAGAAATCACCGAGAGCGTAGTAATGGATGAGCTGGAAACGGTTATTAGTACGCTAAGCGAGCTAAAAGAACTCGGAATGGAAGTTGCTATTGATGACTTTGGTACTGGTTTTTCGTCGCTGAGTTACATTCAAAGTTTACCTTTGGATCGGTTGAAAATAGATCGTGCATTTATTAAAGATTTACCAAATGACGACACTGGCGCTATTGCTGCCTTAGTTATATCTCTTGGTGCTAAGTTGGGCTTAAAAACGATTGCTGAAGGGGTCGAAACACAAGAGCAAGCCCAGTTCTTAAAAAATTTAGGATGCGATGAAGTACAAGGTTTTATGTATGCTAAACCCATGCCTGAAAATGAATTAATAGAATTTATAAATAAACGCTAAAAAGATTAACTTATTATTATTTAAGTTAGGGCGTGTTGAACTTTTGTGATTAATTTTGCAGCAGATTGTTTGGTATTTAGGCAAGGCAGAGCCTATGTAGTGTGGTTGTTCCCCATAAATAGGCGATAACGCAGCATAAATGCCAAACATGCGCTGCCCTTTGGGTTCTTTCTAGGGACGATTAACTCTTTGTTGCTCGGTTTTTACTTAGCCCGCTAGGTTACAAACCTCGCGCCGCGATTAAATCGCCCCTAGATTGAACAAATTTCAATCCACAAAGATCAACACGCCCTAATGAACGATTTAGAATTTAAGGCGCGATATGCTTTGACTACTTTGTATATATAAACAATTTAGTAGGGTATAATTCGCGCCTTTTGTTATTCTACGGCCACAATTATGAGCACACTCAAAGCTAAGCGCGCCTTATTTTCATACCCTAAATACTGGGCTGAATGTTATGGCACCGCGCCATTTTTACCAACTACACGTGAAGAAATGGATGCACTTGGCTGGGATAGCTGCGACATAATAATAATTAGTGGTGACGCGTACGTCGATCATCCTAGTTTTGGTATGGCGGTAATTGGCCGTGTACTTGAAGCGCAAGGCTTTAGAGTGGGGATTATTGCCCAGCCAGCATGGGACTCTAAAGATGCATTTATGGAACTAGGCAGACCGAATTTATTTTTTGGTGTAACAGCTGGCAACATGGATTCGATGATTAACCGCTATACAGCTGAAAAGCGTATGCGCCACGATGATGCTTACACGCCAGATAACGTAGGTGGTAAACGTCCAGATCGCGCCGTAATGATTTACTCGCAAAAATGCCGTGAAGCATACAAAGGTATCCCAATTGTTATTGGCGGTATTGAAGCGAGTCTTCGTCGTATAGCTCATTACGACTATTGGCAAGAAAAAGTACGTCGTAGTATTTTGTTTGATGCAAAAGCTGATATTTTAATTTACGGTAACGCAGAGCGTCCGTTAGTTGAAGTTGCACACCGTATTGCCGCAGGCGAAACAATGGATACTATTCAAGATATTCGCGGCACGGCTGTTATCAGAAAAGAACCTTTACCAGGCTGGCGTGGAAGTGACTCCACCGCTATAGATAAAATTGGTAAAATCGACCCTATTCCAAATCCATACGGCGCTGATGATGTTGGCTGTAGTAAATCTGAATTTAAACAAGCGGGTATAGACTTAAAGGCAGAAGCTGCAAAACCGATTATGGTTCAGCCTGCGCGACCTAAGCCATGGGAAAAAACTTACGTTAAGTTACCTGCTTATGAGCAAGTAAGTGTTAACAAACCTCTATACGCCCACGCTTCGCGTATTCTACATCAAGAAACAAATCCTGGTTGTGCAAGAGCACTGTTTCAGCGACACGGCGATCGTTCTATTTGGGTAAACCCGCCAGCATACCCATTAGAAACACATGAGATGGATGCTGTGTTTGGTTTACCGTATCAGCGTATTCCTCACCCAAGTTACGGCGACTCTAAAATTCCTGCTTACGACATGATAAAAACGTCAGTTAATATTATGCGCGGCTGTTTTGGAGGTTGTTCGTTTTGCTCAATTACGGAGCATGAAGGGCGTATTATTCAAAGTCGTTCGCAAGAATCAATTATTGAAGAAATTGAACAGATTAGAGATAAGGTACCCGGTTTTACTGGTGTTATCTCTGATTTAGGTGGCCCAACGGCAAATATGTATAAACTGCGTTGTACTAGCAAAAAGGCAGAAAGTACCTGTAGACGTTTATCATGTGTGTATCCTGAAATTTGTAAGCATATGGATACAGATCATACGCCAACAATAGACTTATACAAAAAAGCACGTGAAGTTAAGGGTATCAAAAAGGTATTGATTGCTTCTGGTGTTCGTTACGACTTAGCTGTACGCGACCCGCGTTACGTTAAAGAATTAGTAACGCATCATGTAGGTGGCTACTTAAAAATAGCGCCAGAGCATACAGAAGATGGTCCATTATCAAAAATGATGAAACCAGGTATGGGGGCGTACGATCAATTTAAAGAATTATTTGATAAGTACTCTAAAGAAGCCGGTAAAAAGCAGTATTTAATTCCTTACTTTATATCTGCTCACCCAGGGACAAAAGATGAAGACATGGTAAACATGGCTTTATGGCTTAAATCAAACGACTTTAAGCTTGATCAGGTACAAAATTTTTACCCATCACCGATGGCTAATGCGACGACTATTTACCACACAGAAATGAACTCTTTACGTAATATAAAAAACAATACAGAAGTTGTTCCAGTACCTAAAGGTGCTCGCCAACGTAGATTACATAAAGCTATTTTACGCTACCATGATGCAGCAGGTTGGCCGATGATACGTGAAGCACTGCGTAAAATGGGTAAAGCTAATTTAATTGGTAAAGGGCCTAACTGTTTAGTGCCTGAAGAAGGGCGTGATGAAAAAGCAGGTAAAGGTGGCAGTAAAGGCGGACGTCCTGCACTAACGCGACATACCGGTTTTAGCCAATTTAAAAAGGCAAACACTAAACCAAAAGTAGGCGGTAATCGTCAAAGTACACGTTAGTGATTCAATCTAATAATAACTAGGGCGTGTTGATCTTTGGTGGGTTAATTTGCAGCAGTATGTTTGGTTTTTAGGCAAGGCGGAGCCTATGTAGTGTGGTTATTCCCCATGAATAGGCGATAACGCAGCATAAATACCAAACATGCGCTGCCCTTTGGGTTCTTTCTAGGGACGATTAACTCTTTGTTGCTCGGTTTTTACTTAGCCCACTAGGTTACAAACCTCGCGCCGCGATTTAATCGCCCCTAGATTGAACAAATTTCAATCCACAAAGATCAACACGCCCTAGTAGATTAGTTTAATTACGCTAAGGGTTTTAAAACCTTTTTAATACGTAAATTAAGTAAACCTTGCTCTTTATTACTTATATTATTGTAGGTGATAAAGAGCGAGCTTTTAGAAACCCCTCTTGAGATAGCACGTATTTAGTGCCTATATACTTGCAGTTAGTTTTTTCTTAAAACGTTGATGATAACCACAAACGTAATTTTAGTGACCATAACGGCTGAATGCCTGTTAGCCCTTGCGTCATTTTATTATCTTTTAAGATTATATAAGATGGCGTGACTTGCCCTTGCCAATCGGCAAATATCTCACCGTGTTGATCGTTGACAGTGGTAAAACTGTAGCCATGATCATTTAGATACTCATGTAGTTTTTGATCCGAGCCTGATTTTATTGCGATACTCACGACAGGGTAGTTATTCTCGTTTGCGAGTTCGTTTATGGCAGGGGAGGTAATACTACAAATAGGGCACCAAGTTCCCCAAAAATAGACAAGTGTTGGTTTATCTTGGCTCATTGCTGACAAATCAATGTTTTGCCCTTTATAATCTATTAATTGTAATTGAGGATTTGCTGGCATAACAGGTTGTCGCCACCAATTGACAGCGTTATAAATTACGAAAAATATGAAACCATATATCAACACACTTTTTAATATTGATAGGCCTTTTTGTTTTGGCGTTTTTTTAGGTGTGTCTTTTTTATTTTTGGTACCCGTTGTCATAGTTGCAGCTTTACCCTAAGTGTTTTTTACTTTAGTTATTTGCAAAAGTTTCTAATTTAAACCAGCAACCAAGTAGCAGTACCTAAAAAGGCGAATATACCCACAATATCTGTCACCGTGGTTAGCACCACACTCCCTGCAAGTGCTGGGTCTATATTCATTCTTTTAAGAATAATAGGGATACTCGCACCAGCAACACCTGCCACCACTAAGTTCATAAACATAGCGAAGGCGAGTACGCCACCAAGCATAAAGTCCCACTGCCATAGGGCAATAACACCTGCTATTAACAACGACCACAAAACACCGTTTAACGCGCCAATAGCAAGCTCTTTCATCATCAAGAAACGTTGGTTTGTTTGATTTATATGACCTACCGCAATACCACGAATAACAAGCGTTAATGATTGGCTACCTGCAACACCGCCCATAGAAGGGACAATACCGTTAAGTACAGCTAAAATAGGTAAAACATCTAAAGTGCCTTCAAAAAAGCTAGCTACAAAAGCAGCTGCAAGTGCAGTTAGTAAGTTGACACCTAACCAAACTGAGCGTTTTTTAGAGCTTTTTAGTACTGGCGCAAAGGTATCTTCTTCATCATCAAGGCCGGCTAAGCCCAATAAACTATGCTCAGCATCTTCGCGGATTACGTCAACGATGTCATCGATAGTGACACGGCCAAGGAGCTGATCGTTATCATCGACTACGGGGGCCGATATCCAATTATGACGTTCAAATAATTGCGCGACTTCACTTTCATCCATTGAGATTGGAATGGATTCACAATCTTCATCCATTAAATCGCGAACAATCTTTTCTGGCGGGTTAGTTAATAATGTACTCAGCGATAAAGCGCCTATAAAGCAGTTATGCTTATCAACAACGTACAAGTCATCGGTACCTTCTGGTAACTCGCCACGTAGCCTAATATACCTAAGTACAACATCAAGCGTAACATCAGGGCGAATGGTCACCGTATCGGTGTTCATTAGCGCGCCAGCAGAACGCTCTTGATACGAAAGTGCTTGTGTTGCACGTTCACGGTCTTGAATGTCCATCGCGCTAACAACGTCTTTATAAACGGTGTCCGGCAGACTACGTAATACTTCACCTAAGTCATCGTGGCCCATATCTTCTGTTGCGGCTGCAATGTGCTTAGGTTCCATTTGGGCAATAATGCCTAAACGAACATCTTCTGAGAGTTCTTCAAGAACATCGCCTTGCACATCAGGATCAACCAACTGCCAAAGGAGTCGGCGAATTTTATGTGGTGATGATTCTAATAATAATGCGGTATCACAAGGAGCTGTTTTTGCGAGCATGCGCCTAACTTGAACAAATTGACCACTATTGAGTGACTTAGTCACCTGTTTTAGTTGCTGTAGTGGGTAATCTTGTTCAAAAGCTTCAGGCATTGGCGTCCTTTATAAATTTTTATATTACTTTATGGGGAGAGGTGAGTTAACTGGCGTCACTAACCGTATTTATTTTATATATCTGTTTTAGTTGGGGCATTAGTAATGCGAGCATTATTTTTATAACTGTTTATTCTTGTTCATTAAAACGTTGTGCTATTAATTCTCCAACAGCATGTAAAGCTTGCTCAGAATCGGGGCCTTTACATACAACTTTTACTTCTTTGCCTTGGCTACTTTCAAGTAACATTAATGCAAGTACGCTATCGCCTGCAGCTTCTTTGTCATCTTGAAATAATGTAATTGTCGCATCAAACTGCACTGCTAATTGGGCAAGCACGGTGGCTGCTCTGGCGTGCAATCCTAATTTGTTTTTTATTAAAAAAGTGTCTTCACAATGCATAACTTACTCTACCTAAGCTGAACAGGTGATTATTCAGCTATATTATTTTTCTTGTTCGCGATGGCGAATTTTAACATTGGGATGTGTCATTGCAAAACTTTCACCGATAGTTTGCGCTAAATATACAGAGCGATGTTGTCCGCCTGTACACCCAATAGCAATGGTTAAATAACTGCGGTTATTTCGCTCTAAGTGCGGTAACCATGTTTGTACAAATGTCTGAATTTGCCATGTGAATTTTTGCACTATGCTGTGATTGGCCAAATAATCTTTAACGGGTTGATCTAACCCATTTAAAGGTTTTAATTCAGGTTCCCAATGTGGATTTGGTAAAAAGCGTGCATCAAATACGTAATCTGCTTCTTTTGGTATACCGTATTTAAAACCAAACGATTCAAATGTGACAATCAGTTGCTTATCTTTTTTACCTAAAATCTTTTCACGAATAGATTCAGCAAGTTGATGAACACTCAAATCAGTTGTATCTATCATAAAGTCGGCGCGGGTGATTAATACATCAAGTAATTCTTTTTCTTTTTTGATGGCTAAATCAAGAGGCAACGAGTCAATTGATAGTGGGTGTAATCTACGAGTTTCAGAAAAACGTTTGATCAATGTTTGGTCGTCGCTATCTAAATAAAATAACGTAGGTTTTGCAAAGCCAGGCAAGTATTCAAGAATATCGTTAAATTCATCTTGTTGTTTAGGGATGTTACGCACATCAATGCTAACAGCAATTTTATCATAGCTATCAGACACACTGCGAACTAATGAAGGAAGCAAGTTAACTGGAATATTATCTACGCAATAATAACCTAAATCTTCTACAACGCGTAAAGCAACCGACTTTCCAGAACCAGAACGGCCGCTTATGATAATTAACTCCATTTAACACCCTTTATAAAACTATGATTGATTGACAATAACTTGGTAAAGCTCAGCATCTGATTTTGCACTGCGTAACTGTTTACAAAAATCTTTGTTGTTTAGTTTATCAGCAATGGTTGCTAGAGTCTTTAAGTGCTGCTGGTTATCGCCATCTGGTACGATGAGTGCGACGAAAATATCAACAGGGCGATTATCGATTGCATCAAAATTTATTGGAGTTTCGCTAACGAGTACTAAAGCCAAAGGCTCTTCTGCACCGCTCATTCTTCCATGAGGAATGGCAATGCCACGCCCTATACCTGTACTACCCAATTTTTCTCTGCTCATTAAAGCATTAAGAATATCTTGTTGCGGTAAATACGGAAGTTTGTCGTGAGCAAGTTCGCTAATGAACTCTAAAATTCTTTTTTTGCTATTAAAAAGGACCGCAGCTTTGCTGCAGTCCTGGCATATAAGTGAGCTTAATTTCATCATATTAGTGTCGAGCAAGCTTCTCTTTGTGTTTAATTACTTGTCGATCGAGCTTGTCGATCAACGAGTCAATGGCGGCATACATATCTTGATGTTCTGTAGAGGCAAATAGCTCAGCACCGCTTACGTGTATGGTGGCTTCTGCTTTTTGATTTAATTTTTCTACATCGAGAATGACATGAACATTATTAATATGATCAGAGTGTCTTTCTAGCTTCGCAAATTTGGTATTAATATAGTCTCTTAGTGAATCGGTTAATTCTACGTGACGACCAGTTAAGTTTAGTTGCATAAGCATTACCCTCTTTTTTTTGCGTCTTAAATCAAACTTTTACGTTGATTTGACGGTGGAATAGCCAGAGATTCGCGGTATTTTGCGATTGTACGTCTCGCTACTTTAATTCCTTGCTCAGCCAATATATCCGCTATTTTGCTATCACTCAATGGTTTTGCTGAGTTTTCTGCTGCGATTAATTTTCGGATAAGCGCACGGATTGCTGTAGATGAACATTCACCACCGTTTTCGGTGCTTACATGGCTTGAGAAAAAATATTTAAGCTCAAATATACCACGGGGTGTGTGCATATACTTTTGGGTTGTTACGCGCGAAATTGTTGATTCGTGCATTTCTACCATTTCAGCAACATCATTTAAAACCATTGGTTTCATGGCTTCAGGACCGTGTTCAAAAAAGCCTTGTTGTTGCTTAACAATACAATTTGTCACTTTTAATAGCGTGTCGTTTCTACTTTCTAAGCTTTTAATAAACCATTTAGCTTCTTGTAAATGCGAGCGAATAAACTGGCTGTCACCACTGGATTTTACAGTGCGAGACATTGCCGCGTATTGGCTATTAACACGAATTTTAGGCATGCTGTCTGGGTTTAACTCAACAACCCAGCGGCCTTTAATTTTTTTAACTGACACATCAGGAATAACATACTCAGATTCTTCTCTTACAATAGTATCTGCAGGTTTAGGGCTAAGAGTATGTATTAATGTCATTACTTCCTTAAGCTCTTCTTCTTTGAGCTTAGTTTTCTTCATTAATGTACGATAGTCACGAGCAGCTAATAAATCAATATGCTCGGTTAAAATCATTTTTGTTTCATTAATGTAAGGTGTTTCTTTATCAAACTGGTTAAGCTGAATACACAAACACTCTTGTAAACTACGTGCAGCAATACCAACAGGATCAAACAGTTGGATGCGTTTTAATACAGCTTCAATTTCATCAAGTTCGACTTCGTTATCATCTTCGTTTTCTTGATTAAAGCTTTCTAAAATCTCTTCGCAGCTTAGTGTTAAAATACCTGAATCATCGACGGCTTCTACAATAGCAATAGCAATAGCTTCGTCTGTAGGGCTAAATGGCGTTAGTTGTAACTGCCACATTAAATACTCATGGAGCGTTTCAGTAGAGGCGCCTTGGTATATTGATTCGTCTTCAGGCATCGGACCCGATGATGCTGCTGGGGCGGCACTCATGTACTCATCCCAACTAACATCCATAGCCATGTCGTCACTTAGCGTGTCTTTTGCAAGTGCTTCACCACTATCTTGTTCGTATTCGCTTGGAGCATCATCGGCAGATGCGCTAACAGTTATGTCATCTGTATCTGCTTTTTGCTCGTTTTTACCTGCAGCGTCTTCTGAATAGTCTGCTTCTTCAACCTCTAATAGCGGGTTGCTGTCGAGAGCTTCTTGTATTTCTTGCTGGAGATCCAATGTACTGAGTTGCAACAAACGAATAGCTTGTTGCAGCTGTGGAGTCATTGTAAGTTGCTGGCCCATGCGCAGCTGTAGTGATTGCCTCATGTATCTCTAACAATCCTTTTATGTTGTTATAATTAATACTAGCAGATGCTTAAAGACATGGCGTAAATGTTACAGCCTAAATTGCTCGCCTAAGTAAACATCGCGTACTGTTTTATCATTTAATACGTGTTCTGGAGTACCTGATGCAATCAGCTCCCCATGAGAAACAATGTAGGCTTTTTCACAAACATCAAGGGTTTCTCTTACGTTATGATCGGTAATTAATACACCAATCCCACGATTTTTAAGATGTTCTATTATTTTCTTTATGTCTAATACCGAAATCGGGTCAACACCTGCAAATGGTTCATCCAGTAATATAAATTTAGGATCTGCTGCCAGCGCACGTGCTATTTCAACACGACGACGTTCGCCACCCGACAATGCCATACCTTGGCTATCACGAATGTGTTGTATGCTAAATTCATCTAATAATTTATCGAGAGTGTCTTCTCTAGCTTGTTTATTTAACTCTTTGCGCGTTTCTAAAATGGCCATTAAGTTTTGATAAACAGTCAGCTTTCTGAATATTGAAGACTCTTGCGGTAAGTAGCCAATGCCTAATCTAGCACGACTATGCATAGGTAAAAGAGTAATATCGTTATCGTCTATCGATATTTTACCTTTGTCGCTAGGTACAAGTCCTACTATCATATAAAACGTGGTAGTTTTACCTGCGCCGTTAGGGCCAAGTAAGCCAACAATACTGCCAGCTTTGACTTCAAGGCCGACGTTTTTTACAACTTCACGGCCTTTATAGCTCTTTGCTAATAGCTCTGCTTTTAATGTGCTCATGGTTGACCTTTGTCGCTTTTTTTACTTTTTTTAGTCTCGATTGGTACTAAAATTGTGTGAACGCGGTCAGTTGAGTTTTCATCTTTTTCGGCACTGATTAGCTGCTGCTCTATATCGTAGGTAATGCTTTTAGCATTTATTTTTTGTCCCGCTTGCGATACTTGTGCATTACCAACAAGCGTTAAAAAACGCTTAGATACATCATAACGTACTTCGTCAGCACTGGCGCTCATAGTCGTGCCATCTGATTGCTTTTCTTCAAAGTGCGCAGGGCTACCTGTAGCAATTAATAATTGTTTATTATCGCCAAGTTCATCGCGTTTATGTACTTCTAAGCGGTCGGCTGTGATACGGCGGTTACCGTGAATAATTTCAACGTTTTTCTCAAAAATCCCGACATTAGCTTTTAATTGACCTTCTTGCTTATCGGCGCTTATTGAAATTTGATTTGCAGCCGGTTGCGTGTTTTGCTCTGCAGCACTACTATTAAACGCTAGTATAAGTGTAGGAATAATAAGTGATTTTAATATTTTATTGGTCATAATATATGGTTCGCGTATGGTTAATTAGTTTTATCACTTCGGTTTTTAAGTCGGCTTCTAGGCCTTTACCAGTGATTTTTAAATTGGGTCCAGTGATGATAACGGGTTGCTCCGAACGCATTGTTAATAGCTTTATATCTACCTGAATATTATCAGCATTGATTTTGTCTATCATGGCGTTATCGGTTAAGTTTTTGGCAACCACATTGCCTTCTAAAATTAATTGTTTGTCTTCGTATAATGTTGCTTCGTCTGCATTTATTTGCCACGTTTGCTTTTCGTTATATAAAGTAAAAATAGGTTTTTCAAAAAACGTAAAACCTAATTGTTGATATAGCTCCATTTTAGCCGCAGTGACTTTGTGGCTAATTTTACCTTGTTCGTCATAGGCTGTTTGTTTGAGTTCTATGGCTATGTAATCAGGCTTGGCAATAACTTCAGGCTCAGTCTGAGGCACAATATTTGTTTGTGTAAAATAAGGGTACCAAAGCCAAACCATACAGCTAATGAATAAAACGCTTAATATTATGCGCGCTGCATTCATGAACTAGTGCCTTGTGTAGTCAATGCTTTACCATTTTCAAGCATAAGTAAGTCGGTGAGCTCTCTTACTGCACCAAAGCCGCCAGGCATTTGCGTTACATAGTGTGATAAACGTTTAATAAGTGGATGGGCATCATTTACTGCAACAGCAAAGCCGACTAATTCCATAACGGGCATGTCAGGACCATCATCACCGATATAAGCAATTTGTTCATCGCTAAGGTTGAGTTTGTCTTTTAGCTCTTGATAGGCAATGAGCTTATTTTCTTGGCCTTGATAAATATGCTGTACGGTTAAGCTGCTCATACGTTGTTGCACTATTTGTGAATGACGACCAGTAATTACAGCCACTTCAAAGCCACTGTTTATAAGCGCTTTAATGCCAAAACCATCTTTTGTATTAAATGCTTTTAGCTCTTCACCTTGATTACCAAGATAAATACGGCCATCAGAAAATACACCATCAATATCGCATATAAGTAGCTTTACTTTTTTAGCGCGTGCTTTTGCATCATCGCTCAGCGGTTGATAGAGTTCTTCAAATTGCATTTATAACACTCCTGCTTTTAATAGGTCTTGCATGTTTAATGCGCCAATAGGTTGGTTTTTATCATTGACGACGATTAAGCCATTTATACGTTTGTGTTCCATAATATTAAGCGCTTCAGCAGCCAAAATATCTTGTGTAGCCGTAGTACATGACTTAGTCATAACAACATCTATTTGTGTTGTATGAATATCAATTCTTTGCTCTAAAATACGACGCAAATCGCCATCGGTAAATAATCCCACGAGCTGCTGATCTTCATCAACAATGGCTGTCATACCTAGCCCTTTAGCAGACATTTCAATAAGGGCGTCTTTAACTGTTTGTGAAACGCTAATAATAGGTGTATTTGCGCCGCTGTGCATAACATCTTTTAAAGTAAGTAATAAGCGCTTGCCTAAACTACCACCTGGGTGAGATAGCGCGAAGTCATCAGCTGTAAACCCGCGAGCTTCTAATAATGCAACTGCCATGGCATCGCCCATCGCAAGCGTTGCAGTGGTACTTGATGTAGGAGCTAGACCCAATGAACAGGCTTCTTTTTCTACTTTAATACACACATGTACATTAGCAAGGGTCGCCATGGTTGATTGCGTATTGCCAGTCATCGATATCATTTTGGCACCAAGTCGTTTTAAAACCGGAATGATATTTAAAACTTCGCTGGTCTCCCCTGAATTAGAAATAAGCATAACCACGTCATTTTTAGTGATCATACCTAAATCACCATGACTTGCTTCACCAGGGTGAACAAAAAATGCTGGACTGCCAGTGCTTGCAAGGGTTGCCGCTATTTTATTGCCAATATGACCTGACTTACCCATACCAATGACAATAATACGGCCTTCGCAGTCGTACATTAATTGGCACGCGTTATGAAAATTTTCATCTACATATTGTGCAATATCACTAAGTGCTTGGCGTTCAACATCTAAAACGCGAAGGCCTTGTTCAATAAAATTTAGCGTTGCCATCATTTACCCTACTTGACTAAAAATATACTCTTGGTAACCCAAAAACGCTATTAGCAATAAGCCGCCTTCTACTCTATTGATACGTTGGGTGCCTCTAAAGTTCAATGACATAATAATTAGGGCAAGTGTTGCGCCAATCATAATTAATACGTCTCGGCTTACTAATGATGGGTCAATGGCAGAAGGGTTAATAATACCGGCAAGTGGTAATACCGCTAGAATATTAAATATGTTTGAGCCAACAATATTACCTAGTGCTAAATCATCTTCATTTTTAAGTACACCTGCAACCGAAGCGGCAAGTTCTGGCAAGCTAGTACCAATGGCAATAATCGTTAAACCAATTACTAGGTCGCTTAAGCCAAAGTATTTAGCAATATCGACAGCCGATCCTATTAAAAAATGAGAGCTAACAGGTAGGAGTATCATGCCGACAACTAACCAAAATACCGCTTTTTTCGTAGGTACATCGTTTGGTACATCGTCGCAGGCTTCTGAGACAAATGGGTCATCTTGGTTTTTTGCACGCATAGATACAATAATTAACCCACCGATGAATACGATAAAGCCAACCAAAAGTGCAACACCTTCATTAAATGAAAAGTAGTTATCTGAGAACACATACCAAGTAACTAAAGATACGAGCATTACCAATGGCATTTCGCGTTTTAATGTACTTGATGAAACTGAAAGAGGGCGAAATAAAGCTGTGATACCTAACACAAGTAAAATGTTTGTAATATTAGAACCAACAGCATTACCAACTGCTGTGTCGGTTTTATTAGCCAAAGCGGCAGAGGCTGAAACCATCATTTCGGGTGCTGAAGAGCCCATAGCTACCACGGTTAAACCAACAATAAGTGTAGGTACACCAAAGTTTTTAGCAAGAGCCGCAGCGCCATAAACAAACCTGTCTGCACTCCAAACAAGAGCTGCAAAACCAAGAATTAAAATAACAAACGAGGTAACCATTGTGTTAAGCCAGTTATACAAAATACGGATGGCGCGAATAGTAACAAAAGCCAAGATGAAAGTATAAATAAAAGAGTAAGGTCAACTACGTAACAATGCTGCTTTTAAACAGCTAATTTAAAAATTTAAGCCGGGGTTAAGCTGTTTTGAGCGAGTCTTATAATCCTTTTCATGGGTGTATTACAAAATCTTACGAATTGTTTTTTCCATCTTTGACAAAAAAGCTTTAAAATAGGTGCACTAGTGAACATTTTTATGGAGAGCGACTTGTCGCAATCAATAGTAGAAGTCAAGGATGTTAGCTTTTCGAGAGGCAATAGAATCATATATAAAAATATGAGTTTTAGCGTTCCTAAAGGTAAAATTACTGCGATCATGGGGCCAAGCGGAATTGGCAAAACCACTATGTTGCGTTTAATTGGTGGTCAGCTTAAACCAGATTCAGGTGATATTTTATTTGAAGGTGGCAGCATTCCTAAAATGTCTCGTAAAGAGTTATACGAAGCACGTACTAAAATGAGCATGCTTTTTCAAAGTGGTGCGCTGTTTACTGATATGTCGGTATTTGACAATATTGCGTTTCCTATAAGAGAGCACACAAAGCTAAGTGAAGACCTTATTCGATTAGTTGTATTAATGAAATTGCAAGCGGTTGGGCTACGTGGCGCTAAAGATTTAATGCCCTCTGAGTTATCGGGCGGTATGGCAAGACGTGCTGCACTTGCGCGCGCTATAGCACTTGATCCAGAGCTAATCATGTACGATGAACCATTTGCAGGACAAGACCCTATTTCGATGGGCGTATTGGTTAAGCTAATTAAGTCGCTTAACGAAGTATTGGGTTTATCGTCTTTAATTGTGACACACGATGTGACAGAGGTAATGAGTATTGCCGATCACGTTATAATTATCGCCGATCAAGGTGTAATTGGTTGTGGTACTCCTGATGAAATGCGCAATCATGAATCTCCTTTAGTTCAACAGTTTTTAAAAGGCTTGTCGGATGGTCCGGTACCATTTCATTTTCCGGCTCAAGCTTATGCAGATGAACTGCTTGGAGAAAAAGCATAATGTTGGATTTATTTCAAAAGCTAGGGCATAAAACGCTAGGACGTTTTGCGGCTCTTGGCCGTTCGGCTTATATGCTGTTTAGTGCGCTTGCGCATGTTCCTAATTTTAAAAAAGGCACACCGTTACTTGTTCGCCAACTTTATATGGTCGGTTCGCAATCGTTGCTGATTATTATGGTGTCGGGTTTGTTTATCGGCATGGTGTTGGCTCTACAAGGTTACACCGTATTAGTTGGTTATGGCGCTGAGGATAGTTTAGGGCCGTTAGTGGCACTGAGTTTATTGCGAGAACTGGGCCCGGTTGTTACTGCATTACTATTTGCAGGACGCGCAGGTAGCGCATTGACTGCTGAAATTGGCTTAATGAAAGCAACAGAGCAACTTTCATCACTTGAGATGATGGCAATCGATCCGCTAAAACGTATTATTGCACCGCGCTTTTGGGCGGGTTTTATAAGCATGCCATTGCTTGCATTGATATTTTCAGCCGTAGCAATCATAGGCGCTCATTTAGTGGGTGTAGATTGGCTGGGGGTTGATACAGGTAGTTTTTGGTCAATCATGCAATCACAAGTGTCGTTTCAGCAAGACATACTAAACGGTATTATTAAGAGTTTTGTATTCGCCATAGTGGTGACCTGGATTGCGCTTTATAAAGGATATGACTGTGTGCCGACCTCAGAAGGGATCAGCAAAGCAACCACCGAAACGGTTGTTCATTCGTCATTAGCAGTTTTAGGTTTTGACTTTATTTTGACAGCGGTAATGTTTACCAGCTAATAGGGTATAGATAATGAATTCACGGAAATTAGAAATTTTAGTTGGTTTTTTTGTAGCACTTGGCATTTTAGCTTTTGCGATGCTCGCACTTAAAGTTGCCAATTCAGGTATTAGTGGCTCTGGCGAAACATATACGCTTAATGCCAAGTTTGAAAACATTGGCTCATTAAAAGCGCGTGCGCCGGTAAAAGTAGGTGGTGTTGTAATTGGTCGTGTTGAATCAATTTATGTACACCCACAAGAGTTTTTACCAGTGGTAAACATGACCATTGATGCACAGTATTTATGTCGTTTTTCAGACACAAGCTCAATCTCTATTTTAACGTCGGGTATTTTAGGTGAGCAGTACTTAGGTATTCACCCTGTCATTTCTCCAGATTCGGCTAAACAACGTTGTTTAGGCGAAACAGTGACTGAAAACAAGCAAGATGAAGCAATTGACGATTTGTTTGGTGTGGAAAGTAAAGCACTAGGTGATGGCGATTCAATTACTGATACTAAGTCTGCCATTGTACTTGAAGAATTAATCGGGCAGTTTTTATTCAACCAAGGTAGTGAGTAATTATTATGTTGAAAAAGTTTTTAGCTATTGTAGCAATTGGCACAATGACGCTAACTCAAAGCGTAAGTGCAGCAGATGTTAAATTGGTTGATCCAAATAAAATGGTACGCCAAGTTGCCGATAATACATTTGCACGTATTAAAAAAGATCAGCCATTAATTGTTAAAAATCAAGAGCATCTTCGCGTAATCGTTGAAGATGAATTAATGCCTTATATCGACTACAAATATGCAGCACTTCGCGTACTAGGTAGTGAAGTATCTAAAGTACGTGCAATTACCGACGAAGCTGAAAAAGCCAAAGCAATTAAAGAAATTCAACGCTTTATTGGTGTTTTTAGAGAGTACTTAGTTGCTACTTATGCAGGTGTATTCACTCAATATACAAACCAAAAAGTTGAGTTTGGTGCAGAACAAGCATTTAAAGGCAAAGATGTCGTTGTCGTTAAAACTAAAATTATTGAAGATGGTAAACCTGATATCAGAATCGATTTTAAAGTACGCGAAGACCGTGACGGTGAATGGCGCGCGTACGATATGATTGCTGAAGGTATTAGTTTACTAGATGCAAAACAAAGTGAGCTACAAGGTATTTTGCGTCAGCAAGGTATTGATAATGTAAGTAACCTTTTAGAGCAAAAGAGTCAGCTACCAGTTCAGTTTAGAGGCAGTAACTCGAATGACTAAATTGGCAATAAGCCAAGTTGATGGACAACATTTTCGAGTAAACGGTGAGCTTACTCGAAATTCAATTGGCGATGAACAGCTTCTGAACAACAAGCTATTAACCAAGCATGAAATCATCTATTTCGACCTAAGTGGTGTATCTAGGGTTGACACAGCGGGCTTAGCTTGGTTAATTCACTCTTTTGCAGAATTAAAGCAGCAAGGCATTCGCCTTGAATTGCAAAACCTACCTGAGCAATTGCAAAATTTAATGCAACTGGGTCAGGTTACAACCCTATTTGAGTGAGAGTTATGGAAACTAGCCAAGTCGAAACATTATTACGCGAAGAACTTCAATTAGCTGAAGTACATGTAAAAGCCAATGGTAGTCATTATGAAGTTGTTGCAGTAGGTGAATGCTTTGACGGTTTAAGCCGAGTTAAAAAGCAGCAGCTAGTTTATGGCCCATTAATGAATACAATTTCAGATGGCACAATTCACGCAGTATCTATTCGTGCATTTACTCCTGTAGAGTGGAAGCGTGAACAAAAATTTATTTTACCGCAATAAATAGGGCCTCTTAATGGATCAATTTGTAATTCAAGGTGGTACTTCACTTGCTGGTGAAGTGACTATTTCTGGCGCTAAAAATGCCGCACTTCCTATTTTGTTTGCTTCATTATTAGCTGATGGAAAAAGTACATTTACTAATGTACCGCGCCTTCGCGATATAGTGACCACTGAAGCCTTATTAAAAACTCTAGGCGCTGATGTTAATTGGCACGGCGATACGCTAGTGATTGACGGCGCAACGGTTAATAAGACATTAGCGCCATACGACTTAGTTAAGCAAATGCGTGCCTCTGTACTTGCATTAGGCCCTTTAGTTGCTCGTTTTGGTGAAGCTCAAGTGTCTTTACCTGGTGGGTGTGCTATTGGTGCTCGCCCTGTTGATATTCATATTCAGGGTTTGGAGCGCATGGGCGCGGTAATTAACGTTGAAAATGGTTATATTAATGCCAAGGTAAACGGTCGCTTAAAAGGCGCTGAAATCTTTATGGAAATGGTAAGCGTAGGCGCTACCGAAAATCTATTGATGGCAGCTGCCCTCGCTGATGGTAAAACCATACTTGATAACGCTGCACGCGAGCCCGAAATAATTGATTTAGCTAACTGCTTAATTGCTATGGGCGCTAAAATTACGGGGGCAGGCACTAGCCGCATTGAAGTTGAAGGCGTTGAGCGTTTAGCAGGATGCGAGCACAGCATTTTACCAGATAGAATAGAAACAGGTACGTTTTTAGTCGCTGCAGCAATGGCAGGCGGTGAAGTACTTTGCAAAAACACTGACTTTCATTCTCTTGAGCCTGTGATTGAAAAGCTACGTGCAACAAATGCACACTTAGAAGTACATAACGACAGTATTTATCTTGATATGCGCGGCCGAGAACTGAGAGCCGTGAATATTAAAACAGCTCCACACCCAGGTTTTCCTACGGATATGCAAGCTCAGTTTACAGCATTAAATGTAGTAGCAAATGGTAGTGCAACGATTACGGAAACGATTTTTGAAAACCGTTTTATGCATGTACCTGAGTTGCAGCGTATGGGCGCTAATATTCGTTTAGAAGGGCATACCGCAATTTGTGGTGAGACTGAGAGCCTAACGGGCGCGCAAGTGATGGCAACCGACCTACGCGCTTCAGCTAGCTTAATCTTAACGGGTATAGTGGCACAGGGTGAAACGGTTGTTGACCGTATTTATCACGTTGATAGAGGTTATCAGCGCATTGAAGATAAGCTAAGTGCGTTGGGTGCAAATATTAAACGTCGAAGTAGTTAAGTAGATATTTAACTAGCTAAGCTATTTTAAAAAGGTCGGATACGCAAATTGCTATCCGACCTTTTTATTGACGATTTATGAAAGTTGGTATTATTTTTTATTAAAGCTTTGTTTCAAGCTCTGCGACAGTCACCATAATCTTTTCTATTTTACCATTCCGGTAAAGCTCAAATTCTATTTCTTTACCTGGTTCTGTATTACCTATTTCTTCCAGCACTTTTTGTGGATTTGCTACCGAAAGCCCTGCAATTTTAATAACAATATCTTGCTCTTCAATACCCGCTTGCCATGCTGGTCCCAAAGGGTCTAAATTAGTAATACGCATGCCAGTAACTGGGGTCAGACTGTCGTTTACTTCCTTGCCGGTACTATCTACTGCTGTGCCTTCAAAGCCTAAATAGCCGCGCACAACGCGACCATGACGAATGAGCTTACCCATTACTTTTTTAGCAAGTGAGTAAGGAACCGCAAAGAATATTCCTTGAATATTCAAGTTCTCACGCGTTTTAAACTGCGCAGAAGTAATGCCGACTAAATCACCATTGGAGTTAACTAATGCGCCGCCAGAGTTGCCCACATTAATAGCCGCATCCATTTGCAATAAGTTATTGTACGGACTGTCTGTAATTTTTTGCTTACCCGTTGCGCTAATAATGCCTTGCGTGATTGTTTGGCCTAAATTAAGCGGGTTACCTATGGCAAGTACAACATCGCCTACACTGGATACATAGCTATCATTTACAGGAATTACCGGAAGGTGATCTGCATTTATTTTAAGTAAGGCTAAATCAGTAATAGTATCAAAACCAATTAGCTGTACATCAAAAAAGCGTCTGCCATCGGTTAGAATAACCATAATTTGATCTGCATTATTAACAACATGGTAGTTGGTAAGAATGTAACCGTCTTGCGACATGATGACGCCAGAGCCTAGCTCTTGTACCGTGTTTTTTCTTTTATAACGAGGTTCTTTGGAGATACTTTCTGAAAAAATAGTAACCACAGAAGGAGCTGCTCGTTTAACTGCATCAGAAAAACTCAGGTGACTCGAACTCATTGCGCTTGGTAGGGGAACATTTGGAAGTAAAGCCGCTCGCATATTAGGGCTGAAAAAAACCACTAAAAAAGCAATACTTAGGCCTGCAAATAAAGGGGGAAGAATAAATTTTATTAGTTTCAGCACGATTTTCTTATTATGTAAGTGAGCAATCTCTTTATGATGACATAAAAAAAATAACAGCGGCAAGTGCCACTGTTATTTTTATTACATTAATAGTGCTATTTATTACTGAATTAAAATAAATATAGACTCACGACCACGTTGCACGCCAAGTACTATATTACCTTTTGTACTGTCGATGATTTTATTCATGTCGCGAATTGTTTCTACTCGTTGACGATTCACTTGCATAATAATATCGCCTTCTTCAAGGCCAACACGGGCAGAAGGTGAACGAGGATCTACAGAAGTAACCTCAACACCTTTATTACTGTTTTTTTGTACATTTTCAAGTGTCGCACCTTGGAATGCAGGATGGAGTTCTTCACCGGTCGCTGTAACACCTGATGCACCATCAAGAGTTACTTTCACTGTTTTAATTTTACCATCGCGGTAAATGCCAAGTTTTATCTCACGGCCTTCACCTAGCGTAGCAATTTTGCTGCGTAGTTCATGAAAGCCACTAATGTCGCCACCGTTTATGCTAACAATAACGTCACCAGCTTCAATTCCTGCCTTACTTGCGGCAGTGTCGTCCATTACTTGCATTACATAAGCACCTTGTTTGACATCAAGTTGCTGTGCTTTTGCAAGTCCTGCATCAAGTGGGCGACCAGAAATGCCTAACGAGCCTCGACGTACTTCACCATGTTCAATAATTTGATCGACTAGATTTTTCATCATATTAGATGGAATCGCAAAACCAATGCCCACGTTGCCGCCAGAAGCACCTAAAATAGCGGTATTAATACCAATCAACTCACCATTGAGGTTAACTAAGGCACCGCCAGAATTACCTTGGTTAATAGCTGCGTCGGTTTGAATGAAATCTTCGTAGCCCTCAATGTTTAAACCACTTCGACCAAGGGCACTAACAATACCTGATGTAACTGTGTGGCTAAGGCCAAATGGGTTACCAATCGCAACCGCAAAGTCGCCCACTCGTAAATTATCTGAGTTGGCGAGTTTGATTTCAGTTAAGTCATCAGCGTCTATTTGTAAAAGAGCGATGTCTGATTCTGTGTCAGTACCAATTTTAGTTGCTTCAAATTCACGGCCATCTTCGAGAGTAACTACCATTTTTTCGGCGTCTTGGATTACGTGGTTATTAGTCACTACATAGCCCTCATCAGCATCGATAATGACCCCAGAACCTAATCCACTAAATTGGCGTTTTTGACTGCGAGGCTGCTGTTGTCCAAAAAAGTATTCGAGTGGATCTGCACGGCGGCGTACTTCTTTAGAGCCTGAAACTTGGATACTTACAACACCAGGAGATATTTTCTCTAGCATGGGGGCAAGAGTGGGTAATTGTTGACCATTTACTGCAATTGGCATTTTTGCATAAGACGCTACAGGGCTCATTAATAAGCTTGTAGATAAAATAGCTGCGCTGATAAGTGATAATTTCATTTTCATAGTCAGGGGTAACTCCACTTAAGATAAAGCAAAAACAAAAAGGGCTACTTTAAAAGCAGCCCTTTTTGGTTTATTAAGATAAAACAACAAAGCTGTTATATCTAAAGACTATGGGGTCTAAAAAAAGTTCATCAAGATACTTTAGAATGTTCTGAAACTTTATTTTGACCAGCAAATAAACCAGATTCACCCGATACATAATCAGCTGGTTGCGCTGCGGCTGAAGAACGATCTGAACGACGTTCTTTTAAAGACGCTTGTAGTTGTTCTGTTGTTTCTTTAGAAAAATAAGGTTCTGCTGGTGCTTTATTTCTATCTTCTAAAAGAAGTTGGTTTGTTTCTTCAACGTGACTAAGCAGTTGATCATAGTTTTCTTTCATTTTATTTACGAGCTTGCCAGTATTCGCTAAATGATCAGCTACATCTTGACGATACTGCTCTAACGCATTTTCAGCTTGCTCTGCCTGCTCTTTTAATTCATCTTGTTTGAATTGTTTTTTAGTAACAAATGCGCCAATAAAAAATGCTACAACAGCAGCAATAACAATTAAACCTACCCACATAACTGTGCCCATAAAAACTACCCCTTTGGGAAAATAACTAACGAATGCCGATTCAATTATAAATCATACTAAGTGTAATATACCCCGAGTTATGATGCGTGTTAATATGCTTTGCAAATTAAACTGTGTTTTAACTGTAAATAGATATGACTCCTTGGCAAACATACCAACAAGACTTAAAGCGAGATGACTTTGTACACGACGCAGCACAAGAAAATGCTGTGCGCCATTTACAACGTCTATACGATGACCTGACTCAGGCAAAGCCAAAACAAAAAGGTTTTTTTGCTAAGTTATTTAGTAAAGATGAACCTGCGCCTATAAAAGGTTTGTACTTTTGGGGTGGAGTAGGGCGTGGTAAAACTTATTTAGTTGACACTTTTTACGAATCACTACCGGGCACACGTAAAATGCGCGTGCACTTTCATCGATTCATGCACCGAGTGCATAATGAGCTTAAAAAACTAAACAATACGGCTAATCCATTAGAAAAAATAGCCGACACTTTCAAAGCTGAAACAGACATAATTTGTTTTGATGAGTTTTTTGTTCAAGACATTACCGATGCTATGTTGCTAGGTGGCTTAATGGAAGCGCTATTTGCACGGGGTATAGTACTTGTTGCTACATCTAATATAGTGCCTGATGAGCTTTACAGAAATGGCTTGCAGCGTGCCCGCTTTGTCCCTGCTATAGAACTGGTTAAGCTCAATACAGAAATAGTTAATGTAGACTCAGGTATTGATTATCGGTTGCGTACCTTAGAGCAAGCCGAAATTTTTCATAGTCCGTTAGATAAAGAAGCGGATAAAAACCTATTTGAATACTTCGATAAGCTATCGTCAGAGCCTGGACAATTAGATGAGCCGATAGAGATAGAAGGTCGTTTAATCAAAACGCGAAAAGTAGCTAAATGCGTGGTGATGTTTGAGTTTAGTGAATTGTGCGAAACAGCGCGTAGTCAGGTTGATTACATGGAGATTAGCCGCTTATATAATACGGTGATTATTTCTAACGTAAAACAGCTTGGGCAAACTAATGATGATGCCGCTAGACGCTTTATTGCTTTAGTGGATGAATTTTACGAGCGCCATGTAACTTTAATTATATCGGCTGAAAAACCTATTACCGAACTTTATACCCAAGGTAATTTAAACTTTGAATTTAAGCGCTGTATAAGCCGTTTGCAAGAAATGCAGTCTCTAGAGTATTTAGCTAGAGAGCATTTGGTTTAAATTAGTAGGTAAAAGTGTAATAGGTTAGCCATTAAAAATAAGAGGTGCATATATAGTACTTCTTATTTCTAAAATTTCTTGTGGAAAAAACAACCGGCGAGTAGCAATGTGTTTTAAGTGCTGGTATACTCCCGCGTCTGCCACGTTGCGTTCTATGCCCTCATATAGTCTAGCCACTTGTGAGCGGCGCAAAAGTCTAAAACTCGAAGGGGTTATAGCAAACTTAGAGCAGTAGTTAATATTAACTACTTGTGGTTTTAATTGAAAAACATTGGATTTTTATAAATGAAAACGTTTGTTGCTAAACCAGAAACAGTAAAACGTGACTGGTACGTAGTTGACGCTGAAGGTAAAACTTTAGGTCGCATCGCTACTGAAATCGCTCATCGCCTACGCGGTAAGCATAAAGTTGAATATACACCGCACGTAGATACTGGTGATTATATCATCGTTATCAACGCTGAAAAAGTTACTGTAACTGGTAACAAATTCAAAAACAAAGTGTACTATTCACACTCTGGTTTTCCAGGTGGTCTTAAGTCTACTACTTTTGATAAACTTCAAGCTGCAAAGCCTGAAATGATCATCGAGAAGGCTGTTAAGGGCATGTTGCCACGTGGTCCTTTAGGCCGCGCTATGTACCGTAAACTTAAAGTTTACACAGGTACTGAGCACAACCATGCTGCACAACAGCCTCAGGTTCTAGACATTTAAGGAGCACCATCATGGCAAATCAATACTACGGTACAGGTCGTCGTAAAAGTTCAAGTGCTCGCGTATTCTTACGCCCAGGCACTGGTAACATCGTAATCAACAAACGCTCTCTAGAAGAGTATTTTGGTCGCGAAACAGCACGCATGGTTGTTCATCAAGCTCTTGAGCTAGTTGATATGACTGAAAAATTTGACCTTTACATCACCGTTTCTGGTGGTGGTACAACTGGTCAAGCTGGTGCTATCCGTCATGGTATCACTCGTGCACTTATGGAGTTTGACGAATCATTACGTTCACAACTTCGTAAAGCAGGTTTTGTTACACGTGATGCACGTAAAGTTGAACGTAAGAAAGTGGGTCTTAAGAAAGCGCGTAAGCGTCCACAGTTCTCAAAACGTTAATCTATACGTTATCAAGAATTCAAAAACCCAGCTTATGCTGGGTTTTTTGTTTTTAAATCAAAATGTTTACATTTGCAACTTAATATAAAGTTATTTATATCGACGGTGATACTGGGTGATTGCAGCAATTAATGATGATCAAATTGATTAATAACTGCGTATTAATCAAACGAAAGTTAAAAAACACTCAGATAGCTGCAAAAAAGTTAAATAATTATCGTAATTAGTTTAAATCCATCAGTTAATTGGTGGAATTTTTTGCTACAATTGGCATTGAAGTAAAATGAGTGAGTTTAACCGCACTATGTACAGTTTTTACTGTTTCCTCTTAGTGGTGTTGATCTTGGTCAGTATATTGTTTTTACAGAAGCGTTATTATAGTCGTTCGGCTTTATTCTCGAGCTTACTTAATCAAGTTTTGATCAAGTTAGTTTTATTCGAGCATAGGGCTTTGAATAACCTTGTTTTAATCAAGGGTTTTAATTATGATCGCTTCTATTTTAAAAATTCGAATAATTAACCTGCTGTAACTGATGTTCTCAATATAGCAAGTGTTGAGAATCATAGTGGAGATAAGTGGATGAGCAATGCGCCTGTAGACAATGGCCGACGTCGCTTTTTAACCATAGCTACCTCTGTTGTAGGTGGTGTTGGTGCGGCTGGGGCTGCTGTTCCTTTTATTGCGTCTTGGAATCCAAGTGAGCGAGCTAAATCTGCGGGTGCGCCTGTAGAAGTAGATATCAGCAAACTTGAACCGGGACAATTAATACGTGTCGAGTGGCGTGGTAAACCTGTATGGGTTGTATCACGGACCCCAAAAATGCTTGAGCAAATGAAAGAACATGAAGGTCAACTTCGTGATCCGCATTCGCAAGAGCCACAACAATTAGAATCATCAACAAATGATTACCGTTCATTACGTCCAGAAATCTTTCTGGCTGTAGGTATTTGTACGCATTTAGGGTGTTCACCTGGCTTTTTCCAAGGTAACTTTAGTGAGAAAGTTGAAGGAACCGATGATGGCTTCTATTGCCCATGTCATGGTTCTAAATTTGATATGGCTGGCCGTGTATTTCAATCGGTACCTGCTCCATTAAACTTAGAGATACCACCTTATACTTTTCTTGATGAGACCACTATTTTAGTGGGCGAAGAAAAAGGGGCAGCCTAATGTTTGGTAAGATTATTGGTTGGATAGACGACCGTATCCCAATGACACGTGTTTGGAACATGCATATTGCACAGTATCCAGCACCTAAAAACTTCAACTTCTGGTACTTTTTTGGCTCATTAGCCATGTTGGTACTAGTAAACCAAATCCTAACAGGTATTTGGTTAACGATGAACTTTGTTCCGTCTTCTGAAGGTGCATTCGCTTCAGTAGAATACATCATGCGTGATGTAGAATATGGCTGGTTATTACGTTACTTGCACTCAACCGGTGCATCAGCGTTTTTCATCGTTGTATATATGCATATGTTCCGTGGCATGATCTACGGTTCTTATCAAAAACCACGTGAGTTACTGTGGTTATTTGGTATGTTTATTTTCTTAGCGCTAATGGCTGAAGCATTCATGGGGTATTTATTACCATGGGGGCAAATGTCGTTCTGGGGTGCACAGGTAATCATCTCCTTATTCGGGGCTATTCCGGTTATTGGTGATGACTTAACACTTTGGATCCGTGGTGACTATGTAATATCAGGTGCAACGCTTAACCGCTTCTTTGCATTACATGTAATTGCACTACCACTGGTTATTGTAATCTTAGTTTTCTTACACATTGTTGCTCTACACGAAGTGGGTTCAAATAACCCTGAAGGTATTGAGATTAAACGTAAGAAAGGCTCAGTAGCTGAAGAAGATAAGCCTAAATTTAAATTTCATGAGTATTACACTGACAAGAAAGATATTGTTGATGCGATACCGTTCCACCCTTACTACACAGTTAAAGATATTGTGGGTGTGGTTGGTTTCTTAATATTGTTCTGTTGGGTTGTGTTCTTTATGCCAGCGATGAATGGCTTCTTTTTAGAAGGTCCAAACTTCGAGGCAGCTAACCCACTTAAAACACCTGAGCATATTTTCCCGGTTTGGTACTTTACGCCATTCTATGCAATCTTACGTGCAATCCCTGATAAGTTAATCGGTGTTGCGGCGATGGGTGCATCGATTGTGGTACTTGCGTTACTACCTTGGGTAGACCGTGGTAGAGTTAAATCGGTTCGTTACCGTTGTGGTTTCCATAAATGGAACATTGCAGGTTTTGTTGTAACTTTCGTTCTTCTAGGTTGGGTGGGTGCAACTCCACAAACTGATATGAAAACGATTATTTCTCAAATCTGTACTGTGACTTACTTTATGTTCTTCGTACTGTTGTTTGTATACAGTAAGAACGAAAAAACTAAGCCATTGCCAGAGAGGTTAACGAAATGATGAAGAAGCTTATTATTGGTTTATTTGCTTTATCAGTAAACTTGTTGCCGAACATGGTTATGGCAGCGGGTCCATCGGTTCCTTTAATGGAAGCGAACAACGACCTTACTGATCAACCATCTTTACAACGCGGTGCAAAGTTGTTCATGAACTACTGTCTTGGTTGTCACCAAATGCAGTATCAACGTTATGAACGTACTTTTCGTGATATCGGTATTCCAACAGAGGTTGGTTTAGAGCAGTTGATTTTTGACGGCTCTAAAGTAGGTAGTCATATTACTAACGCGATTACAAAAGACGATGCAGCAAAATGGTTTGGTGCGGCTCCGCCGGATTTAACTCTAATTGCTCGTGTAAAATCACCAGATTATATTTACACGTACTTAAAATCGTTTTATAAAGATGAATCTCGTCCGTTTGGGGTTAACAACATTGTTTTCCCATCGGTAGGTATGCCTCACGTTCTTCAAGAACTACAAGGTTTACCAACACCTATCACTAAAGAAGTACAAGAGCATGGTCACACTGTGACTAAAGTTATTGCTACTGAAACAGATGGTACGGGCGAATTAAGCATAGATGAATACGACCAAGCGGCTCGTGATTTAACAAACTTCCTTGAGTACGTGGGTGAACCTTCACGTCTTGAATCGGAAGCGCTAGGTATTAAGGTAATAGGATTTTTAATTATCCTGTTTATCTTGGCATTTATGCTTAAGAAAGAATACTGGAGAGATGTTCATTAGGTTGAACATTTTTAAAGGTAATTTTGCAATAGGGGCTTAAGCCCCTTTTGCTGTTTTAGTTATTTAATGGAGGTATAGGCATGGCCGTAGCTGCCAATAAGCGCCCTGTAATGACCCTTTTTTCTGGTGCTAACTGTATGTATAGCCACCAAGTACGTATTGTACTTGCGGAAAAAGGTGTAAGTGTAGATATTCATTTGGCTGAAAAAGATAACTTGCCAGAAGCACTTCACGAAATTAACCCTTACGGTACAGTGCCAACACTGATTGACCGTGAGCTTGGTTTATACCAGGCAAACATCATCATGGAATACCTTGATGAACGTTTTCCTCATCCTCCACTAATGCCTGTTTACCCGGTAATGCGTGGTCGTAGCCGCTTAATGATGCATCGTATTGATACTGATTGGTACAGCCTAGCTGACAAAATCAGTAACAACACGTCAGACGCTGCTCAAGCTCGTAAAGAGCTAACAGAAGCATTGCTTGCTGTAGCACCTATTTTTAGCGAAGCACCTTACTTTATGAGTGAAGAGTTTAGCTTAGTAGACTGTTATTTAGCTCCACTATTATGGCGTTTACCAGAGTTTGGTATTGAGCTTAATGGTGCAGGTTCTAAAGAGCTTAAAGAGTACATGATCCGTTTATTTGAACGTGAGTCATTCCAAGCCTCTTTAACTGAAGCTGAGCGTGAGATCCGTTTATAATGACGCCTAATCGTCCTTATTTATTACGTGCTTTTTTTGATTGGATAGTCGATAACGAGTGTACACCGCATTTAGTGGTAGACGCTGGATTTGCAAATGTACAAGTGCCAACACAATTTGTTCAAGACGGACAAATTGTTTTAAACATAAGTCCATCAGCGGTCACACAGTTTTCGTTAGACTTAACCCAACTTAGCTTCAGTGCGCGCTTTGGTGGTCAGCCAATGCAAGTGTATGTACCTCTAGGTGCTGTGCTTGCAATATACGCGCGTGAAAATGGCGAAGGAACAGTCTTTACCGCAGATGAGTTTTTAGAGGACGAAGACGATTTTGTGCCAGAGCTTGAAAGTGTTGATTCATCAGCTGAGTATATTGATGAAACACCACCAGAAAAGCCTGAGAAGAAAAAAGGCTCTCATTTACGTGTTATTAAATAATAAGTAAATGCCAAAAAAAACCGCTGAATAAGCGGTTTTTTTATGTCTGTATTTTGTGTTTACAAGTATTCAAATACTTTAATTACACGCTCTACGCCAGAAACATTGCGGGCAATATTTACAGCTTGAGTTGACTCAGAGTCAGATACTAAGCCCATTAAAAAAACTTCAGCATTTTCTGTCACTACTTTAATGTTATTACTGCTAATGTCTTTTGCTGTTAGTAGCTGGGCTTTTACTTTAGAAGTTAGCCAAGAGTCGTGAGTTTGTGTAGTAATGCCAGTATTTGAGCCAATACGAATTTGGTTATGTATTTTACGAATACCTGAAACGCCCTCAATGGTGCGCTGCGCTTCGTTTCTCATTTCTTCGTTAGATACTTGGCCAACAAGTAAAACAATACCGTTAACGCTTACAGCGCTTATATTGGCAAACTTTTCAAGACGTTCTACTTCGCTAAGTGCAATACTGGCTTTTATTTCAATATTGTTATCGTCAATTTGAGAGCCAATGGTACGGCGGTCGTTCGCTGCAGTTACTGCACTGGCTGTACCTGCAACAACAGCGGCTGCGCAGCCTTGCAGTAATACAACAGTACCTAAAACAATAAGAGAGTGTTTAAACATAATTTTCATCCTGAGGGAAAAGCGTTAAATCAACAAGTTCGCTTAAACAATGTAAGTTAACTAAATGGGATTCGATAATGCGGCTAGGGCGTTTAGATGGCGATCTAATTTCAACATCGTTAGGTCCAAGTAGGCCTACCAACTCGCCACCATCATCACCAACCATAACTATGACCTTCATATCTTTAGTTAGTGCAGCTTCAACGGCAGAAATAACATGTTTTTCGTTGCCGTTTATAGCCAATACAAGCAATAAATCACCTTGTTGGGCAAAAGCGCGGACTTGGCGAGCAAATGTATCGTGATCGTCTACTTGAGTACTTTGCCCAAGATTAACGTTTTCTTGCGATAGAGCAATTGCAGGTAAGCAGGGACGTTCGGTTTCATAATGATTAACCAACACACCCGCCATATGCTGAGCGAGCATGTGGCAATTTGCAGTACCGCAGCAAATGAGTTTATTTCCGTTGATCAGACTTTGTGCAATAGTAAATGCAGCTGACTCAAGCGCACTAGGTAGCACTTCACCAGCAGCGATTTGAACTTGAATGCTTTCTGTAAAAATTTCTTTAATTGTGTCTTGCATAGCCTACCAATAATTTATCTTTGTATTTGCGTTTAAAATACATTTTTAAGCCAATTAATATTAGGAGATGCTTCTCCTGTAATGGCTACATAATCAATTCTTAGAGCTTGGTTAGTTAAATTTTTAGCTGCTAAGTAATGATAAATACTACGTTTTAATCGAGCTTGTTTTTGTGGACTAAGCGCATAGTTGGCACCGCCACGAGCATTATTTTTGCGAAACTTAACCTCAACGAATACAAGGGTATCGCCTTCTTTCATAATGACATCAAGCTCACCAAAGGGGCAGTAATAATTACGTTCTATGGGTGTTAGCCCTTGAGTAACTAAGTATTTTTGCGCTTCAAGCTCATAATACTGGCCTTTTTCGCGACTATTGTGCCACAGCTCTTTAAACCACGACATGCCGCCCCCTTAATTAAATTTAATTGATAGTTTGTATGTCACCCGCTGATTGCATAAACAATGGTACCGGGCGTTGTGTTTCTAATTGCACAGGCTTAATGCGACGGTTTGTATATTGAGCCCAGTCGAGCGTGCGTTCTATATGGCCGCTGGTATTAACAGATAACTTACCGCTTAAACCACTATATTGATTGCCTGGCATTACGCTTAACTGCCTGATGTCATGTAATATTGATACAGCATCGTACGCCATTGCAAATAAGCGTTGGCTAATATCTACTTGCTCTGGCCATAACGAATCATACTGCTGGCGTAAGTTATGTTGTTTAATTTGCGAATCGAGCATCCACGGCAATTCAGTGAAGTATAGGCCGTCTAAGTCGCCTTTGTCAGTACTGTCAATTTGTTTACTGTGGCTTTTAGAGCTGGCGTAAAGTGGAATGCGATCTGCAAAAGTACTTACGTTTACATCAAGGTAAGGTTTAATTAAGCGTGTTTCTATTGCATCACCTAAAATATAAATAACATCAATATCACTGCGTGAGCGCGTTTCATTTTCTACTTCTTGTTTAAATAATGCCTTAACCGTTTTTATGCGATCTTTTGATTTATCTACTTCCAGCAAGCTGGTAATCGTGTTTGGCATATCTTTTTTATCGTTATAAAAACCTATTTGTGGCTTAGTTTCGCTATAGCGTTGCCACTGCAAGTTAAAGTAATCAACAAGACGTTGCCCGTTAGCGTTATTAGGCGCAAGTAGCATCGGCTTTTGGTAACCCATTGCTAAAAAGTGCTCTAGGGCTTGTTCTACTTCGTGTTCAGGATTTAGTGCAAAGTAATAATGCTGAAGCGAAATGCGTTCACCATCAAAGGTGTTTAAATGTAGTACTGGCGTATCGATAAACGTTTGCGCATTAGCTAGTTTATCTATATTTGCTTTAAGTAGAGGGCCAATTACAAAGTCAGGCTTTATTTCTTCAAGTTGTGCTGCAATTTCTTCTGTACTTAAGTTTTCATCAATAAAAATAGTGTCGTTGATATTTTGCGTATCAAGTGCAGCTAATACGCCAGCTTTAAGGGCATCACCTAAACGTTCGTTAGGGCCCGATTGTGGAAATAACACAACTAAGCGCTCTATATTGATAGGAGCAAGTTCAGTAAGCATTTCATCTTGTTCAGGTAATACAGTAAAAGCCGGATGCCCAATATAGCGTCTGCGCCAATTGTTGATCGCTTGATCTAACTCTACGCCACTACTTGCATATACTTGATGATATAACGCTAGGTTAGCCCACCCTTGCTGAATAACCGAACCACGGTTAAAGCGTTCAAGCGCGTAAGAAGAAAGTTGCTTTAAGTTATCCCACAAATTTTGATTAAGTTGAGGGATTTCTATATTATTTTTTGTTGCTGTTTCAGAGGCCCTAAAAAAGTAGGGTGCAGCTTTTTTCGGAAAATTTTGCGATGCGTAAATACTGGCCGTTAAAAACTGATGCCAAGCAAAATGCTCAGGTTGAGTCAGTTGTCCGTCTAGCGACTGTAAAATAACCAAAGCTTGATCATTTTTATTCTGTTGTTTTTGTGCAAATGCAATATAAAGACGGTTCTGAATTTGATCAACACTTGCGGTTAATTCAAGCTCATTCCCAATTATCTCTAATAAAGGCCAGTTTTGCTCACTAATTGCTGCATCACGGGCGCTATACAATAACTGTATTTTATCGGCACCTTGGCGGTTTTGCGCCAATTGATAGATAGATTGCGCACTGGTTGCCTGATTTTGCAGTGCATTAGTGCGGTTACTTACGTTATCGCTGTTTTTAGTTGGTTTTTCGGTTGTGCTACACGCCGATAACCCTGACAATATAATTAATAGACTAACTAGTTTAAGTCGCACAATGATTTCCCAATACGTTAACGCGATTTGCTTATATTACTGACTGACGCAGGAGACCTCAATGTTAAATGAGGAGAATTCACAGAAAATTGGCACTCTTTACATTGTTGCCACCCCAATTGGCAATTATGACGACTTAAGTCACCGTGCCATTGCGACATTATCGCAAGTTGACTTAATTGCTGCTGAAGACACTCGCCATACCGGCAAGCTACTTAGCCACTTTGGTATTAAGGCAAAAACGTTTGCATTACACGACCACAACGAAAAGCAAAAAGCACAACAAATTATTGATCAACTTAATCAAGGTTTAAATATTGCTTTAGTATCCGACGCTGGTACACCGCTAATTAGTGATCCAGGCTACGCTGTTGTAAATCTATGTCGTGAACAAGGCGCTCATGTTACACCTGTTCCAGGTGCATGTGCTGCAATTACAGCCGTATGTTGTTCAGGTTTACCAACCGACCGCTTTCAGTTTATTGGTTTTACGCCAGCTAAAAGTAAAGCTCGCCAAGACTTTTTTACCGAAGCTGTTAACTCAGGTATTACCAGCATAATGTACGAAAGTACGCACCGTATTATGGCAAGCCTTGATGATTTAGCACTAGCCCTTGGTGATGAGCAGCAAGTTGTGTTTGCTAAAGAGCTAACCAAAACCTTTGAAACATTTTTTAATGGTAGTGTAAGTGAGCTTAAACAGTTTTTAACTGATGATCCTACCAAGCAGCGCGGCGAAATAGTGCTTATGCTTCCGGGCAAACCAAAGCAAATAGATGATGTTCCGCCTGAAGCGCGCAAAATGCTGGCACTTCTTGAAAGCGAAATGCCAATGAAAAAAGCCTGTGGCGTTGTTGCTGAATACTTTGGAATGAAGAAAAACGCTTTATACAAAACAATTATTGAAGAAAAAGAGTAAATTTTACTGCGCTTGGTATTAGCCTCATGTATACTGCGCGCCGAGTCAGCCAAGATGATCGCTGCCTGTGACGAAAATGATCAGGGGGAGGAAAGTCCGGGCTCCATAGGGCAGAGTGCCAGCTAACGGCTGGGGGGCGTGAGCCTACGACAAGTGCAGCAGAGAGGAGACCGCCAATCTTCGGATTGGTAAGGGTGAAAGGGTGCGGTAAGAGCGCACCGGGCCGCTAGTAATAGTCGGTTGCAAGGTAAACTCCACTCGGAGCAAGACCAAATAGGGTTCCTTATGGCGTGGCCCACGTTGGAACCGGGTAGGTTGCTTGAGCCATAGAGCGATTTATGGCCTAGACGAATGATTATCACTTTCTTCGGAAAGGACAAAACCCGGCTTATACGGCTGACTCACTCATTCAATAAAAAGCCCGCAGTTAACACTGCGGGCTTTTTTGCGTTTAAATTTTAGTTAATACAATTTAAGCGTTATTAAATAATATTTTTCCCTTGTTCTGGATCGCGAGATTGCTCTGCTTGTTCACGTATTTCGTCGGTATCACTACTTACATCATCAAGCGTTTTAGTTTGCTCAACAGTTTCACTTTTTTCGCTTTGTATTTGCGATGGTTGTTTTTCCTCTAAGCTAGAAGCATTTTCATTAGTGTCGGTGAGTATAATTCTCTCTCGTGCGTCATCAGGCATGCTGATTTTTTGTTTAGTGAACTCATTTACTAATTCGCGCATAAGTTGTGAGCCTACTTTTAATGGGCTGTGCTGCTCGCTATTAACCCAAAAATACAAAACGAAGTTAATAGTAGATGAGCCTAAGTTTTTTATTAAAACCTGCGCGGGTGGGTCGCTAAGTACTGCATTTTGTTGATTGGCAATATCTAGGGCGAGGGTTTGTGCGCTGCGTATATCGTTATCGTAGCCAATACCAATTTCTACTTTGCCGCGCATTTTTGGATTGGCAGTCAGGTTTTTAATGGTATTTTTATATACAGTCGCATTAGGTATTTGAATATGATTGCCATCGTAATCAACAAGTGTGGTTGCTCTTGCTGTTACTTTTTTAACAATACCTAATCGGCCATCCACTTCAATTACATCGTCAATTTTAAAAGGTCTTTGTACGCTCAGTAATAAACTGGCAATAAAGTTCTCTGCTATGTCTCTAAAAGCAAAGCCGAGTATTAAACCTATCAACCCAGTCCCACTCATAATAGCAACGGCAAACTGAGTAAGCCCTGCTAAACGTAAAAATAAATATACCCCAAATAAAATTATTAGGGTGCTTATGCTGCGCCTTATAACTAGGTGAACAAGCTTGCTGTCAGTCATATAGTCAATGGGTTTGATTAGTAATCTAGAAAGTGGTCCTGAAATTAAGTAACTGAGTACTAAAAGCATTATGCCGAGTAAAATAGTGGGTAATATTTGCGCTGTTACGTGAAGTAATTGCACGCCTTGCTCATAAAAGAAATTCCACGAAAGTGTATCAACTTTGATCACGTCAGTTATTGGTGTTGTATTATTTAGCGCTACACTGCTTTTTAGGGTACCGAGCATGGCTTATCTTCCGTGTTAGAGTCACTTATAGATAAATATTAGCAAGTTTGGTACCAAACGCTTATAACTTGGCAAATATTTTGCTGTAGTAACGTAATACAAATATTGAGGTTTAGAATGAAAGAAGCTAAACGAGGACAGCAAGCAGAGCAGCCTGCACATATCCCTTTTATAGGTTGGTGGGATATTGTTAAACGTATTTTTAAGCAAATGAGTGAAGATAACTTATCTATAGTGGCAGCCGGTGTGGCATTTTATGCGTTACTTGCTATTTTTCCAGCCATTGCGGCGATGGTATCAGTGTATGCGTACTTTTCATCCCCAACAGATATAAGTGAGCACTTAAGTAAAATAGTTACTTTGCTTCCACCAAGCACCAGTGAACTGATTTTATCTCAGGTTTCTAGCCTTGCTAAAACATCAAGTGCAAGCTTGAGCTTAAGTGCAATTGGTACGCTCATACTTACTATTTGGAGTAGTTCAAAGGGCAGCCAAGCACTTATTACTGCATGTAATATTAGTTATCGTGAATATGAAAAACGCTCATTTTTTCAGGCTCAACTAGTGCGCTTTTTATTTTCGGTAGGAGCGATTGTAGTCGCAATTTTTGCGCTATTAATTATTGGTATTTTACCTATTGTACTTAATTTAGTGGGACTAAAAGAAAGTATAGATTTATTAATTAAACTCATTTCTTGGCCATTATTGGCTTTTACCTTTAATTTTGCATTGGTACTTTTATATCGTTATGCCCCACATCGTAAACCTGCTAAATGGCGTTGGATCACAATGGGGTCGTCTATTGCTACCGTGCTGTGGATTTTAGCATCTATAGGTTTTTCATTTTATGTGTCGCGTTTTTCTAGTTACAACGAAACGTATGGCTCACTAGGTGGTGTAGTGATTATGCTGATGTGGTTGTATATCAGCGCTTATATAATCACATTAGGTGCTGTTATTAATGCAGCTACTGAGCAGCAAACAGGTAAAGATAGCACTGTAGGGCCGGCTAAAGAGCGTGGGCAGCGAGGCGCCTATGTAGCAGATCACCTCGATGTAAAAAATGAATAGCTATTAATTAGCTAAATTAGTAAGTGCAGTAATTTGCTCTTTAAACTCTTGTGCTGCAGGACCAAGCCTGTCGTTGTCGTTGCACATTAAATATAAATTAAGAGTGCGGGTTGTACCTTGGTCTAAATTAAGTGCAATGAGGGTTTTATCTTCAATTAAATGTGCAATTTGTGTTTTTGGCAGCCAAGCGTAACCTAAATTTTGGCTAACCATATCAATAGAGTTACGTAAGTGGCTTACTGTCCAGCGCATATCTGCACCTAACCAGCCTTCATTGTGACTGGTGTGGGTTGCTGAATCGCGAACTACTATTTGTCTATGTAGCTTTAAATCACGAAAGTTGAGTTGTTCAGTATGTTGTTGTAATACATGGTCTTTATGCGCAACCGCTATAAACTCTATATCGCATAACGTACTGCAACTAATTCCATAGATAGGAATTGATGAAATAGCTAAATCAACCACTGAGTTATGTAATAATTCGTTTGCACCTGTTAGCACGCTTTCTACTAAATCAATTTTTAAAAGAGGGTAAAGCTCACTCGTTTTAGCAAGTGCTTGATATAAAATAGCGTGTGGAAAAACCTCATCAACAGCTATTTTTAATGTGCTTTCCACGCCTTCGCTTAGTGTACTTGCTACCGATTCTATTTTAGTCGCTTCCTCAATTAAAAACTCGGCTCTGCGTAAAATCAGCTTACCGCTATCGGTTAAAAATGCTTTACGGCCTTTTACTTCAAGCAACTTAATTTGCAAGGCGGCTTCAAGTTTTTGCACAGCATGGTGTACGGTTGACTGACTTTTATGTACAGCTGCGCTTGCGCCTGCAAACCCGCCATGATCCACTACCGCTTTAAACATTCGCCATTGCTCTAATGTTGCTTTTGCCATTTTTAAATCCTGTTACTACTTTATATCTGATTGCTTAACTTGACCGCGCAGACGCATTATTTATTGCGTAACAGTGATTTTTTGTCTATTTATTTTAATAAAGCTACTTTTTTATCAGCTAGAAGTGCCATAAAACTGCTTTTATTTAAAGGTCTTGAAAATAAATAACCTTGACCGTAATCGCATCCTGCTTCAAGTAGTAGCTGCATTTGTAATTTAGTTTCAATTCCTTCGGCGATTACTTTTAAGCCCAACTGATGCGCCATAACAATGATGGCTTCACACAATGCAAGTTCTTGGCTGCCTACTTGAATATTATCAACAAAACGTTTATCTATTTTTAAATAGTCGGTGTCCATTTCTTGTAAGTAAGCGAGCGACGAATACCCGGTACCAAAATCATCAAGAGCAAGCTGCATACCTGATTTTACTATTTCTTTTAGGCGTCTTTGCGTAAGTGCTTCAGGGTTAACCATTAAGCCTTCAGTTATTTCTGCGACAATTGACGAAGCAGGCAGCTTTGCTGCTTTTAGCATATCGTACCATTCATCTATGCCACTCTCTGGCGTGGATAATTGCACTGGCGATACGTTTACACTTATTTGAAAAGTATCATCGGTTAGTGTTTTTATATCGTTAAGTGTTTGCAAAGCTTGGGCAAATACAAATTGACCAATTGCATTTATTTGCCTGGTTTCTTCAGCAAGTGGGATAAATGCGATAGGGCTAATTAGGCCTTTTTCGGGATGTTGCCAACGAATAAGCGCTTCAGCTTTATGAATATGTAAATCATTTAAAGCAACTATGGGCTGATAAAATAACTCAAACTGTTCAAGTTCTATGGCACTTCGTAAGTCTTTTAATAGCACCATGCGCGCGTGTGCATATTCGCGCATGTCAGCAGAGAAAAACTCAAAACAGTTACGACCATTACTTTTTGCTTTATACATAGCCTGATCGGCTGCCTTTAAAAGCTGTTCAGTATTTTCACCATCATTAGGAGCGCAAGCAATGCCTATGCTTGCACTAATAAATAACTCTTCGTTTTCAAGATGCAAAGCTGACGATAGACTAAGTAAAATATTACTCGCAATTTGATTAATATGGCGCGTACTTTTAATGTGACTAAATACAATAACAAACTCATCTCCCCCAATTCGTGCCACAAACTCAGCATTTTTTGCCGACTGGACTATACGCTGAGATACGAGTTTTAATAAGTTATCGCCATAGTGATGGCCTAATGTGTCATTAATATCTTTAAAGTGATCAATATCTAAAAGCATGACAACCAATTGATTATCTGGAGTAACAACATTTGAAAATCGTTGATTTAATCGCTCCTTTAATTCTAAACGATTTGGTAAGTCAGTTAGGTGATCAAAATGAGCTTGTCGCCAAATGGTTTCATCAGCTTGTTTTTTTTCTGTGAGGTCTGTGAATATCGCGATACGACGAATAGGTGCGTTGTTTGTATCATAAATAGTATCGATTGTGAGCCACTCAGAATAAAGCTGCCCGTTTTTTTTACGGTTAATAACCTCGCCTTGCCAGCGGCCTGTTTGCTGTAATTCAGACCACATTTTATTGTAAAAATTCTTATCATGTTTTCCTGATGAAAGAATTGAAGAGGACCGGCCAATTACTTCTTCTTTACTATATAAAGTCGTTTTGCAAAATGCAGGATTTACATCAAATATGATACCCGTTGGATCGGTGATTGCCATGCCTTCACTACTGTTGTTATACACTAGTGAGGCAAGGTGGAGTGCTTCTTCATTTACTTTTCGTTGTGTTATATCTCGTAGTACAACAACGTATTCATTTTTACTTTGCATTGCGCTAATACGTGCTTCAAAGCTGCGTTTAGGATCTGATTTTTCGAGTGTGAATTCTAAATTACTCGAAACATCAAGTTTAGATAACTGCGATAACAAAAGCTGAACATTGCTGTGTGAAAGTATTGATGATAAATGAGGTACTACAGTGCTGTTAGGATTTACTTGAGGCTTAAACTGTCCTGTTATGTTGAGAATATCGCCATGGATGTTAATTCTAACGTAACTATCGGGCAGAGTATTAAGCAAGCTAGTAAGCTCATCATGCTTGTTTTTTAAATTAGCTTCAGCTGTTAACCGAGTTTGCGCCATTGATTTAAAACGCTGATAGAGAGTATTTAGCTCTGGATTATTGGGTTGTATTTTTTGTGAGGGCATCTCGCCCTTAGCCAATACGTTTGTTGCATTTGTTAGATTATTAATTGGGTCAATAATGCTGGTTTTAAGTAGTTTACGTGCAATTAAACACAGTATCAGCAGCGATAAAATAAACACACCAATCGCTATAAAAAAATTATTATTTATTTGCTTTAAAGCATGCGTAACAGGAAGTGCGATATGTATATTTAAGCTGTTATTACTCGGATCGCTGTAAATAACAGAGTGGTGAAGCATTCGGGCTTCACCTTCAATAGATTTTATTTTTGTTGATGCCTCATTATTAATCGAAGAATCAGTTGCTAATAAAGTCTGTGCAATATTATCGCCAAGCGTGGCCGCTGTAGGTGGATAACGCGCTAAAATTTTTCCGTTAGAATCAGCAATTGCAGCAATAGAGCCTGGCGGAAGTTCAATGTCATTAAAAGCATTGTTCCACCAGTCAAGCGCAACAACGATAACTACAACGCCCTGAATTACATTTTTTTTATTAATAATAGGTAACGCAAAATTAAGGGTGTTTTTTTGCAGACTTCGGTCGTGCTGAAAATAACCTACCGACAATTGGTTACTTTTTAAGGCGTTTTGGAAATACGCCCGATCGGCAATATTAATTGTTTTGGCTAACCCGCTTGTTGTACATATAACAATGCCATTTGGATCTATAATCCCGATATTGGCAACATGTGCGTAAATAGATCTAAATTGATTAAAATAATTAGGGCAGGTCGTTGCTAAATTTTCTTTCTTACTTTCCTCTTTAGCCAAATAACGCGCTAAACGGTCAATATCATCGACTAAGTACTTTTGCTGTAAAATTAATTGCTTAGCAATATTTTCTACTTTTTTTTCACTTTGCTCAATAGAGTGATCGCGTTCAAGCAGCAGTGTAAAAATAATTACAGCGGTGCCCGGAATACTTAGCAATATAAGTAAACGATAAAGCTGATGTTTGAGAGAATAAGTAAAAATAACCATTCCTTAGTTTTGTATTTTGCAATAACAATTGTAGCCAAATTCACTCCAAATAACCATAGTAATTATAAGGTTGAAAATGTAACCAATGAATCATTATAGTTCTATTTTTTGGAATGTTAAGGTCGATTTAAAGACATAGTTGTTTTGTTTAATGGATGATTTAATAACCCCATAAACTTATTCTTTAGAGTGAATTAATAAATGAAAATATCAAAAATACTTACAGCTTATGCAACTCAAGATGGCGATGGTGTGAGTATTAGCCGTATACCTGGGTTTGATGGTAAATATTTAGATCCCTTTTTAATGATTGATGAACTTAAGTCAGACGACAAAAAAGATTATATGGGAGGCTTTCCTGAGCATCCGCACCGAGGTATTGAAACGTTTACTTATATTCTAAAAGGTGGCTTTGAACATCGTGACCAAATGGGTAACAGAGAAGCAATTAAAGCAGGTGATGTGCAATGGATGAGTACAGGGCGCGGCGTCATGCACAGTGAAATGCCACTCGCTGATGCTGTTGACGGTTTGCATGGCTTTCAAATTTGGATAAACATGCCAAGTGCAGAAAAAATGCGTGATTCACGTTATCAAGATACTACAAAGAATCCAGCTCCGAGTTTTACTAACACACAAGGTGTGACGTTAAAAGCACTGGCGGGATCGTGGCAGTTTGAAAGTGAAACGCTTACAAGCGCTCTGCAGAGTTTAGCTGCCAATGCGGCGCTTGCTGATATTACATTACCTGCTGGTAAAAGCATGAATTTAGAACCTATTAGCCAACAAAAAGTAATGCTTTATATTCATAGCGGCTCACTAATAATGAGCGACAATCAAACAATACCAGCGGGTAAGTTACTTATTTTGGAACCAGGGAGTGACATTAATATTAGCTCTGAGCACGGCGCTGGTGTTTTGGTTTTAGCTGGCGATCCACTTAATCAGCCGATTGCTCATATGGGGCCGTTTGTAATGACGACTCAAGCTGAAGTACAGCAAGCAGTGCGTGATTATCAAAACGGCGAGTTTGGCAAAATTTAACGGTATTTTTAGGAGAGTTTTATGGGATTATTAGTTAACGGTCAATGGCAAGATAAATGGTACGACACTGATTCAAGTAATGGTAAGTTTGAGCGCGAGGCGGCGCAGTTACGTCACTGGATAACTGTTGATGGTAGCGCTGGAATAACGGGCGAGGCCGGTTTTAAAGCTCAAGCGAACAGGTATCATTTATATGTGTCACTTGCGTGTCCTTGGGCGCATCGAACGCTTATATTTAGAGCATTAAAAGGGTTACAAGGTTTAATTACGGTGTCGGTTGTTAGTCCTGATATGCTTAATAGTGGTTGGGCTTTTGATACGCAAAACCACAGTACTGGTGATGCTTTATTTAATAGTAACTACTTACATCAAGTTTATACAAAAAATAATCCAAAGTACTCCGGGCGAGTAACCGTTCCCGTATTGTGGGATAAAAAGCTCAATAAAATTGTCAGTAATGAGTCTGCCGATATTATACGTATGTTCAATAGTGCGTTTAATGAGTTAACAGGTAATAACGATGACTACTACCCTGAGGCGCTGCAACCAAAAATTGATGAATTAAACGCGTTGATTTATCCAAGTATAAATAATGGTGTTTATCGTACAGGGTTCGCAACAACTCAGGATGCGTATGAAGAGGCATTTAATGATGTATTTAAAGCACTCGATACAGTAGAGGGGATACTGAGAAAGCAGCGTTATTTAGCCACAAATGAACTCACAGAGGCAGATTGGCGATTATTCACCACTCTCATTCGGTTTGATAGTGTGTACGTTGGTCACTTTAAATGTAATTTACGCACAATTGAAAGCTATCCTGCACTGAGCGGATACCTCAGAGAGCTATACCAGGTTAAGGGAGTAGCACAGACAGTTGATTTTTATCATATTAAGCGTCATTACTACTTTAGTCACACAATGATCAACCCAACACAAGTTGTGCCAAGTGGTCCAAGTATTGATTACTTATCTGATCACGGTAGAAATGTTTAGCGTTTAAGCAAACAGCCTAACAAGCCAGCCGTATTTTCTTACCAAGCTGGTTTCGCCTTTCCCTGCTTGTACAGCTGCGCCGGCTAAAAAGGCACTTGTTAGTCCCACTTTAGTTGCGGCAAAACGCTTTAGTCTATATTGAAACGCTGCATGATGTTGGCGTTTTAACTCACTGCGCGTATCCATTTGCTTACTCAGAGCATCAACGTTTTCATTAGGTGCTTTAATTAAGTAGTTAACCAACATATTAATTTCCTTATAAGTTAAACAGTTGTTTTAAGCTTTTAAGTGTTTTACTAAAGCCAATTTTATTGCTTAGGTAAACCGTATTTTTCCAAAGCCATGCTAAACAAGCAACTTGCAGCAAAGTAGCTGTTGCAATACTTAGCCATACTGACCCAAAAAGATCATATACACCGTATCCAACAGCACCTAGAAATCCTGCCCACAACAAAACCAAACCACTGGCAAAACAGCCTAAAAATATAGTGATCAATGCAAGCGATCTAAGCGATAACCGCCATTCAGCTTTAGCAAGCTGATGGGTGATCTTTCCTTGAGTTTGGTAATCATCCTTGAGCTGCTTAGAGTACTCTAAAAGCTTTGCAATATGATCTTGCCAATCGTCCTTTTGGCTCTGCTGCTCAGTTGTTTGGTTTTGCGCTTCACCATCCTTGGCTGCGCTTGTTTGTGGGTTATTCATCACTGATTACTTACGACGAAATAGTGATGTAATCAGCATACCCGCAGCAAAAGCAATACCCGCGGTTGCTAATGGATTTTCAGAAGCAAATGCACGGGTTTTAGCTGTACATTCACTTAACTTTTCGCGTGCAATAAGTTGTTTTTCGCTTAGTGCTTCTGCTGAACTCGAAGCGCCTTTACGAACACTGCTTTCAGCTGTTGCTGCTTTGCTAGAAAGTGCATCTACCGCATCGTGCGCTGCTGATGTTGCTTTCTCTGTAAGAGGTGATTCAGTATTTGTTAGTTTAACGTCAGGCTTAACATCTGAAGTTGTGTTTGGTTTCGTATTTGTTGCAGTAGCCATAATCAATCCTTAATAAGTTAAAAATTTAAATAGTGATTTAGATGATGCAATGATTAAACCAAAACTGTTATTTATTTTAAGTTGTTGATTTTATTGTCTTTTATTGTTTGTATGTAACTTTTCATATTTGGTAATTTAAAGTAAACAGTAACTATTACTACACGGTTAGGTAAATTTTACAAAGGGAGTAAAAATGCTTAAAAAGTTGTAAATATTCATTGGTTATTCAGTAAGCAAAGCGTGTAAACAGAAAGTTATAAAAAACAGAATAGATATTTTTTTCATCACAATCCCACTTTTTCCCACGTAATTCAAACGCTTCGCTTGAGCCCTTATTTTTTCTAGCTTTGGGACTTACTAAAGCTGGTCAGCTTACTTGACAAAATGGCTTGTCAAGCCCTAAACTGGAGCACTGTGGTAAAAAGTGGTTTTTAGTGGATCACACTGGATAAAAATAAACAAAAGTTGAATAAAACAATTTTAAAGTAGGTTTTTTATGTTTCGTGGCGCGAGTTCACTGAGTTTGGATGATAAGGGGCGTTTTGCGGTACCGACTAAGTACCGAGAATCTCTATTGTCTGAAGATCAGGGAACGGTTATTTGTACCGTCGCATTAAATGAGCCGTGTTTATGGTTGTATCCGCTGGCTGAGTGGCTAGAAATAGAAAGCCGTTTAGCTAAAATCTCCAATATGAACCCACGAGCCCGTCGAATGCAGCGTATGTTGCTCGGGAATGCTACTGAATATCAACTTGATAAAAATGGTCGAATTTTGCTTGCGCCGTCACTGAGGGCTCATGCATCACTTGGCAAAAAAATCATGCTAGTTGGTTTGATGAATAAATTTGAAATTTGGGATGAGGCGCGTTGGCACGAGCAAATGCAGCAAGATACTGAGCTTGAAAGGCTTGGTGATTTTGAACCTAACCAAGATTTAGATAATTTTACACTCTAACAGCACAAAAAAAGGCAAATAATAGCTAATGACAGCGCAATTTGAACACGTATCCGTATTAATGGACGAAACCATCGATGCCCTCGCAATTAAGCCAGACGGTATATACATGGATGGTACGTTTGGACGTGGCGGCCACTCTGGACAAATTTTAGCACGCCTAGGTGATGAAGGTCGCCTGCAAGCAATTGACCAAGATCCACAAGCGATACAATCAGCCGAAAAATTTGCTGATGATCCACGTTTTGCGATTGCACATACTCGTTTTTCAAATTTATACGAAGTAGCAGAGCAGAACGATCTAATTGGTAAAGTGGATGGCATTTTATTAGACATTGGTGTCTCGTCGCCACAACTGGATGACGCTGCGCGTGGTTTTAGTTTTATGAAAGATGGGCCACTTGATATGCGTATGGACCCAACAACAGGTCGCAGTGCTGCACAGTGGTTAGCAGAAGCCGAGTTAGATGATATTACCCACGTAATTAAAAAACTGGGCGAAGAAAAGTTTGGTAAACGCATTGCACACAAAGTACTCGAAGTTCGTGAGCACACGCCAATCACAACAACCAAGCAACTTGCTGACCTTGTTGATGAAGCAGTACCTGTAAAAGATAAGTTTAAGCACCCTGCAACACGTACTTTTCAGGCGATTCGTATTTACATTAATAGCGAGCTTGAAGAGATTCAAACAGCGCTACAGTCTGCAGTTAAAGTGCTAAAGCCAGGCGGACGTTTAGTGGTGATTTCGTTTCACTCACTAGAGGATCGTATTGTAAAACAGTTTATTAGAAAACAGAGTAGGGGAGAAGTGTTACCCAGAGGTCTGCCTTTAACTGATGCACAAATAAATAAAAACCTGACGTTAAAAGCAGTGGGTAAGGCTATTAAGCCAAGTACTGTTGAAGTAGAACGTAATCCACGTTCTCGTAGTTCTGTACTTAGGATTGCACAGAGGTTGGGATGAGTAAAAAAGCGAGCTATCGTCAACCCAATTTATTCTTTGAAATATTAAAAGGCCTAGGTGCTAACAAGCTAACCTCGGCCTTGTTGGTTGTGATATTCGCTTCTAGTTTAGCTGTTGTGCAAACAACACATTTAGCTCGTGGGCAACTTATAAAGCAAGATCAATTATTACAAGAACGTGATGAACTCGATTTAGAGTGGCGCTACTTACTTGTTGAAGAAGAATTTTATTCGCAACATGCACGCATTGAAGAAGTTGCTATATCACAATTAAAAATGAAACGACCTACGAGTCAAGATGAGCAGGTAATAATAGTACAATGAGAAATAGAGGCAAAAAACCAGTCACTAATTTAATCACATGGCGCTTTATGCTGGTGTGTACAGTTGTGTTTATGGTGTTTGTAACACTCGTATCTCGCGCTGCTTATTTACAAGTGATAGAACCTGATAAAGCACGTTCAGAAAGTGATAAACGCACGGTGCGTGTTGAAAAACTGCATGTGCAACGCGGAATGATTTTTGACCGTAATGGTAAAGAACTAGCGGTAAGTGTGCCGGTTGTGAGCGTATATGCAGACCCTAAAGCATTGCATAAGTCGCTTGTCACTAAAGTAATCAAACAAGCACGTAAAAGCGGCGAAGATCACTTATCTTTAACTGAAAACACTGCTGAACTTGATAAGCGTACTGCTCTTTATTATAAAAACGATTTACGCTGGCGCGAGCTTGCCGATGTGCTGCGTATTGATCCTAAAAAGATTAACTCTCGACTTTTAAACGATCCTTCGCGTCGCTTTGTGTATTTAAAACGCCAAGTTACTCCTGCTGTAGCAAATTATATTGGTGATTTACGCCTCCCTGGTATCCATTTACTAGATGAATCTAAACGCTACTACCCTGCAGGTGAAGTTACCGCGCATGTTATTGGTTTTACCAATATCGATGGCAAAGGCATTGAAGGCATTGAAAAGCTATACGAAAACGCTTTAACGGGCGAGGAAGGCCGCCGTACCATTCGTAAAGACGCACAAGGGCGTGAGGTAGAAGTACTTGACGAACGTGAACGTGTAGAGCCAGAAAGTATAGAGCTAAGCATTGATCAACGAATTCAAGCCATTGCGTACAAGGCCGTAAAATCAGCTGTACTGACTTATAAAGCCACATCGGGCTCAGCTATGGTAGTTGATGTTAAAACCGGTGAAGTACTGGCAATGGTAAATAGCCCTTCATTTAATCCAAATAACTTAAGCGATGCTGCACCTCATAAGCGTCGTAACCGCGCAATTACAGATTTGTTTGAACCAGGCTCAACTGTTAAGCCTCTAGCCATTTTGGCTGGGCTAGACTACGGCGCCATTCAGGCAGATGACACGATTGATACCTACCCAGGTTGGATGCGTTTAGGTGGTAGTTTAGTTAGAGATACTCGTAATCACGGCGAACTAACACTGCGCGAAATACTAAAGTACTCCTCAAACATGGGAGTTGCGAAGGTTACTCAGTTAGTGCCTAAAGATTACCTTGTTGGCTTATACCAAAAAGTAGGATTTGGCAGTGATACTGGTACTGGAATGGTAGGTGAAAGCAGCGGTTTGTTTTATCCAAATCGTCGTTGGTCTGACTTTGAAATTGCCACTTTATCATTTGGTTATGCGATTTCGGTAAGTACTGCGCAAATGGCGCGCTTTTATACCATGTTAGGCGCTGGTGGAGTTAACCGACCACTGACTATTTTAAAGCAAGACAATATACCTGAAGGCGAACGTATTTTTAAACAAAAAGACGTAGAAGCCGTAGTCCACATGATGGAAAGTGTATTTGAAAAAGACGGTACTGCTCGCAACATAAAAGTTGATGGGTATCGTGCAGCTGGTAAAACAGGTACATCTAAAAAAGCCGTAGCAGGTGGTTATGGTGATGAATATGTAGGTTATTTTGCAGGTGTAGCGCCGGCAAGTAATCCTCGTTTAGCCGTGGTAGTTATGATTAATGAACCAGGTGGTGATGTGTACTATGGAGGTGCCACCGCTGGCCCTGCATTTGCAGAAATCATCTCTAACGCATTAAGAATATTAAACGTAGCGCCTGACAAGGAAGAGGTTGCGTACGTAAAAGGTAAGGACAACGATGCGTGATTTAAAGGACATTTTAAAATACATCGAAATAGATGCGCCCTCGCAGCTGGTAAAACATTTACGCCTTGATAGTCGTGAAGTAACGCCAGGTGATGTATTTGTTGCTATTAAAGGCCATGCACTTGATGGCGGACAATTTATTAATAAAGCAATTGAAAATGGCGCAACAGCTATTATTGCTGACAGATTATGTGAATTTGAAACAAGTTTTGAGCCACTATATTTAGTTTCGGAGCTTGATAAAAAGCTTCCAGAATTAGCAAGTCGCTTTTATAGCCAGCCAAGTCAGGCTCTTGATTTAATTGGCGTGACAGGTACAAACGGTAAATCGACAACCACAGCAATGATTGCCCACTTGGCGCAATTTTGCAGTACTGATTCGGCTATTATAGGGACTTTAGGTTACGGCCACCCTGATAATTTAATTCCACTGATTAACACCACGCCTTCTGCGGTTGATTTACAGCATATTTTGAGTGATTTAAATTCGCAGCATAAAAAGCTAGTAGCCATGGAAGTATCATCTCATGGGTTAGTGCAGCAACGTGTTGCTAAATGCGCATTTAAAGCTGCTGTGTTTACTAATCTTTCGCGCGATCACTTAGATTACCATGGTGATATGGCAAGTTACGGTGATGCGAAACTAATGCTTTTCCGTGATTTTGAACCGCAAGTTGTAGTGCTTAATCAAGATGATTTTCAAGCTGAGCAATGGCTTGAAAAGTATGATTTTAATAACCTAATTTGTTATGGGCGTAAAAACTTAGCTCCTAAAAACAGTCAATATGTTTACTTTTCTAATGTTGAGTATTCAAGTGAAGGTATTTCGGCGCAGTTGTCGACTAGTTGGGGGGATTTATCAGTTAAATCGCCTCTGTTTGGCGAATTCAACTTATATAACTTAACGGCAGCGCTCGCTACATTACTAGGGCTTGGTTATCCGCTTGAGCAATTAGTTGCAGGTTGTGCGCAGTTACAGCCAGTAGCAGGGCGAATGCAAGCATTTAGCCAAGCAGGTATGCCAACGTGTGTTGTTGATTACGCGCATACACCCGATGCACTTGCACTTGCATTACAAGCATTGCAGCTGCATGTGCCAGGTGGTGTAAGTTGTGTATTTGGTTGCGGTGGTGACAGAGACAAAGGAAAGCGCGTATTAATGGCGCAAGCTGCAGAGCAAAATGCGAATAAAGTGATTATTACCAGTGACAATCCTCGCTCAGAAAATCCTGATGACATTATTGCAGATGTAGCTGGCGGTTTAACCCATCCTCAAAATGCACATTTAGAGGCTGATAGAGCAACTGCAATTCGTTTTGCTATAGAAAACGCTACAGCTGATGAGGTTATTTTGATTGCAGGTAAAGGCCATGAAGATTATCAAATTATAGGCGATAAGCGAATCGACTTTTGCGATCGCCGATATGTACAAGAACAACTAAAAAAAGCAGTAAGAGGGATAACACAATGATCCCAATGGATCTTGATTGGTTAGCTAATGTGCTAACAACCGATTATCAAGGTGATAATCAACACGTGCTTAATATAAATACTGATACTCGTACAGTGTGCGATGGCGAAGTGTTTTTAGCACTGAAAGGGCCAAATTTTGATGGGCATAAATTTATAACTGAGGCTAAACAAAAAGGTGCTATTGGCGTTATTGTTCAGCACAAAGTTGATGTAGATATTCCACAATTTATAGTAAGCGATACACGTATTGCACTAGGTGTAATTGGTACTGCTGTTATTGCGCAAGTGGCGCCTAAAACAATTGCTATTACAGGCAGTGTGGGTAAAACCACGGTAAAAGAAATGTGCGCCGCTATTTTGTCGGTCCACGGTGATGTATTAGCTACTAAAGGTAATTTTAATAATGATATTGGCGTCCCACTTACGTTATTGCGCTTAGAGCCTCAACATCGTTTTGCGGTTATTGAACTGGGTGCAAATCACTTAGGTGAAATTGCCTACACCACTGCAATGACAAAACCAGATGTAGCCGTTGTATGTAATGTTGCAGCAGCCCACTTAGAAGGTTTTGGTAGTTTAATGGGCGTCGCAAAAGCTAAAGGTGAGATTTTTGATGGCCTTAAAGATAACGGCGTTGCGATTGTTAACTGTGATAGTGAATTTAGCCAATATTGGTTAGATAAGCTTGAAGGGCGAAGTGTTAAACGTTTTTCTACAACTGAAAAACTAGATATTTGGGCAGAGAACATCACGCTTGATGCCAATGCGCGTGCAAGCTTTACGCTTTGCACTAAAAACAAGCAAGTACCTGTTACTTTAGCATTGCCTGGTAAACATAACATTGGGAACGCGCTTATTGCAGCCGCATTAACTAGCGAGTTTGATGTAACTCTTGAAGAAATAGCCAATGCACTTGCCACAATGGGTGATGTAAAAGGGCGCGTTAATTTAATTGAAGTGTCTGATTTACTCACCGTGGTTGATGATACCTATAATGCCAATGTTAAGTCGGTAAAGGCTGCGATTGACTTGTTAAGTGATATGCAAGGTCACCGCATTTTAGCGCTCGGAGACATGGGTGAGCTAGGTGAAGATGCACGTACGTACCATCAAGAAGTTGGCGAGTATGCACTTGAGCAAGGGATTGATGAGTTATTTACATTAGGTGTGTTAAGTAAATACGCAAGTGATGTGTTTGAACTACCTAATCGCCACTTTTCGAGCCGCGAACAGATGCAGCAAAAAATTCAAGAAAGTATTAATAAAGTGAATACTAAAACAACAATAGTAGTGAAAGGATCGCGCAGTTCTCGCATGGAATTATTAGTAACCGATTTAGTTAATGGCCAGCAACAAGCCATCAATGGAGTATCATAATGTTAGTTTGGCTGGCAGAGTATTTAACACAGTATTTTAGTGGTTTTCATGTTTTTTCGTATTTAACGCTACGTGCCATTTTAGGTATTTTAACTGCGCTAATTATGTCTCTTTATTTAGGACCTAAGTTAATTCGTGGTTTGCAACGTATGCAAATAGGCCAAACAGTTCGAGACGATGGTCCGCAATCGCATTTGTCTAAGTCGGGTACGCCGACTATGGGCGGCTTACTTATTTTAGCGGCCATTTTTACCAGCACGCTACTTTGGGCCGATTTATCAAATAAATACGTATGGGCAACACTGTTTGTAATTGGCTCTTTAGGTATTGTTGGCTTTGTTGATGATTACCGTAAAGTTATTCGTAAAGATCCAAAAGGCTTAATTGCTAAGTGGAAGTACTTTTGGCAGTCAGTCATTGCATTAGTTGTAGCTACTGCTTTGTATTTTACCAGTGCACAAGCATCTGAAACATCACTTGTTGTTCCATTTTTTAAAGACGTGTTACCGCAATTAGGTTTGTTTTATATCGTGCTTACGTATTTTGCCATAGTAGGTACATCAAACGCGGTAAACCTGACCGATGGTTTAGATGGCTTGGCGATTGTGCCAATTATTTTAGTGGCTTCAGCACTGGCAATTATTGCTTACTTAACAGGTAATATTAACTTTTCGGCTTACTTACATATTCCACATTTACCGCTGGCGAGTGAGCTTGTGGTTGTATGTACTGCCATTGTGGGCGCAGGGCTTGGCTTTTTATGGTTTAACACTTACCCAGCACAAGTATTTATGGGCGATGTTGGCTCATTAGCACTTGGTGGCGCATTAGGTATTATTGCTGTTTTAGTACGCCAAGAGTTACTGCTTATTATTATGGGCGGTGTATTTGTAATGGAAGCACTATCGGTAATATTACAAGTGGGGTCGTATAAATTACGCGGACAACGCATTTTTAGAATGGCGCCGATTCATCATCATTATGAATTAAAAGGTTGGCCAGAGCCTCGCGTTATTGTGCGCTTTTGGATTATTTCTGTTGTGCTAGTGCTTGCTGGCTTAGCTACTTTAAAGATTCGATAAATGCAGTATTTAAACGAGATAAAAAACAAACAAATAACAGTGCTCGGACTCGGTGTAACCGGTCTGGGCATTGTGCGTTTTCTATTATCTCATGGCCTCACACCAAAGGTCATTGATAGCCGAGTAACCCCGCCGGGGATTGATTGGTTAAAAGAGCACGCGCCAACTCTAGATACCCACTTTGGTAATTTGGATGACGCAGAGCTTTGTTCAAGCGATATGATTATTATAAGCCCTGGGCTTAGCTTAAAAATAAAAGCTGTTGCAAATGCAATTAACGCAGGTGTTGAAGTGATTGGCGACGTTGAGTTATTTTCACGTATTAATTCAAAACCGGTTGTTGCAGTAACGGGCTCTAATGGTAAATCAACCGTGGTTACGCTCGCTTATGAAGTATTAAAACAAGCCGGCTATAAAGTTGCTTTGGGTGGAAATATTGGCACAGCGGTGCTTGATTTGCTCAGTGATGATTTTGACGTGTATGTACTTGAGTTATCTAGTTTTCAGCTAGATACCACAACAAGTTTAAAACCTGTGAGTGCAACGGTATTAAATGTGTCTGAAGATCACCTTGATCGCTACGACAGTTACCAAGCTTATATAGACTCAAAGCTAAGTATTTATGACGGTGCAGAGCTTATTATTGTCAACGCAGACGATAGTCAAACACATCCAGTTGAGCGCGGTTCTACCCCCCTAATCAGCTTTGGTGCTCAACAAGGTGATTACCATTTAGCGCAACATAATGGCGAAACTCACTTTATGGTTAAAGGCGATGCCTTTTTAGCTGTTGATACGCTTGCGGTAGTGGGTAAGCACAATTATTTAAATACGCTTGCAGTAATGGCGCTCTTAAGTCCGTTTGAAGTAAGCAAAGAGCAATATAAAAATGCATTAGGTCAATTTAATGGGTTGGCTCATCGCTGCCAATTTGTAGCTGAGCTTAACGGTGTAAAGTATTTTAACGATTCAAAGGCAACTAATGTTGGAGCGACCATTGCTGCAATAGATAGTTTAGCTAGTGGCGGTGAAAATCTGATTGTTATTGCTGGTGGCGATGCCAAAGGCGCTGATTTAAATGCGCTTAAACCTTACATAGAACAGCATGTAAAAGCATTAATTTGTTTTGGTAAAGATGCAAGTGACTTAGCTGCGATTACCAATAAGAGTTATTTAACTAACAATATGGAAGAAGCCGTTACTTTGGCCAAAGTACTTAGTAGTACAGGCAATATTGTTTTATTAGCACCCGCATGTGCCAGTATTGATATGTATAACAACTATATGCAACGCGGTGATGACTTTGTTCAGTGTGTAATGGCAGGGGCGTTATGATTGCTTTTGCCGATATAAGAGACGCATTAACACCTAAGCCTTCGGCGCAGTTATACGATGTACCGCTATTGTACTGCGTAATAATGCTCATTGGTGTTGGTTTTATCATGGTGACCAGCGCATCAATGCCTACCGCAGAGCGGTTATTTGATGACCCGTACCATATTACCATTCGCCACAGCATGTTTTTGGCAATGGCTTTTGTGCTTTTTTGGATAAGTGTTTGTGTGCCAATGGAGTGGTGGAAACGATCAAACCCTTATCTATTAATACTAGGTATGGTGCTATTAATAGCGGTATTGATTATTGGGCGTGAAGTAAACGGCGCTAAACGATGGATACCTATTGGACCTGTTGGTTTTCAGGTGGCTGAGGCCGCTAAGTTGTACTTTTTTAGTTATATTGCGGGTTATTTGGTAAGAAAACGCGAAGAAGTACAAGAAAATATTAAAGGCTTTGCAAAGCCAATTGCTGTATTTGCAGTGTATGCACTGCTTATTCTGCTGCAGCCAGATTTAGGCACAGTGGTTGTTATGTTTGTAACAACGGTTGGTTTATTGTTTTTAGCTGGTGCTAAGTTATGGCAGTTTTTTGTACTTATTTTAACGGGCGTTGGTCTGGTTGTATTACTTATTATTGTTGAACCATATCGTATGGCACGTGTTGTTGGCTTTTTAGACCCTTGGGATGATCCTTTTGGCAAGGGTTATCAGTTGGTGCAATCGCTAATGGCATATAGCCAGGGTGGTTGGTTTGGCCAAGGCTTAGGTAACAGTGTACAAAAGCTACAATATTTACCTGAAGCACATAACGATTTTATTTTTGCCGTTATAGGTGAAGAACTTGGCTTAATAGGCGTTGTAAGTATTTTAACGGTATTAGCTACTTTAGTATTTAGAGCCTTATTAATAGGCCAACAAGCGCTTAAGTGCGGCAAGGAATACGAAGGCTACTTTTCATTTGCCATTGGTATTTGGTTTGCATTTCAAACCATGGTGAATGTAGGTGCGAGTGCGGGTATTTTACCGACGAAGGGTTTAACCCTGCCGTTTATTTCTTATGGCGGCTCAAGCTTATTAATTATGACGATTGCCACGGGTATTTTATTACGCGTAGATTTTGAAACCAAAATGGCAACCAAACAAGCCACCTCACGCGGAGGTAAGCGATGAGTAAAAAATTAGTAGTAGTGGCTGGTGGAACTGGCGGACACATTTTTCCCGGTATTGCAGTAGCCGATTATTTAAAACAGCAGGGCTGGCAAGTTAGCTGGATCGGCACACCAGATCGAATGGAAGCGAGCGTTGTACCTAAGCACAATATAGATATTGATTTTATTAACGTTAAAGGTGTTCGTGGTAACGGATTAAAGCGTCTTATTAAAGCCCCATTCATGGTAATTAATGCAGTATTGCAGGCGCGTAAGGTATTGAAAGAACAGCGTCCTGATGTAGTACTTGCAATGGGCGGTTATGTTACGGGGCCAACGGGAATTGCCGCAAAAAGTTTAGGTATCCCGCTGGTTATTCACGAGCAAAACGCTGTAGCGGGTATGAGCAATAAACTGCTAGCTAAGGTGGCTACACGAGTATTAGCTGCATTTCCAAGTGCTTTTGCACAGGGTCAAGCCGAGCTAGTAGGTAACCCAGTTCGCCAAAGCGTTATGAATATAGCCAAACGCGATGTATCAAGCCCTATTAATATTTTAGTAGTGGGCGGCTCGCTTGGTGCACAAGTGCTTAATCAAACATTACCAGAAGCATTTAAAGCACTAAATAATACAGCTCCAATAAGTGTATGGCATCAAACAGGTAAGGGTCATTTAACTACTGTAGAAGCCGCTTATAAAATGCATGCTTTTACAGGCAGTAATGCAAAAATAGCTGAATTTATTGATGATATGGACGCAGCGTATAGCTGGGCCGACATTGTTGTTTGCCGTGCTGGTGCGTTAACTGTTAGCGAAATTGCAGCGGCAGGTAAAATGGCCGTTTTTGTTCCGTTTCCACATGCTGTGGACGACCATCAAACAGCGAACGCACAATATTTAGTGATGGCTAATGGCGCATTATTAATGCCACAAGGGCAGTTTAATAAACAATCAATTGTTGAACTATTAAGCCCGTATTTAGCCCAACCTTCATTAATTACTGAAATGGCTACAAATGCAAAAAAACAAGCCATTTTAGATGCCACAGCAAGCGTAGCAACGCACTGTGAGCAAGTAACAAATAAGAGAAAATAAGTGAAAGAAACGTCAGTACAAGAAAAACACACACGCCCTGCAATGCGCCGAATAGAAACCATTCACTTTATTGGTATTGGTGGAGCAGGTATGGGCGGTATTGCTGAAGTACTCGCTTTTGAAGGCTACCGTATTACAGGTTCTGACATTGCCCATAGCGCTATGACAGATCGTTTAATTAAAGCCGGTGCAGAAGTATTTATAGGCCATCATGAAAATAACGTGAAAGATGCCAATGTAGTCGTTGTTTCAAGTGCGATTGATGAAACAAATCCTGAAATTATTGCAGCCAAAGCCGCAAGAGTTCCTGTTGTTCGCCGCGCAGAAATGTTGGCTGAGTTAATGCGTTTTCGCCACGGTATAGCCATTGCGGGTACGCATGGTAAAACAACGACAACAAGCTTAATTGCGAGTATTTATGGACAAGCAGGGCTTGATCCAACCTTTATTATTGGTGGCTTGCTAAATAGCGCAGGTAGTAACGCAAAAGTAGGTAAAAGTGATTTTTTAATTGCCGAAGCTGATGAAAGCGACGCGTCGTTTTTACACTTACAGCCAATGGTCTCGGTGATCACAAATATTGAAGAAGATCACATGGATACTTATGGCGGCAGTCTTGAAAAGATGAAAGACACATATGTAGATTTCATTCATAACTTGCCGTTTTATGGTTTAGCTGTTGTATGTATTGATTCTGAAGTTGCTGCTGAACTTATCCCGCGTTTTGGTCGCCCAGTTATCACGTATGGCGAATCGAAGGATGCTGATTACCGCATGAGCGACTTTAGCCAATCAGCTAACACGTGCACATTTACAGTAACTAACAAACAAGGTGAGTGTTTAACTGCCACGTTGAATATGCCAGGTAGACACAACGCACTTAATGCAACCGCTGCGATTGCTGTGGCAAAAGATCAAAATATTGCGAATCATGCAATTTTAGAAGCGCTGCAGAAGTTTGAAGGTATTGGTCGTCGTTTTCAGCACTATGGTGAATTTGAAAACGAGCGTGGCAATGTGATGTTAGTTGATGATTACGGGCATCATCCTTCAGAAGTTGCAGCAACAATTGCAGCAGTACGTGAAGGTTGGCCTGATAAGCGTTTAGTAATGGTATATCAACCTCATAGATTTTCCCGTACACGCGACTTATACGAAGATTTTGTAAAAGTACTTGCTGATGTAGATCAGTTGCTACTGCTTGATGTGTATAGCGCTGGTGAAGATCCTATTGTTGGCGCAGACAGCAAAAGCTTATGCCGTAGCCTTCGTCAACGTGGCAAAGAGCCGCTGCATGTAGCAACAAATGCAGAGCTTGCAGGCGTTTTGGCCGCAAATTTACAAAATAATGATTTAGTATTAACCCAAGGCGCTGGTAATATAGGTCAGTTAGTTAAAACATTAGCTGCGACGGGTATGTCGATAGAAAAACTTAAGCAAGGTGAAGTATGACTCAGGTAAACACACAATTTGGTAAAGTAGCGGTACTGCTAGGTGGTAACTCAGCAGAACGTGAAGTGTCTTTACGATCGGGTCAGGCTGTTTTAAATGCGCTGCAAAATAGTGGCATTGATGCAATTGCATTTGACCCGCAAAGTCGTTCTTTGTGGGAGTTAAAAGAATTAAATGTAGAGCGCGTTTTTATTGCTTTGCATGGTCGTGGTGGCGAAGACGGAACTGTACAAGGTGCGCTTGAGTTTATGAACCTGCCTTACACGGGCAGTAATGTACTGGGTTCAGCACTTGCTATGGATAAAGTACGTTGTAAGCACTTATTTAAATCAGCGGGTTTAAGCACTGCACCTTATACCGTAGTTGACGCTAAAAAAGGCTTTGATGCTGCAGCTATTATGGGTGAGTTTAAAAAGGTAATGGTTAAGCCATCGCACGAAGGCTCAAGCATAGGTATGGCGCAAGCAAGTACAGCACAAGAACTTGAAGACGCACTAGCTAATGCATTTAAGTTTGATAATCAAGTGCTTGTAGAGCAGTGGATCACGGGACGTGAATTCACAGTTACAGTGCTTGGCGATGAAGTACAACCAGTCATCGAGATGACGACACCAAATGGTTTTTACGATTACCAAGCTAAGTATCAATCAAATACAACGCAGTATCATTGCCCTGCAGATTTATCAGAGCAAGATACTAAGTACTTACAAGCTATATCGCTAGATGCATTTGATTTAGTGGGCGCAAGTGGTTGGGGCCGTGTTGATGCGATGCAAGACGAGCAAGGTAACTTTTACCTGCTTGAAGTAAATACAGTACCTGGCATGACTGAAAAGTCGTTAGTGCCAATGGCAGCAAAAGCGAATGGGGCAACTTTTGAACAATTAGTTGTTCGCATTTTAGAGCAAACGCTTTAATATGCATCCCCTTTTAGAAAAAGCTCAGGAAATCAAACTGAAACTTAATTGGTCTCTGATTTTTGGTGTGAGCTTTTTTCTGATAGTTGTAATTGGCTTAGTGCAAATTACGACAGGTGTATCGGATTGGTTAGTTGAAAACAAAGATGCTCAAATTAAGCACCTTACAGTGCAAGGGCAGCCTAAATACACAGATGAAACGGCAATTATAAAAGCGATTAAAAAAGCCGATTTAAGTAGTTTTTTTGAACTTGATGTTAAGCATGTGCAGCAGCTAGTTCAAGACTTACCCTGGGTTGCTACCGCTTCGGTGCGTAAACAATGGCCTGATACTATACAAGTATATGTTGTTGAACATGAAGTAGTAGCACATTGGAATAGCGACTTATTGCTCAACCAAAGTGGTCAAGCATTTCAAGCCAGCAGCGATAAGTTAGATGATGACTTACCGCAGTTATACGGCCCAGAAGGCAGCGAAGAAGAAGCGTGGATTGCTTTTAAGCAATTTGATGAAATGCTAAAAGTTAACGGCTTAACGTTAACAAGTTTGGCATTGTCGGAGCGCTTTTCGTGGCAACTATGGTTAGATAACGGAATACGTTTAAATTTAGGACGTAAAGATAAAGCCAAGCGTGTACAACGTTTTATAGACGTTTATCCACGAATGGAACAACGTGCAGATGCACAAGTAGATACAATAGATTTACGGTATGATACCGGCCTTGCAGTCAGCTTTAAGCCAGTGCAAGAAGAACAATTACAAAATAAGAGTAAGGCATGACTAAGTCAGCAGAAAGAAACCTAGTAATAGGGTTAGACGTTGGCACCTCGAAAGTGGTTGCCACGGTAGGTGAAATCACCGCAGATAACAAGCTCAGCATTGTTGGTGTGGGCAGCCAAGTATCTCATGGTATGGATAAAGGCGGCGTTAACGATTTAAACTTAGTGTCTGAGTCTATTCGCCGAGCAATAGACGAAGCCGAGTTAATGGCTGATTGTCGTATTAGCTCTGTGTATTTGGGTATTTCTGGCAAGCATATACAATGTCAAAACGAAAGTGGCGTGGTGGCAATTAATAACACTGAAGTCACTGAAGAAGACATTGAAAATGTAATTCATATTGCGCGTTCTGTGCCTATTTCGGCAGAGCGTAAAATGCTGCATGCATTGCCGCAAGAATACAGTATCGACATGCAAGAGGGCATTAAAAACCCATTGGGCATGAGTGGTGTTCGTATGGAAGCGCGTGCACACATTATTACGTGCTCAAACGATATGGCAAAAAATATCGAGAAATGCGTAGAGCGCTGTGGTCTTGAAGTTGATCAGCTTATCTTTACTGCGTTGGCATCATGTTATTCAGTGCTTACGCCAGATGAAAAAGAGCTTGGTGTTGCAGTACTTGATATTGGCGGCGGTACTATGGATATCACCATTTATATTAATGGTGCGCTTCGTCACTCTGCCGTTATACCTGTGGCTGGTAACCAAGTTACTGGTGATATTGCAAAAATATTTCGTACACCTATATCACATGCAGAGTCACTCAAAGTACAATACGCATGTGCTAGTAGTCAAATGGCTAGTAGTGAAGACACGATTGAAGTACCTAGTGTAGGCGGACGACCAGCAAGACTGATGTCGCGCCATACATTATCTGAGGTGGTAGAGCCTCGTTTTAGAGAATTATTTGAGCTTGCGATGGAAGAAATTCGTCGTTCAGGCTTAGAAGACCAAATTGCGGCAGGTCTCGTTATTACAGGCGGAACTGCTAAAATGACTGGCGCGATGGAAGTGGCAGAAGACATCTTCCAAATGCCAGTAAGGATAGGCAAACCAATCGGGATGGTTGGTTTGACAGACTACGTAGATGATCCTTCGTACGCAACCGCTGTTGGTTTGTTACAATACGGGCGTACCATGCAATCGATGAATGCACAAAAGTCGAAAGCAGAGGATAACAATAATTGGTGGAACCGCATTACTAAATGGTTCCAAGGCGAGTTTTAAGACTCAAGTCGGAGAGTAAACATGTTTGATATAATGGAACAACACAGCGAAGAAGCTGTAATAAAAGTAATCGGCGTGGGCGGTGGTGGCGGTAACGCTGTTGAGCACATGGTTAAACAACAAATAGAAGGCGTGCGTTTTATAGCCGCTAATACGGATGCGCAAGCATTACGTAACTCTGCTGCCGATATTACAGTTCAGCTAGGCACGCAAATAACCTCTGGGTTGGGTGCGGGCGCAAACCCTGAAGTAGGCCGTAAGTCGGCTGAAGAAGATGCAGATACAATTCGTGCCAGCCTTGAAGGCGCCGATATGGTATTTATTGCAGCCGGTATGGGCGGCGGTACAGGTACTGGTGCAGCACCGGTAGTTGCTAAAATTGCTAAAGAACTCGGTATTTTAACCGTTGCAGTTGTAACACGTCCTTTTGATTTTGAAGGTAAAAAACGTGCAGCAGCCGCTGAACAAGGCATTAACGAATTGTCAGAAATTGTAGATTCACTTATTACAATTCCGAACAATAAATTGCTTAAAGTTTTAGGAAAAGGGACTACACTTCTAGATGCCTTCGCTAAAGCTAATGACGTATTATTTGGTGCGGTACAAGGTATAGCAGAGCTAATTACACGTTCTGGTTTAATTAACGTGGATTTCGCCGATGTTAGAACTGTAATGTCTGCAATGGGTACTGCAATGATGGGAACTGCGTCTGCGTCAGGCCCTGATCGTGCACAAGAAGCAGCAGAAGCGGCTATCTCAAGCCCACTACTAGAAGACGTTGATTTAACAGGTGCTAAAGGTATCTTAGTTAATATCACCGCAGGTATGGACATTGCGATTGAAGAATTTGAAATTGTTGGTAATCACGTTAAAGCACTTGCGTCAGAAAACGCAACGGTTGTTGTTGGTGCGGTAATCGACCCAGAAATGACTGATGAGCTACGTGTAACGGTTGTTGCAACTGGGTTAGGCGGCGATCGTCGTCCACAGTTTGGTATTGTTGATAACGGCTTTAAAAAAGCATCAGGTTCTGATGTTGCAAGCACATCAAACCAAACGAGCAGTATGTACGTACCAAGCTTTGCAAGCCAAGATACAAACACTGAAGAAAACACTGCTAAAGCGCAAACGCAAAGCAAAGAAAAAGCGCCTACAACTAGTTCAAGCAGTGCATCAAGCTCTTCAGCACAAAATAGTAAAAAAGCGGATAAATCAGAAGGTGGTGATTATTTTGATATCCCCGCTTTTTTACGTAAGCAGGCTGATTAACATTTAATAATACTTTTGTTTGAAATATGTACGAATATTGAAAGGCAAAAGGATTTATGTTAAACTCCGCCATATAACTGTAACTGATTTAAAAGTGAGCATACCTATGATTAAACAGCGTACGATTGCAGAAGTAGTCAAAGCCATAGGAATTGGACTTCATAAAGGTGAGAAGGTCACAATAACTCTCCGACCTGCGAGCGCAAATACTGGGATTGTATTTCGTCGTGTCGACCTTGATCCGGTTGTTGATTTTGAAACAACACCTGAAGCCGTTGGTGATACGCAGTTGTGTACCTGTTTAATTAACAAAGATGGTGTTCGCTTATCGACTACTGAGCATCTTATTGCAGCTGTTGCTGCAATGGGCATTGATAATCTAATTGTAGAATTAGATAGCTCAGAAGTGCCGATTATGGATGGTAGTGCATTACCATTCATATATCTGTTACAAAAAGGCGGAATTGAAGAGCAAAACGTTGCTAAACGCTTTATCCGTATTAAAGAAAAAGTACGCATTGAAGAAGGTGATAAGTGGGCTGAAGTTGAACCATATGATGGTTTTCATATCGACTTTGAGATTGCATTTAACCACCCAGCTATCAATGAAAGTCGCCAACGTATTGGGTTGGATATAACAACGCAAAGCTTTATTGAAGAAATTAGCCGTGCGCGTACTTTTGGATTTATGAAAGATATTGAATACATGCATGCAAACAACTTAGCGCTAGGTGGTAGCATGGATAGTGCTGTGGTACTTGATGAGTTCAAAGTGTTAAATCCTAACGGTTTACGTTATAGCGACGAGTTTGTTAAGCACAAGATATTAGACTGTGTTGGTGACATGTTTATGACAGGCCATAACCTTTTAGGTAAAGTAACTGCATTTAAATCGGGTCATGATTTAAATAATAAATTACTTCGTAAAATTATGGCTACAGAGTCAGCATGGGAGTGGGCAACATTTGAAACGCCTGTGACGATGCCTGCACCCGGTCTTGAGTTAGCTCCAGCCTAAAAGCAGTAAAAGAGCAGCTCGAAAAACAGTTATAAAAAATGACGCTAATTAGCGTCATTTTTTTGTGTGAAATTTAATAGCTCTATACTTTATTATAGCTCCAAAAGAGCTTGTAACTGATTTAAACTAGCTACGGTATAGGTTGGCTTTATTCCGTCGGCTAATTGCTCACCAGGGTGCTGTAACCAGCAAGTATCAATACCTGCATTGTTGCCGCCAAGTATGTCACTTGCAGCAGTATCACCCACCATAAGTATCTCGCTTTTATCTGGGTTACCCATTAGCTCAAATGTGTGCTCGAAAATCGCTTTATTCGGTTTTGCTATACCTACAAGTTCAGATATAACTAACCATTCAAACATATCTTTTAAGCCAGTATGCTCAAGGCGTACGGTTTGTAAGCGGGCAAATCCGTTAGTAATAATACCTAATCTAGCATTTGGCTTAAGTTTATTTAAAAGCTCAATAGCACCAGGTAATGGCTCGCAAATTTGCGCCATAGAATCTAAAAAAGCATCGTTTAGCTCTTTTGCTGGCACATTAAGTTTTGAAGCCCACTCATTAAAGCGTGTTACTTGTAAATAATCAGCAGTTATAGAACCGTTTTGATAATCCACCCACAGCTGCTTATTGGTTTTTTGATAATGAATATAATCGTCTTGGCTAAAATCTACGTTGTAAGCTTTAAACATGCGAGTCATGCCCGCTAAAATATCAAACCTAAATAAGGTTTCGTCTGCATCAAACAATACATAGTTGTACTTCATTAAACTTCCTAAATTAATTTGTTTGGCCGTATAGCTCAGGGTGTAAAAAAGGCGCCATAGCTAAAGTGAGTGCTTGTGTATAGGTACTTTCGCGCGTGGCATGATTGTTGGTAAGTAGACCAATAGCGCCACCTTTTTGTTTAACGTTGGTGGTATTAAATGCTTTGTCCATTACATCGCCAAGTTCTTCACCTTTAAGTAATGCATTATAAAGTACTTGGGGTAGAGGAAGGTTGCTGCTACGCCCTACAACTTGATTTAAGGCATTATCAATAACAACATAAGCAAATGTTGCAGGCCCATAGCTAAATTGCTCTGCACCGCCCTCCATGGCTACATAATAGTCAGCCTGATGGTGAGTTTTACAGTAATTCACTCGATTTTGAGCGCCAATTCGGGTTTCGTCTTCGCCAATAGGCTGATCGGGCACGTCTGAGGGAGCATTCACACCTTCACAGTCAATGATACATTCTGGAAAATACATAGTAAAAATATGTTTAGCGGCATTTATTTTTACAGGATTTTTAGAACCGACAATAATTTTTAATTGTTGTGACATGCTGATCTCACCTTGAGCAAAATCAGCAGTGTACGTGAGTTAGCTTTAACAAAAAAGAGTCGGTAATCAAATAGGTAAATCGAGTGGTGCTAGGTTTTCCAGTGCACGCTTTTTCAAAATAATATCTTTAATTAATGGAGTAAGCACAAGCTCCATAGCCAAGCCCATTTTGCCGCCTGGTACTACAAGCGTATTAATACGAGACATAAAACTGCCTTCGATCATGCGTAAATAATAAGGAAAATCAACATCATCAATACCCCTAAAGCGAATAACTACAAAGCTTTCATCAAGAGATGGAATATCTTTGGCGCTAAATGGGTTTGATGTATCAACAGTAGGCACGCGTTGAAAATTAATATGGGTACGAGAAAACTGCGGGGTAATATGATTTATATAGTCATCCATACTGCGCACAATAGAGCCCATAACCGCTTCGCGAGAATGGCCTCGTTCGGATGTATCGCGTATTAATTTTTGAATCCACTCAAGGTTAATAATTGGAACCATGCCTATTAATAAATCGACATGCTTTGCAACGTCTACATCTTGATCAACTACGCCGCCGTGTAACCCTTCATAAAACAATATATCAGTATTACTATCAAGGTCTTGCCAAGGAGTAAATGTACCCGGTAATTGATTATATGGGACGGCTTCATCAAAGGTGTGTAAGTATCGGCGTAACTTACCTTGGCCTGTTTCACTATAGTTTTCAAACAACGCTTCTAAAGCACCAAAGTCATTTGCTTCTCGGCCAAAGTAACTAATGTGTTTATTTTCTTGTTGTGCTTCACGTACTTTTTTATCCATTTCAGGGCGAGTGTAACGATGAAAGCTATCTCCTTCGATAAAAGCCGCTTCAATATTAAGGCTACGGAAAATATGTTTAATTGCATTGGTTGTGGTGGTTGTACCCGCACCAGACGAACCCGTAATCGCAATAATAGGATTTTTAGCTGACATGTTAATTCTCTTTTTTAGGACCAGGTTTTATAACCAGACTAAACTTAACATTATTTTAAGCCGTTTGGGTATCTTAAGAGTTGACTGACTTAGCTCAAGTGACGTCATCAGCAAATAACGTTATCATGAGGTGCTTAAAATTAAAACGAGAGAAAGCATGAAACTTATTAAACCATTACTTGGGATATTTTCTATAGCAGCGCTTAGCCCAATTATGGCGCAGGCTAGCATGCCAAAAAGCCAAGTATTACTTGCTGATTTAAATACACCTTTCGGGGTGCAAGTTAGTATAGTGAGTGATAAAAACAGTTATAACAACCAACCGCACTTAACAAGTACAGGTTTATACTTTACTCATGAGGTGATTGCAGGTGAGCAAAGCCAAACCGATATTGCTTATTACGATTTAACATCAAAAAAAGTTATTAATATCAGTAACTCTCCCGTAAGCGAATATTCACCAACGGTTATGCCAAGTGGTGATGCAGTATCAGCGATTGTTGTAGAGGCAGATGGTAAGCAAAAACTGTGGCAATACCCACTCAAAAGCGAAGATGCGCCAAGTCGTATTTTTGATTGGATTGAACCTGTTGGGTACCATGCATGGGGTGTTCAAAATGATTTAGTGATGTTTATTTTAGGAAAGCCTCACACTCTTCAATATACTTCTGTTGTACAAGCGAAGGGGAAAATAGCTGCCAGTAATATTGGCCGAACGCTTATTTATAACAACTCTACGGCTGCATTTTTATTTAGTTACACTAAAAACGAGCAACATATTTTAGCGAGTTTTAATCCACAAGATAAACAAGTTGAAGACCTACTAAGGTTACCTGCTCAAGTTCAAGATTTTATTTTGAAAGATGATGCAACTATCGCTTATGCTATTAAAAACCGCGTTTATCAGCGTAAACTTGATGGAAGTAATGAAGTATCGCAATGGCTTAATTTAAGCACCTACTGCGAAACAAATATAACAAGAATGAGTTACAACAATGAAAAACTCGCTTTTGTATGTGATATAACGCAGTAAAGCAGACAAATAAATTCAGATTTTATTGTGTGTATGCGTTAATCTAATACGCAAATTAACTAATAGGGATTACACGTGGCTTATAGTGCAGACGAGCTGACAGAACAGCTCATTAAATTACAGTGTAGAAGTAATTTTAAGATTAAAAATATTGCAGAGTACATGTTAGTAAACTCTAAAGAAGCATTTTATACCCACAGCGAAAGCGGTAAGGGTAAAATAGTAATTCGCCCAGCATTTGAGGTGTTTAGCGATGACTTTAGTGATATTGATGGCGTAACGCGTGCGCAAGGCTACTTTCATAGCAGCGAGATGACACGCTTTCCTACACGTATTTTTAAAAGTGCTCAGCCTATTCACTACGGTGTGGCATTTAAAATAAACTCTGAGCAAGCAGCAAAAGACTTTATTGCTAAGCTAACGATGATTATTGGTAATTAATAAAGCAAAAATATAAACGTAAAAAGCCGCTGAATTTATATTCAGCGGCTTTTGTGTTTTTATAGCTTAATAAACCTAAGGGTTACTTACTTTTTAAGAAGCTATTAACCGATTCTAGTTCACGTGTTTTAAGCGCGATACAATCGTTTGTACTTTCTTCAAGCTTACTTAATGTACGAGCGTAACCGGCTACATCAGCTACTTTTTCGTTAAAAAAGGTCTTTGTTTTAGCTAAGCTTTCTGCATTACAACTCGCCGTTGTAAAGTACGGTAAGTTAGGAATAAAGAAAGGCGGTAAGCTTGCTGTTACTTTATCGTAGTTACTGTAAACCCAGTCAATAAATAACGCTTGGCGCTCATCTGTATAACTTTGACCTGACAAAATAGTACGCATGTCAGAGGCAGTTACTTCATCCGTTAAGCTATAAGCTAATACCGCTTTTTGTAATTCAGGTTTACCAAAAAAGCCCATTGCAGCAAGCATGTTAGTGCGTACTTGTGGATCTTTCGTTGTTTTAAACGTTGTCATGAATTGATCAAGCAGCGCTTTGTCACCATGAAAAGCAGCAAGAGTTAAGTACGTACCCGCTAAGTAAGGGTCTACTTTTTGTGGATCATTTAAATAAACTTGTGTTTGTTCTTTCGCTTTATTAATGACGTTTTGATCTTCACCATCAAAACCTAAGCGTGATACCACGGCCGCACGAAGTTGTGCAATAGCTCCGTCTTCTCCCGCTTTAGCTTCTAAACCATATTTTTTAGCTGCAGGCGTTACTGCATTACGAATAAATTCAGGCCATAGGTCTTTATTGCTATCGTCTTTAAAAGTACGTTGTTGCGATACTAAGTAACCTAGCGCTGTATTTGCTACGCGAGGGTGGCTATCGCTTACGAACACTTCAAGTGTTTGCATTAACTTAGCAGCAGATATAACACCAGCGTCAAGTAGTGCATCAGTAGCCGATAACAACGCTAAGCGTTCACGGTCACTCAGTACGCTTGGCGCCTTTTTAACAAGTGCGCTAAATTGTGCGTCATCCATTACCCAGCGGTAGTAGCCTAGTGCACCCTGATCTGGATAAATCCATTCTGGCTCAAAGTCTAAGTCTAGCGTTTGGCTTTGTTTATTAAGTAATACATTTGCTGTTTTTACTTTATCGCCAGCACCATATTTAATTGCAACCGGTACATTCCATAACTGCTCTGGCGCATCAACGCCTGCATTTACAAAGCGGCTTTGTGAAATAGTTACTTTGCTACCTTGTTGAGTTACTTTAACTAGTGGGAAAGAAGACTGTTCAATAAACGATTTTAAAACACTCGCTACGTCTTGATTTGATGCTTTACCAAGTGCTTCCCATAGGTCGGCCGCTTCTGCGTTTTTATATGAAAACTCTTTTAAGTAGCTTTGAATACCTTTTTGAAATGCATCTTCGCCAATCCAGTTTTCAACCATAGCAAGTACTGAGCTGCCTTTACTGTAAGCAAGACCTAAACCGTCCATAATGTCAGCTTCGGTTTTAATTGGCTTACGAATAGGCTTGGTGCTTAGGCGTGCATCAAGTGCCATTACGTTGTTTTGTGGCAGGTCTAAGTGCGATTCAAACTCAGGGTTAAGCTGCTTAGTAATTTTTGCAGCCATCCAGCTAGCAAACGCTTCGTTTAACCATAAGTCGTTCCACCATTTCATGGTTACTAAGTTACCGTACCATTGGTGAGCAAGTTCGTGAGCAATAATTGATACATTACGTTGTTTTTTACTGCGTGTTGCGGCAGCTAAATCAACCAATAAAATATCTTCTCTGTAGGTCACTAAGCCTGAGTTTTCCATTGCGCCAAATGGAAACTCTGGTACCGCTACTGAGTCTAATTTTTTGTAAACGTAAGGGATACCAAAATACGCTTCAAGTGCGCCCAGTACTTTTGGCATATTTTCTTTTGCGTATTGGGCTAAGTGAATTTTACCTTGTGGGGTAATTACACGACCAGGAATTGGCATGCCTTTAATTTCTAATTCTTCAAACGGGCCAACAGCCATCGCTACTAGGTATGAAGGGATTGGCGGTGTTTTATCAAAAAAGTGTGTGGTCATATCGCCATTAACTGTTGTTTTAAGCTCTGGCGTATTTGAATATACTTTTTGTGATGTAGGCGCAGTAATCGTTAACTGAAATGGAATTTTGTAACTTGGCTCGTCAAAAACAGGAAATGCACGGCGTGCATCACTCATTTCAAATTGAGTAAATAAGTAAGGAGTGCCTTGGTCTAATGTTTTGTATAAACCAACACTTTGACGGTTATATGGCGCTGAAAAATCAACTTTAAGTGTGTATTTACCTGGTTGAATTTGCTCATCACAGCTAAATTTTACTTTACCTGTTTTAAGCATTTCATTGTTTAAATCACAGTTTTCATCACCAAGCAGTTGCGCCATTTTAACAGCGTAAGCTACGCCATTTAACTCAATGTATTTTGTTGGTTTTAGTACTTCTAGGGAAATCTCAGTCATCCCTGTGAATGTATCTTGGCTCGGGTCGAGTGTTAACGACACCTGTTGTGAACTTGGTTTTGCGAGTTTTTCAATAACGAATTCGTTAGCGTTTGCAGCACCCATTGCCAAAGCAACGCTCACTGTTAAGAGGCTTTTAAGAAACATAGTGATCCCTAGATTGTTGTTGTTAGAAACTACCCTAAATAGGCTTTTTTATGCTCATATAATTAGGGGGTTAGATATCCTAACAGTTTTTTTAAATAGAGTAATTGATTATAACGGTGACTTTAAGGGGAAATAGTAACAAAGTTTGTCAGTGGCTTTCGCGTGTTATAAAACGCTGCCAATGCAGGTGTGAGTTAATAATACGTATTTGTTGGACAACGGTATTTAATAAGTGGGTATCGCTAAACACATCGTGTGGATACTCGTTAAAACCCATCAAGTAATTAAAGGCATCTTTAGAGTTAGCTTGTAGGGCGTATATACGCACTTGTTGCTCAAAGTTAAGACGAAGACTGCTTATTGCTGTTTTCATACCGAGTTGATCTACGTTTGGTATATCACATTTTTGCAGATAACCGGCTCGCTCACCTTCGCCTGAAAACCAAATGCGGACTTTTTCACTGTACCTGCCAGTTTTAGCCGGTAAGTCGAACATTAATCGGTGTTGGTTTTGCGATTTGATGAACGTTATATATTCATTAAATCCAGCATTTATAAGTGCTTGATGTACAGGAACTAAGCGAGGTTTTATTTTACCGTGGGTATGAAAATTAAAGCATAAGACGTTTTTTTCAAGGGACAGATCATCAAGCGTTAAATAACCAATCTCATCGCTATAAGCACCACTATAATATGCAATTAAAGGGAGCCAAAAATGCCAGTGTTTTGGTTGCTCTCGTGCAACTTTAAAATCACCGTATATATATCCATTATAAAGAGTGTGCAGTTCCATGGCTGAAAAGGGCCGGCGACCAAGATGGGTTTTCAACGTAATACCTTGAAAATAATGATGTGTTTTATTTTATACCCAACTAGCAGTAGATGCTAGTCGGGTTTTATCCGCTTTTAGAGTAAAGCGTATAAAGTATTATTCACTCAATGCGCGAGCTAAACCTGTAGGTTCAATTTCTGCACATACTTGGTCATCATTCCAGTTAATGCCAACAAGTGCGTTATCTTCATTTAAGTCTTCAACCCATGCATCTAAAAATTCATCAAGGTTGATTTCTACTGGGCTGTAATCTTTCCACTCTTCTTTACACTGTGCTTTAGCTGCTGCTTCACTTTCCCAAAGCAGTAGTACGTCAGTTTCGTCAAATTGGTTAGAATCGCACACTACAAAGCCATTATCTTCTGCACCAAGTGCCCAAATTACTTCGCTAACACGTACTTTTTCTACGAAGTTAACTAGTTGTGATTCAATTTCGATATCGCTCATGTGTTTACCCTTTTAAATTAGTGACGAGGATTGGTGTCTATTGCTGCTTGGCGCTCGTCATATTGCTTATGAAAAGCAACAAGCGCTGAATACTGACTAAAGTCAGCTAATTCGCGAAAGCAAATCCAATCAAGCAGGCAGTATAAACTGATGTTGAGGTATTCACAGCTTTTAAATTCTTCATCGCTTAAATGGGTATTTAAAAAGCTTAATGTTTGTTCAATACGTTCGTTTTGCAGATTAAAAAATAATTTATCGCTTTTGGTGTCAAATCCAGAACGTTTACATAACACCATTTCTACTAACGAATCGTTACAAGCATTTATAGTCGTAAGTAAGTGCTCTTGAGGCCACGTTAGTTTTGGCTGACCTGTTTTTTCAAGTAAATAACGCAATATAGAATTAGAGTCACTAAGAGTTAAGTCGCCATCTACCAGTATTGGGATTTTTCGAGCTGGATTTTTACTGGCCATAGTAGGGCGATCTTGCTCAGAAAATATATCAAGACTTACAAGCTCTAGTTTGCAGCTGTTTTGTTGTGCCCAAATTCTAATGCGGCGCACGTAAGGTGAAGGTACAGAACCAATTAATTGCATAATTACTCCATAAAAAAGCCGCATAAGCGGCTTTTATCAAATGTTACTTACAGTACAGTTAAATTTATTCTGAACGGCTAGTAACTTCAAGTAAATGATAACCAAATTGAGTTTGCACAGGGCCTTGTACTTGATTAATTGGCGCAGAAAACACAACTTTATCAAACTCTGGAACCATCATACCAGGGCCAAACTCACCAAGAGCACCGCCATCCTGACCTGAAGGACAATTAGAATGTGCTTTTGCTAGTTCAGCAAAGTCTTCGCCTTGCTCAATTTTTGTTTTTAAGTCTAAGCATTGTGCTTCACTGTCTACAAGTATATGTCGTGCGCTTGCTACTGTCATAAAATCTCCCGAGTATAGTGTGGTGTTTTTTTAACCGAATTGAAATATCATTCTAGTTAGTTTCAACTAATTGTACCAGTATAAACTTATTTATCAGAAAACGCAGTTTCAATTGCAGTAATCATTTGCTCTGAATTAGGTGCCACTTTGCTGTTAAACCGTAAAACTGTTTTACGATCAGCAGACACTAAGTATTTATAAAAGTTCCAATTTGGAGAGCTAGTTTGCTCATTCAAATATTTAAAAATTGGATTTGCTTCGCTACCACGAACTTTGCTGGTGGCAAACATGGGAAAAGTTACACCATAATTTACAAAGCATACTTTCGCTGTTTCTTTTTCATTGTCTTCTTCTTGAAAAAAGTCATCAGAGGGGAACCCTAATACGACTAAACCTTGCTCTTTGTATTGTTGATATAGCGCTTCAAGGCCTTTAAATTGATATGTAAAACCACAATTACTTGCCGTGTTTACTATTAACAAAGGTTTATTTTTAAATTGGCACAAGTTAATAGATTCTTTTGAGCGAAGCTTTCGTATATCTACATTGGTAAAATCTTGGCAGTCCTGTGTAGAGGTTTTATTTATGATTGATGGTGTTTGAGCTTGAAGGGGGGCATTAATAAGTAAAGCCGTTAAACCTATTATAATTATTTTAAGCATTACATTACCTAAACTTTACGATTGTTTGATTGGATAATCATACGCTAATATGGAACAAATTGATCAACCCTCTAATGACCTATGACAATCCGTTTAGCAACTATTAATGATCTTAATGAAATTGTAGCCATTTACAACGAAACTATTGCAGGGCGAATGGTAACTGCAGATACGCAAGAAGTGAGCGTTGACGAAAAGCGTGACTGGTTTAATAGCCACAACGATAAAAGGCCTATTTACGTTTACTGCGAAAATAACCAAGTACTTGCTTGGGTAAGTTATAAATCGTTTTATGGGCGCCCAGCTTACGACGGCACAGTAGAAATGAGCATTTACATTACCAGTAAAGCGCAAGGTAAAGGGCTTGGTAAAAAGCTAATGATATTTGCTCAAACACAAGCTAAGCAATTAAATATTAAAGTATTACTCGGCTTTATTTTTAGTCATAACTTACCGAGTGTTAAATTGTTTAAGCATTTTGATTTTGCAATATGGGGTGAGTTGCCAAGCGTTGCCATAATGGATGATAAGGCGTATAGCCTTACTATTTTTGGAAAACATCTGGAATAAATTATTTTTCATAATGTTGTAATATTTTTTTACAAAATAAGACGAAGGGTTTATGCCAATTAAATAAAAATAGTCTACGCTATTATCATATTAAGTTTATTAATTTGAAGTGTAGCTTGATGATTCGAAAAATATTAATTGTTGATAGTAGCAGTGTCATCGCAATGCGTGTGAAAGTGCTTTTAGAATTAATAGGATGTGAAGTCGAATTAATTCATTTCAGCATGCTAGACATGTATACCAATATAGGCGACTACGACTTAGTTGTTGTTGCCCATGGTGTGCCTGTTGATTCTATAAAACCGCTTGTTAGCCAAATAGCGCAAGAGCGTTTTATGCTGCTTGCTCCAAAAGCACAAAGTGGTGAGCAACTAACTGCGTTTAGTGAGCTAAATCATGTTGCGCCTGACGCAACCGTGATCTACCCATTTTTTTCTAATAAAGAAATTACTTCTCTTTTAGAGAGCCTACTAGAATTAGGCTCTAATCATATTTTGCAATTACCCGCTATTTTACTCGTCGATCATGTTCCTGAGCGCCTCGAAAAAATGAAAAGCAGCTTGATTGGTGCTCATATCGAGACCCATACAGCAACCACCTCTGCAGAAGCTTTAGAAATTACGAAAGAAAAGAAAATCGATATACTGATAAGTGATTTTGTTTTAGATGACGGAACCGGTTTAGAAATTTTTTCAAACTTAAAAATAATGCAACCACATTGCCGTTGCTTATTATTTACCTCACGTCCCGATCAAGTTTCAATGATTGAAGCTATTCGTCAAGGTGTAGAAGACGTACTTATTAAGCCATTGAACGACAGCTCATTATTACAATCAATACATAAACTGTGGCAAACAGAGTTATTAAAACGCCATAACGCAGAACTTGTCGAAAGGCTACAAGATACGGTTGATGCCCTGATTGAAAAAGACAGCCTACTTCAGGTTATTTATAAGCATACGCCTGATGCAATTATGTTGTTTGAGAAATGCGGTAGAGTGATAGAAGCTAATGATGCTTGTTTAAAACTATTTAACTTACCGTTTAACGAACTAGAAGGTAAATCAGTATTTAGCTTTTTAGATGATGATTCAACGTTAGGTATTAAAAATAAAATTTCGACATTAAATAGTAATCGCCAATTTAGCTGCGACTTACGTTTATCTAAAACTGCAGGGGGCTATATACCGTTAGTGGGATCTTTTAATGAGATAGATCACCATGGTGAAATAGCACTTGCCGTAATATTTAAAAATGTAACCCACCTTAAGCAAAAAGAAGATTTACTACTTGAAGCAAAAGATATCCTTGAAGAGCAAGTAAGAGCGCGTACTTCACAGCTTGAACATGCAAAAAATATTGCTGAAGCTGCAAACTTAAGTAAATCAGAGTTTTTAGCAAACATGTCGCATGAACTTCGCACACCAATGCACTCTATTTTAAGCTTTTCGCGTTTTGGTTTAAGCAAATTAGAAACTGGAGATTTTGCAAAAGAGAAACTAATTAAATACCTATCGCGAATAGAGAGTAGTGGTGAGCGTTTACTGTCGTTACTAAATAATTTACTCGACCTATCTAAGCTTGATGTGGGTAAGTTTCCATTTAATCCTCGTCCATATAATTTAGCGAACATTATAAAAACAAGTATTGATGATGTATCTGGTACGGCAATGGAAAAAGAAATTGAGGTTGTATTCACCGCGCAGCCGCTACCTGTAATTTCGCAGTGTGATGAAGAGCAAATAAACCAGTTACTTCGAAACGTATTAGGTAATGCACTCAAATTTAGTGAACCAAAAAGTAAAATACAGATAAATTTAGAGTCAGATAGTCGATTTGCTACCATAGAGGTTACCGATAATGGGGTCGGTATACCAGAAGATGAGCTGGAACATATTTTTACTAAGTTTGTACAAAGCAGCAAAACAAATAGCGGTGCCGGTGGTACCGGATTGGGCCTTGCATTGTGTAGAGAGTTTGTGTCTTTACATCAAGGTGAGATCACTGCACGTAACAACGAAAATGGTGGTGCAACTATATCTATACAGGTGCCATTAGAAATAAATCTAGATGATCATTTGGCTGAAGATCAATTAATACAACACAGTAATTAATTGCTAGTTAGCATACCAAGTAACTTTTTTTGAGAATTTGAATGGATGATAAATTATGGCCTTAACTAAAATACTTGCCGTTGATGACGAACCCTTTAACCTTGAAATTATTGAGGAGATTTTAGAGGATCTTGATTTTGAATTACAAGTAGCAACAAGTGGTCCTGAGTGTTTAAACATGGTTGAAGGCTATATGCCTCAGGTTATATTGCTCGACGTAAGTATGCCGCAAATGAACGGCTATGAAGTATGTAAGGCACTTAAAGCAAACCCAAATACAGCACACATTATTGTTATGTTTGTGTCTGCTCGTGGCACAGTTGAAGAGCGTATGGAAGGCTACTCGGTTGGTGCAGAAGACTATATTGTAAAACCCTTTGGCCATGATGAACTTAAGTCAAAGCTTAAAAATTTAAACCAAGTACTTGTTGAAAAACAAAGCCTTGAAAAGCAAGTTGAAGATGCTACATCAACTGCATTTAATGCCATGGCTAACAGCAGTGAAATGGGGCAGATAGTTAACTACGTTGAAAACATAGGCTTTATTAACGACCCTCAAGAGCTAGGTAAAGCGCTTATAGATTGCCTACAATCTTTTGATTTGCAAAGTAATGTTGAGTTTAGAGAGAACGATGAAATTAGTCACTTTGCATTAAGCGGCGTGTGTTCACCTATTGTGGTGGAGCTATTTGAAATGCTTAAAAACAAAGGGCGTTTACATGAATTTTCGCATCGAATTTTAGTTAACTATGAATTGATTAGCTTACTTATTTTAAATATGCCTGATCACGATCCAGATAAACACGGGCGTATACGCGACCACGTATGTTTTATTGTCAGTGTTACCGAGCAGCAACTACGCGCCATCATGACTAAGAAAATGCTTGAATCACAACAGGCAAAACTTAATGCCGTAGCAAGTACAGTTCACAGTAAGTTTCATGGCTTAATTAGCTTATTGAATGACAACCGTCAAAACAACGAAAAAGTGTTTAAACAGTTACAAGAAGAGCTCGAAGAACGTATCCCATCAATGGGATTAGATGAAGATCAGGAGGTGTTTATTTATAAAAAAGTAGATGAAACTATCCAAAACTCAGTGGCCAGAGAGGAGTCTGTTAAACAGGTAAAAGCAGCTTTTGCTGAAATTGAGCAAGACCTGTCATTGCTTTTAAAGAGCTAAATATATTTAATTAAATAATGTTACTTTAAGGCTTACTCCAACTGCATTATGCATCTCTGGGTAAGCCTTTTTCTACGATTCTGATTAACCTAGCCGTTTTACGAATTTGTAATCGTTGTTTATCGTTTTGTTGAGCAAGCGCCCATTCAATATGTTCTAAAACAAGCTCGCTGGATATTTGGCTTTTATCTTGTAAAGCATGAATAATAGCCGGGCTAAACTCTGCATTACCTAAACCGACCGCTATATTACGTAACCAACGTTCGTGACCTATGCGGCGAATAGGGCTGCCTTCGGTATTTTTTAAAAATGTAGGCTCATCCCAAGCAAATAGCTCAAGTAAATCTTTATTTTTTAATTGAGTACGAGGATGAAAATCATTTTCATCCGTTATTTGTCCATAACGATTCCAAGGGCATACCAACTGGCAATCATCACAACCATAGATACGGTTGCCTAATAAAGTTCGGTATTGTTCGGGTATGGGGCCTTGGTGTTCTATCGTTAAGTACGATATGCATTTACGTGCATCAACAACGTAAGGCTCTACAATTGCACCTGTTGGGCAAAGAGTAATACAAGCAACACATTTTCCGCAGCCTTCAAACGTGTTCTCTGCATCTATTGGTAGAGGTAAATCAATAAATAGTTCGCCTAAAAAAAACCACGATCCTGCTTCTTGATTAATTAATAACGAATGCTTACCACGCCACCCTAAACCGGCTTTTTCGGCAAGTTGACGCTCAAGTACCGGGGCTGAATCTACAAATGGCCTAAAGCCATATTCGCCAATTTCTTGCTCTATTTTTTGGCCAAGTTTTTTTAAACGATTACGCATTAATTTATGGTAATCACGACCCAGTGCATAACGACTTATGTATGCTTTTTCTTTATTTTTTAAGGTTTTTGCAAAGCCAGCATCGGGAGGAAGATAATTCATTTTTACGGATATAACACGCTGTGTACCAGGTACTAATTCAGCAGGGCGAGCGCGTTTCATGCCGTGAGCAGCCATATAATCCATCGAGCCGTGGTAGCCAGCATCAAGCCAGCGTTGCAATTGGGCTTCGTGCTTAGATAGGTCAATATCAGTAATACCTACTTCGCTAAAACCAAGCTCTTGCCCCCAGGTTTTTATTTGCAGGGCTAATTTTTCATAGTTTGGGGTAGGGTTGCTCACACACTTCACACACTTAAATTAATAGCTGCGTAATTTACCATATTTCTCCGAGCCCGAAAACGCTTCTTAGCGCACGAAGCGCTTTAACTGTTGTTGGGTTTGTAAGCTTAACTGTTGAGATTGCTCGCTATCGGCTAATGCCGTATCTATTTGCTGTTTAGCTTGCTCACCTAAAGCTACTATTTGCTCTACCGATTGGTGAGTATTAGTTTGAGTGCCCTCAAGCATATGCACAGCACTGGCTATTTGTTGTAGTTGCTGTTGGTTGTGCTCAAACTCACTAAGCATTTTTGTAAAACCCTCGGAGGTTGCACTAATTGAGCTTTGTGCGTTATTGGAGTGAGTCATTAATTGCTCTGACTCTTTATTTGTTTCATTTACTAGCTCATTCATTTGAGTAATAAAGTCGCTTATTTGCCTAGTTGCGCCACTGACCTTTATTGAAAGTGTGCGTACTTCGTCTGCAACTACGGCAAACCCTCTGCCAGCTTCACCCGCTCTAGCTGCTTCTATTGCGGCGTTAAGGGCTAACAAATTAGTTTGATCAGAAAACTCTTCAACCATTTTTAAAATACTACGAATGTTTTCACTGTTCTCTTTCAGTCCCGCAATTGTATTTGAAAAGCTACCTAGCATATTAGTAATAAGTTTAACCTGCTTTACTAAAGCAGCGAGCTCTGATGCAGATAGTTTTACAAAGTTAAGGTGTTCATTATTAACGTTATGCACGCTATCTGTATTATTTACTATGTTTTGTAAGCTTTGGGTTATTTGCATACTGGCATTAATAATACTGTGGCTTAACTGTATTTGTTGCTCACTTGATTGCTCAGTATTTTTCATCGATTCAGTGACTTGTATATTACTGTGTGCACTAGCTTGAGCACTGTTATATGTTGTGCTGAGTAACTCACTTAAATGGGCAGTAAATATATTATATTGTGAACTTAAATCTTTAAATTCGTCATACGAAAAGTGGGGAAGTTTTGCTGCTAAATTTGCATCTTGTTGGTTTATTTTTATTAAAGTATCGCGCATAGCAGTAACAGGGCGAACAATTAAAAAACGCATATAAAAAAGAGTAAAAATAAAACCAGATATAATAACAAGCGTAAGCAGCCAAAATAGCCCTGTACTTTGCTGTTGTTCGCTTAAGCTCTGATGCAGCCAAAATAACGTAATTGCTTGGAACAATAATACAAAACTTAAATTACCGACTATTTTACGCGTTAACGTAAAAAAGAATGTTTGCTCTATATAGTTATAAATTTTCATAAAACTACTCATTATGCTTAAGCCCTACGATTCTTATTTTAGTTAGGGAGGTGTAAGTTAGCTTTTTTGTAACGATAACAAGTAAGCTTTGGTTCGCGCTGGGTAATTTGTAAAAATTCCGTCTATGCCATACTCAAGCATTAGCGCTATATCTTGTTCTCTATCGACCGTATAAGCATAAATCTTTAAGCCTCTTTTTTTTGCATCATCGGCAAAAGCCTTATTTATAAAGGTTTTATCTGCATGTACGCTATAAGCGTTTAAATCACTTGCAAACTTTGCATAGTTAATTGGAATAGAAGAAGTAAGGGCGCCTATTTTAAGCCACGGTAGCTTGCTTTTAAGCCACTGTAGTTGATGATGATCAAACGATGATACTAAAATATTTGCTTTCGATATTTTGTTAGCTTCAATGTTTTCTTCAAGTTGAGCCACAAACCTTTCTAGTTCAAACGTATGTTTAAGCTCAATATTTAATAAAGATTTATTATTATTCCAATCAAACAGCTGCTGAAGAGTGGGAATTTTTTCACCATTTCCAGCATCAAGTTTAGAGAGTTCATGTGCCGTAAAGTTACTCACCCTACCTTTACCGCTGGTGGTTCTATCGAGCCATGAGTCGTGTATTAACATGTAATCATCGATGGAACTTTGAATATCTACTTCAATACCATCAACACCTACTTTTAACGCTTCTAAAATAGCGCTTTTGGTGTTTTCAGGAAAATCCCCACTGGCACCACGGTGTGCAAATACTTTCATTGTCGAGCCTTTTTAGTGATTGACCACGTTTCAAAACAAGCGGCACTAACAATAAGTGCTCCACCAACTAACGTCATAACAGTAGGACGTTCATGAATAATTACTATAGCCAGTATGGTGCCATAAAGTGGTTGTAAGCAAGAAATTAACCCCGCAGTTGCCGCTGATAAATGCTTTAAACTTGCTGCAAATAACGAGTGCGGTGTAGCTGTAAAAATAACACCCGCTATGGCAATTAAAATTAGGTCGTGATGACTAACCTCATATACCGGCACTTCTATAAATGCGCACAGCATAATGCTTGCCACTAAGGTTTGATAAAACATCGTTTGCGGGCCACCATATTGGCTAAAGTAGCGCTTATGGGTAATGTTTCTGATTGAAAAAAACAATGCCGATATCACACCTGTTATTACACCTAAGGTTACATCGTCGCCCAAGTTTGCACTTGGTACTAACAGGTAAATCCCTAAAACAACCACCGCCGCACTTATTATATCTTTTGCTTTTGGCCTGCTTTTATTAAATAAGGGCTCTAAAAATACCGTCATTACGGGGTAGCTAAAAAATGCCAACATCCCAATTGTTATACCGGCCATTTGCATACCAGCAAAATAGGTTACCCAGTGAATACCCACCGCAACACCTAAAAATAATGCAATAAAGTAGTCTTTAGGCTTGTTTAGTTTAATTTGTTTTTTTTGAAAATACAGCATGGCTAAAATAGCCATTCCTGCAATTGCAGTTCTGTAAACGGTAATATCTAAAGCATTTAAACCAATAAGCTTGGCAAATAAAGCGGTTCCGCCAAAAAGTAATACCGCTATGTGCAAATAAATTAAACTTTGCTGCTGAGATTGCATTTAGTTTCCTTGTTGTACTTTTTGAACATATTAACATTGCTTAAAAATTCTTAAGATGAATTTTTTTATCGCATGACAAATGTCATAAAAGTTGATGACACTTCACACTCTTATTATTTTTGTACGCTGGCATAGTTACCTTACTCAACAGGGGATAATTATGAATTCTTTAATTTTAATCAGCTTAACTATTAATGAAGTGCTAGAGGCATTAAGTTTTACGATTACGTACGCAGATTGCTTTATGCTGGCATGCATTTTTATGTTATTTATATTTATTAATAAAAATAGTCCTATAAGTAAAAATAATATGCCAGAGGTATTTGTATGAGCTCGCTTAACTCCTTTTCTCAACAAAGTGATAAAGGTTTTTGGAAATATGGGCATTTAATTTTTACAGGCTTTTATTTACTCCCATTAATAATTAATTTTGCGAGCTTTACTGCTAACCAAATAACGATGTCTTTAGCCTTTTATGTTGCTTTTATTCTTTTATATGTAAAAGCAATAAACTGCAAAAGTGCAGGGGTGACCAAGTTGTTTGTAGCCATGCTATTAATTTGTTTTTGCGCTACTTTTTACACCACAGGTACTCCTACTTTATTTGGCTTTGCAGCCTACGTAGCAGGCTATGCATACAACTACCATCAAAGAATTTATGCTGCACTCGCGATTATATCTACGGTTTTATTAAGCGCATATATTGGTGATATAGGGAAGGTTCAATACTTTTTAGCCGTTGCTTTGATTTTATGTGCAGCCTTATTTAGTTACGGTATTGCAGCTAAAAGAGAGAGCCTGTACAAAAAACGTGAGCAAGAAAGCGCTAACCAATTAGAGCAATTAGCAGCAATTGCTGAGCGTGAACGGATAGCCCGCGACTTGCATGATATTTTAGGTCACTCACTGTCATCTATTGCTTTAAAAGCTGAGCTTGCAAATAAATTAAACCAAGGTGAGCGTTACGCTCAAGCAAATAGCGAAATTGCACAAGTGGCCGATCTGGCAAGGCAGTTACTCAGTGATGTAAGAAGCGCCGTTAGTGATTTAAAACAGCTTAACCTTGTTAGCCAAGTAGCACAGTTAAAACAAAGATTAATAGAACAAGACTTTAACGTTTCATTTAATGTAGTTTTAAATACTCTACCCGCTAAAGTAGAGGGCATCGCAGGCCTTATAATTAAAGAAGCCGTTACCAATTTGCTACGTCATAGCAGCACAAAAAATTGCGAAATAAATATAGAACAAACAGCGCAGCAGCTACTCATTACCGTTATTGATCGTGCACCGTGCTCTACATTAAATTCGGGCAATGGCCTAAATGGTATTAAAGAGCGAGCAGAGCAACTCAATGGCAGTGCAACATTTACCTGTGGCGATATTTTTACTTTAAATGTAATGCTACCAATTTCAGCTAAGGATTTACAATGATCAGAGTGTATTTAGTGGAAGATCAAGCGCTTGTGCGCGACGCAGTAGCAGCATTGTTAGGACTCGATTTTAATATTGAGATTATTGGGCAAGCAAGTAACGGGCAAGATGCACTTAATGCAATTGAAGCACTTGATAGTGATTTACATCCCGATATAATTTTAACCGATATAGAAATGCCAACCATGAATGGTATAGAGCTGAGTGAAAAAATAGCCGCTAAGTTCCCCGCTATAAAAATGGTTATTATGACCACATTTTCTCGTGCGGGTTATATTAGGCGAGCGCTTACGGCAGGCGTTAAAGGTTTTATTTTAAAAGAAGCACCCAGTGAAGAGCTAATAAATGCGCTTAAAAAAGTAATGCAGGGACAAAAAGTGATAGACCCAGAGCTTGCTATCAATGCATTAGACGACGCAGATCCGCTTACAGATAAAGAACGCAAAGCACTTAAACTTGCAAGCGACGGCCTTAAAACAAGCGACATAGCCAAGCAGTTATTTATAAGTGAAGGTACCACACGTAATTATTTATCAGACGCTATTGCTAAGCTAAACGCCACTAACCGTATAGATGCTGCGCGTATAGCTAAACAAAAAGGATGGCTTTAAATAGTGGGTTTATAAATTATAAGCAAAGTATTACTATGTTATACCAATCTGCTTATATATGGGGTCTATTTAACGTTAAGAAAATTACGCTAGAACTAGGCAAAAATTTTTGTATCTAGTTGTTCTAAATAAAAATTTTTTAACGACGTTATAGTGAAATTTAATTCGTTAAATTGATCAAAGATTTATGCAGGTTGGTATTACTTATAAAAGTAACGAACAGCGCTTAAAATTAGCTTAAAAAGCGCTAAAAGAGGTTTTAATGGCAAATTTAATAGAACTAACAACTAAAAATAACACCGCTATACTCACCATGAATACCGCTGAAAACCGTCACAATCCAGCGTTTTTGGCCGAGTTTAATTTACACCTTGACCACATTGAAGCAGATCAAAATATTAAATCAGTTATTTTAACGTCCTCGAGTGATAAAAATTGGTCATTGGGTATCGACCTTCAATGGATGTCCAATCCAAGTATTTTACCTGCTGCAATTTCTGACTTTATGATTCAAATAAGTGACTTGTTTAAGCGCATAGTTACTTTTCCTATGCCTATTATTGCTGCGTTAAACGGGCATACCTATGGCAATGGTTCGGTGCTTGCGTGTGCGTGCGATTTTAGATTTATGAAGTCAGATAAAGGCTTCTTTTGTTTTCCTGAAGTGGACGTAATGGTGCCGTTTGTACCGTCGATGTTTCCTATAATTAATAAAGCTATTTCGCAAACATTCTTTAATCGTTTAGCTATGTCAGGAGAGCGTGTTGGTGCACAGCAGTTGCTAGAGAACAAAGTAGTTGAAGCTGTGTTTGCAAATAACGATGAACTACAAGCAGGTGTACTTGAGTTTGCCCAGCAGTTTAACAAAAACCGCTGGATTTACGCTCAAAATAAATCACAAATGAATAAGCAAATTTTGCTTACAATGAAAGAAGAAGACCCAAGCTTTATTGATAATATAAGCAAACTGCTCTGGAAAAACCTACAAAAAAATAAATAACCTGAACTCTGGTTAAGAGATTTACTAACGTATTGAATCATGTTGATATTTAAATTTATTTTCTCTAGCCAGAGATTTTCAGTGAAAACAAGGCGAATTTACGCGTCAATAGCTAGGGTCTGTTGATCTTTCAAGGTTAAATTTGCAGCAGTCTGTTTGGTATTTAGGCAAGGCAGAGCCTATGCAGTGTGGTTATTCCCCATAAATGGGCGATAACGTAGCATTAATGCCAAACAGGCGCTGCCCAAAGGGTTCTTCCTAGGGGCTACTTACTCTTTGTTGCTCGGTTTTTACTTAGCCCACTAGGTTACAAATCTCGCGCCGCGATTAAATAGCCCCTAGTTTGAACAAATTTTAATCCGCAAAGATCAACAGACCCTAGCCTATTGCAAGTATATTCAACGCTGTTAGCGCTGAAAATAGCTGCTCGAGATAGATTTATTAGCCAGAGCTCAGGTTATAATAGCGCGAAAGGGTTTTAGCATTACTACGATATGGCTAAACACTTTGCAGTTAAGGGGTCGTTAAGCCCCATTGCGCTAGATTTTTAAACTATACAGCAAGATAAACAGCAAGGTAAAAGTGCTTTCTTAAAAGTTTAATCGCTTTTACCTGTCTCATTATAACTATATGGGTTAAAATACCTACATAACCAACTAACAAGATAGTGAATGTCAAACCAAGATCCAAATCTCAGTCGAGAACAAGAAAAGTACGAAAACCCAGTCCCTAGTCGTGAGTTTATACTTACTCACCTTCAAGAGCGTTCAAAGCCTGCTAACTACGCGCAATTATGTGAAGAACTAGCAGTAAACGATGACGAACGCCAAATAGCATTTAAACGCCGCCTTCGCGCTATGGAGCGTGACGGACAGCTGTATTTTAATAAATTTAAATGCTATGCCCTAATTGACGAAGCCGGTTTAACCAAAGGCAAAGTAATAGGCCACAGAGACGGTTTTGGCTTTTTAGAAGTTGAAGGCGAGAGTAAAGATTGGTTTATTGCTAAGCACCAAATGAATATGGTGTTACATGGCGACATTGTACTAGCTAAAGGCACTAAACGTGGCTCTGGCTCAAAATGCGATGCACGTATTATAAAAGTGCTTACTAACGAGCGCGCGCCAATTGTTGGCCGTTACTTTGTAGAGCATGGTGTTGCCGTTGTGGTAGCTGAAGACCCGCGCATAACGCAAGATATAATGATTTTACCAGGCAACGAAAACGGTGCCCGCCATAACCAAATGGTGCAGGTTAAAATCACTCAAAATCCAAGCCGTAACATGAACGCGGTAGGTAAAATTATTGATGTACTTGGTGAGCATTTAGCCCCAGGTATGGAAATTGAAGTCGCACTTCGCAATCACGATATTCCACATGTATGGCCAGAAGAAGTTGAAGCACAAGTTGCTCACCTAGGTGAGTTTGTTGAAGACGCTGACAAACAAGGCCGCGTAGATTTACGTGACTTACCACTTGTAACTATTGATGGCGAAGACGCTCGCGACTTTGATGACGCCGTATACTGTGAACCTAAAAAATCGGGTGGCTGGCGCTTATGGGTTGCCATTGCCGATGTATCGCATTACGTAGGAATGAACACGCCGCTTAACAAAGAAGCAATTTTGCGTGGTAACTCAGTGTATTTTCCTGAGCAAGTAATTCCGATGCTACCAAAAGTGCTTTCTAACGGATTATGTTCGCTTAATCCAAAAGTAGATCGCTTATGTATGGTTGCCGAAATGACCGTATCGAGCTCGGGTAAACTTTCGGGCTATAAGTTTTACGAAGCGATAATGAACTCGCATGCACGTTTAACTTACACCAAAGTAAATGCCATTTTACAAAACGACGAAAAACTACGCGAAGAATACTCAGCCGTAGTGCCACATTTAACTGACTTACAGCAAATGTATATGGCACTTAAAGCAGCACGTCAAGAGCGTGGTGCCATTGAGTTTGAAACCCTAGAAACACGTTTTGTATTTAACGCTCAGCGTAAAATAGAATCAATAGTGCCTGTTATTCGTAACGATGCGCACAAACTAATTGAAGAATGTATGATTTTAGCCAACGTATCGGCGGCTAAAATTCTTGAAAAGCACGAAGCAAGCGCGCTTTATCGTGTGCATGACGAACCAGACAGCGAAAAGCTAGGTAACTTTACTAAGTTTTTAGGCGAGTTAGGTATCGAAAGCACATTAAGCGACGAGCCAACACCAAAAGAAATAACCCAAGTATTAGCGCGACTAGGTGACCGCCCAGAAGCCGAGCTTATTCAAACTATGCTACTGCGTTCAATGAAACAAGCTGTATATCAGCCAGATAACATTGGTCACTTTGGTTTAGCGTTATCGGCTTACGCGCACTTTACATCGCCAATACGTCGTTACCCAGATTTAGTAGTACATCGTGCTATTAAAGCAGTTATAAAAGCACAAGGTCAGCAAACGTCTGGCGAATACGCTTATACCGACGACGAAGTTGATCAACTAGGTGAGCAGTGTTCTACCACAGAGCGCCGCGCCGATGATGCAACTCGCGAAGTTGCCGATTGGCTTAAATGTGAGTTTATGCAAGATCACGTAGGTGACGAGTTTGACGGTGTTATTTCATCGGTCACTAACTTTGGTTTGTTTATTCGTTTAGACGATTTACAAATTGATGGGCTTATTCATGTTACTAATTTAGGCGACGAGTTTTTTGCGCATGATGCTGCAAAACACACCTTAATAGGTGAGCACTCTCACAAAATTTATCGCCTTGGCGATAAAGTAACAGTAAAAGTTGCGTCGGTTAGTTTAGACGATCGCCGTATCAACTTAACGCTTAAAGGCGATGTTGCACAAGACAGATACTCACGTCGTCGTGCGCCAAAAAAAGGTTCAGGTAAATCTGAGCATGCGCCAGCAAGTGTGCGTTCGCAATTAAAAGCAGGCAAAGTACCGGGTAAAAAGTCGCACAGCGATGACAAGCCAAAAGGTAAAAAAAAGCCAGCAAATAAAGATAAAGGCAAGCCTGCAAATAAGTCTGCAACTAAACCCGCAGATAAAAAAGCAGCAGACACTGCCGTAAAGAAAAAGCCGAAGAAGAAGGCAGTTAAAAAGCCTAAAAGAGCTGGCAAAAATGCCCGTAAAAGTACTAGCCCAGGAGCAGATAATACGTGAGTAATGAATTAATTTTTGGCTTTCACTCTGTTGAAGCAATTTTAGAAAGCGAGCCAGAGCGCTTTGTAGAAATTTACGCCCTTAAAGGTCGTGACGACAAACGCTCAACTCCGATTATTGATGAAGCACGTAAGTTTGGTATTTCAGTACAGTTTATGCAGCGTAAAGCCCTTGATAGCAAATCAAAGGGTGAGCAGCATCAAGGTATTATTGCCAACGTAAAAGCAGCGCCAACGTTTAACGAAAAAGATCTTGATGCGATAATCGCTCGTGAAGACACACCGTTTTTACTTGTGCTTGATGGTATTACCGATCCGCATAACTTAGGCGCATGTCTACGTAGTGCTGACGCTGCTGGTGTTCACGCTATAATTGTACCTAAAGATCGCTCTGCCAAGCTTAACGGCACAGCACGTAAAGTAGCTTGTGGCGCAGCCGAAACAGTACCGCTTATTCAAGTGACTAACCTTGCACGTACGCTTCGCGAAATTAAAGATGCAGGCGTATGGGTTGTAGGCACTGCTGGCGAAACTGATAACCACGTATTTGATGCAAGCTTAACGGGGCCAATGGCTATTGTTATGGGCGCAGAAGGCGAGGGCATGCGACGCTTAACGCGTGAGCATTGCGATATGCTTGTTAAAATCCCAATGGCGGGTACTGTTTCAAGCTTAAACGTATCGGTAGCCACGGGTATTTGTTTGTTTGAAGTATTACGCCAACGTAACGCAAATAACTAATACCTAATTAATAATACCTAATTTAAATTAAGTATTAAAAAAGCCGAGATTGAAATTCAATCTCGGCTTTTTTGTATCTGTAACTTACGCTTTTAACTTTACATCAATTGATGCTCTATTATAGCGATAGGAAAATAACTCTATAGCAAGGCAAAAATAACGAAATATAATTGTTCTTACATGAGTTATTTTTAAAGCAGCTAATAAACCACTTATCCTATACAAAGCGCAGGTAAACGGTTTAATAACAAGGCAATAATTTAGATGTATTGGTCTTACATAAAAAATTATTAACGCTGTTAGTGAACCGTTTAACCAGCTTTCAATTTAGAATGAGTAAGTGTAGCCCATCTGTACAGTACGCGGCTTACCTGGTTGAATGCCACCGTTTGAACGGTTAGCAACGTATGTTTTATCAAACAAGTTATCAACGCTTAGGTATACTTTTTGATTTTCATCGATTAAGTATTTAGCAGCTAAATCCCATACTACGCGGCTATCAATTGCGTTTAAGCCCGACTGCGTTAAGTTAGCATGCGCATCAGATACGTAACGTATTTGGCTGTTAACTACAAACGCAGAAAACTCAGCACCTAACGATAACGCTACTTGGTTTTCTGGTACGTAAGGCATTGCATCGCCTTTTTCTACCGTGCCCCAAATTTCTGAATCAAAATCGTTTTTAAACTCAGAGTCTGTGTAGGTGTATGTTAATTTAACTGGGAACATAGCTGTATCAGTTGCAAAAGTACGGCCTGCACTAAATTCAAAGCCCGCTACTTCTACTTCACCGTAGTTGTATTGGTCGCCAATGTTGTCGTCGCTACAGCCAACCGCTGCAGTACAGTTACCGTGCATGTTGCTGTAGTCAGAGTAAAAGCCAATTACTTCACCGCTAAAGCCATTCATATTAAAGCGAGAGCCAAACTCAATATTTACACTTTCTTCTTCTTCTTGGTCAGCATTACCAGGTGCTGCTGGTGCATACCCTTTTTGAATGCCCGCAAGTAGCGTTACGTTTTCGTTAAGTGTGTAAGTAGCACCTAGTGACGGAACTAAAATTTCAGTGTCGTTCGACACATCTTTAGTTAAACCGTTGCTGCGTGTTGGATCTGATTTAGACCACTCTTCACGCGTAATAGTAATGTCTTCATAACGAAGGCCTGCACTTACTACTAATGCATCAATTGTCCACTCGTCTTGAATAAACAAGGTACTTGCTTCTGCGCTATCTACACGGTTGCTGTCAGAGCCCGGAACGCCTTGCTCTGTAAGCGTTAAGCTTAGATCTTGATTAAGTGTGTATTTGTCTTCCCATTGAAAACGATCCATTTCGTCTTCGTGGTAACGTACGCCAACAGTCACATAGTGGTCGCCTGCAGGAATATGTAATTCAGACTGAATACCTTTAGCTTGGTAATCGCGGTTATTAGCTTTAATACCAATACCTTCAATACCTTCGCTTGTAGGGTTTGCTTCAAATTCACTGTATTGCTCAAGGTAGCTTTCGCTTACTTTGCTGGCTTTATACCAGTTACGATGAAAATCGTTTAAGTAAGCCGTAGCTAAAAATTCATAGCCATCACCAAAACGGTACGCGTAGTTAAGTTGGTATGCGTTGTGGCGAGTATTCATTTCATCGTTTTGCGATGCAGCATAACGACGGTAAGGACTTTCTTGATAGTCTTCGTCAGTTAAGCCCATGTATGTTTCGTCTGATGTTTCGTCAGAGTACTTAATTTTTAGCTCAAGATTATGCGCATCGTTTTGACCAAACGTATGGCCAAACTTTAATAGTAAATCTGTTTTTTCAAAGCCGGTGTTGTCATTACCTACTGGCAGCTCTTTAAAGCCGTCTGCGCCGTAAGTAAATACTTCAATTAAGCCTGCTGTGTTGTTTTTTTCTTTACCAAAGTAAGCGTGGCCTTTGTAGTAACCGTCGCTACCAAGGGCTGCATCTACCATACCTTTTGAGCTATTTGGCTCAGTTGGTAAGCTGCGCGAAAGTAAGTTTAAAACACCACCCGTAGTACGCGGGCCATACTTAACTGATGCCGCGCCTTTTAATACTTCAATAGACTCCATACGACCCATAGTAGGGAAGTAGTAAGCAGAAGGTGCTGAATAGGGTGCTGGTGCAACTAATACACCGTCTTCCATTACTGATATTTTATCGTTACGGCCAGTACCTGTACCGCGCATACCAATATTAGGGCGCAGACCGTAGCCTTCTTCTTCTTGCACGTAAACGCCCGGAACAGACGCTAAAACGCGAGAAATATCGGTAAACTGGAATTTTTGAAGCTCTTCTTCAGAAATAAACGTAGCCGAACCAGGAATATCGTTAATTGCTTGTTCTGAGCCAATAACGGTAATTTGTTCAAAGCGTTGTTCTTTATCGCTGGTGTCTTTTGCTATTGCAGTAGCACTAAAAGACAAAGCAACCGCAGTTGCCAGGGTAGATACTAAAAACTTAGGGTTCATTGTGTTCCTAATCATGTCAATTATCTTAATTGGCGTAATTTGAACACGTTAACGAATACGAATCAATGTTATTAAGTATTTAATTATTCAGTTTAATAGAACTAAAAACACCTGTTTATGCAATGTTGTTAACTAAACCGTTACTTTTGTATTGCTTCATAACTTATAAACTAGTTATAAAGTTTTGATTAGCTATAACCTAAGCGTAGCGCTATAAACTCCGCGAGTTTATCTACAGCATGATCCGATTCGCCCGAGCTTTTAATTAAACTAATACCAATATTGCCAAGAGTGGGTAAATGTTTGGTTTGAACTTGATAATTAAGCTCGCTAGGTACTGTGCTTTTAGCAAGTACCGTAATGCCTAAGCCTTCTTTTAATGCCGCAATAAGGCCGGTTAAATCGGCGTTGCTATAGACAATTCGGTATTTTATGCCCGCACTTTTTAATGCATCAATTGCACGGCGACGATAAATACATCCCTCTGGTGCGGTAACTAGCGTAACTACATCGTTTTGCGCAAGTGATAGGTCGCCCACCCACACTAATTCGTCTTGCATAAAAATAGGAAACTTATCAGAGTTGAGCCGCTCATTTAGTGCAAGTACTAAATCGAACTGATCTTGCCTTGAGGCCGAAAGCAAATGCTTACTTAAACGCGACTTAACCTCTAACGACACCTCAGGGTAGAGCGCCACAAAGTCGCCAATAATAGAAGGTAAAATACGCGCTGCAAATTCGCTCGGAATACCCAAACGCACTTTACCTGCAATGTTCTCTGAGGTGAACTGCTGCAAAATAGCATCGTTGTGTTGCATCATTTGTTTTGCCATAGGCAATAATAGCTCGCCGTACTGGTTTAATACTTGGCGCTGTCCTTGTTTTTTAAATAGTTTATATCCGAGCACATCTTCTAGGCGCTTTATTTGCAAACTTACAGCAGGTTGCGAAAGGCCAAGTAAATCGCCTGCTTTAGCAAAACCACCTATTTCAACTACCATCACAAAAGTACGTAAACCGTCTGTTGATATGTTTTTCATATTTAAAATTACAATTTATATAGCTATATATATAAGTATTATTTATCAATTGATAAAAAATTACAATTTGTTGTTGGTCGGCGTGGGCAATATACTTTTATAATCGAAAATACACAGGTGTTTGTTATGACTTTTAACCCAATAATGTTTGCCCGCCACAGCAACGCAAGTAGTGCGGTTACTAACGCTTTGCAAACTAGCAACAATCACGTTGTAATGGATTTTAGCGGCACCGAAACCAGTGTATTTTTAAGCACTATTTTAGGCCTTGATTTAACTAAGCTTACCGCCAGCGGTTTAGGCTTAAAGGGCACGCTTGATGGCGACTATAATTCTGACTACAGCTTTGCTGTTTATTACTTTAGCGAAACCGCCTTTAGATTCGTACTGCCACACAATGCAAGCCTTCAACTACAAGCACTTATAAACGAGCAACAGCTACGTTTTGATATTGATTATGTAGTACGCACCGATCTAGCAAGCTTTATTTTAAGTGGCGACAACGCGTTTGATACTTTAGTAAATGCTTTTAAATTAACACCAGGTTTGCGCCTTTCTGACGCGCAACTATGCTACGGTGCGCAAAGTGGTGATGTATTTATTACCGCTATTGATAAAAACGACGAACAACACTTTGTATTAGTAGCTAAACAACAAGAATTACAAAAATGGCAAAGCTACATGCAAGCGCAAGGTTTTGCACTTATGCATAGTGAAGCCGCATAACGAATACAAACAACAGGTGAACATAACAATGTTTACCTGTTTTTAATTACGGTTAAGTAAAAACTAATTTAAGCCACGCCCTAAACAGGGTTAATTTAAACGTGAAGGAATGTTATGACTTCTAAAACTGTACTACATGCTAAGCACCTAGAAGCGGGCGCAAAAATGGTTGATTTTCATGGCTGGGAAATGCCAATCAACTACGGCTCACAAATAGAAGAACACAATGCCGTTCGCACCGACGCAGGCATGTTTGATGTATCACACATGACTATTGTTGATATTGAAGGGCCTCAAGCACAAGCATTTTTACGTAAGCTAGTAGCTAACGACGTTGCAAAATTAACCGTACCAGGTAAAGCGCTTTACACAGGCATGCTTAACGAGCAAGGCGGTGTAATAGACGACTTAATTATTTATTTCTTTAGCGAAACCTTTTACCGCCTAGTTGTTAACTCAGCAACGCGCGAAAAAGACCTAGCACATTTAGCTAACGTATCGAGCGACTTTGACGTAACTGTTACAGAGCGCCCAGAGTTTGCAATGATTGCAGTGCAAGGCCCTAACGCTAAAGCAAAAACAGCCACACTTTTAAATGCTGAGCAACAAGCAGCCGTTGAAGGTATGAAGCCGTTTTTTGGCGTTCAAGTAGGTGATTTATTTATTGCCACAACGGGTTATACTGGCGAAGACGGTTACGAAATAGTAGTACCGAACGACCAAGCAGCCGATTTATGGCAACAACTGCTAGATGCAGGTGTAGCGCCAGCTGGTTTAGGTGCACGCGACACGTTACGTTTAGAAGCAGGTATGAACCTTTACGGCCTAGATATGGACGAAAGTGTATCACCACTTGCTGCTAACATGGCATGGACCATTGCATGGGAACCAGAAGAACGCGACTTTATTGGTCGTGACGTACTTGTTAAGCAACGCGCAGAAAAAAGCACTGACAAACTAGTTGGCTTAGTGTTTGAAGAAAAAGGCGTTTTGCGTAGCGGTTCTAAAGTAATTGTTGACGGTGGGATAGGTATTATTACTTCTGGTACTTTTTCACCAACACTTGGTTTTAGTGTAGCCCTTGCACGTGTACCACGTTCAACAGGCGACACAGCTCAAGTAGAAATGCGTAAAAAATTAGTAAACGTTAAAGTAGTAAAGCCTAGCTTTGTACGTAACGGTAAATCAATAATTTAAATAATTTGGTTATACCAATCACAATAATCATTGTGATTGGTATCCACCCAATATAAACCAAAGGACAAATAAAATGAGCAACATTCCTAGCGAGTTAAAATACGCACCTTCACACGAGTGGGTTCGCAGTGAAGGCGACGGTACATTTACTGTTGGTATTTCTGAGCATGCACAAGAGCTTCTTGGCGACATGGTATTTGTTGAATTACCAGAAGTTGGCGACGAAGTAGACGCTGGCGAAGACTGTGCAGTAGCAGAGTCGGTTAAAGCAGCATCAGACATTTACGCACCTATCAGTGGCGAAATTGTTGCTATTAACGAAGAGCTTGAAGATTCACCTGAAACAGTAAACAGCGACGCTTACGGCGACGGTTGGTTATTCCGTATTAAAGCATCTGACGAGTCTGAGCTAGACAACTTATTAGACGCTGAAGGTTACTCGCACACTATCGACGAAGAATAATCATTTTTTGTAGATAACTAAAAGCCCCGTTTAATGTATAAAAATGGGGCTTTTATGATTTTACAGCGCACAACCCCATACTGAGTGAACTGTTAAATCGTCAAATATTTTAATTAATGCTAGTTACCCATTAGCATTTAGGATCATAGGAATCTGGATTCATGTCAAACGCCAAATCTCTTGAAGAACTAGAGCAAAAGCAAGATTTTATTCGCCGCCATATTGGGCCAAGCCCAGCACAAGTAAGCGATATGCTAAGTGCTTTAGAAGTATCGAGTGTGCAAGAGCTTATTGACCAAACTGTACCGGCTAGCATTCGTCTAGAACAACCGCTAACAGTTGGCGAAAGCCGTACTGAAGTTGAAACACTAAGCTACCTAAAATCAGTAGCCAGCAAAAATAAAGTTTTCAAATCGTACATTGGCCAAGGCTACCACCCAACTAACGTACCGCACGTAATTTTACGTAACGTACTAGAAAATCCAGGTTGGTATACAGCGTACACACCGTATCAGCCAGAGATTGCACAAGGGCGTTTAGAATCATTATTAAACTTCCAAACTATGACCCTAGATTTAACTGGTCTTGATTTAGCAAGTGCATCACTACTTGACGAATCAACAGCGGCTGCAGAGGCTATGGGCCTTGCAAAACGCGTATCAAAAGCTAAAAAAGCCAATGCCTTTTTTATCGCCGACGACGTACACACACAAACAATCGACGTAGTAACAACGCGTGCAGAGCAGTTTGGTTTTGAAATAATTGTAGGTAAAGCAGAAGATGCCGTTAACCACGACATTTTTGGCGCATTATTCCAATACCCATCTACATCTGGCGAAGTGGTAGACATAACAGACCTAATTGCTGGCGTACAAAGCAAAAAGGCCATTGCCTGTGTTGCTGCCGACATAATGAGTTTATTACTATTAAAAGCACCGGGTAAACTAGGCGCAGACGTAGTACTTGGTTCGGCTCAGCGTTTTGGCGTACCTATGGGTTACGGCGGCCCACATGCTGCATTTTTTGCAACACGTGACGCATACAAACGTTCATTACCAGGTCGTATTATTGGTGTATCTAAAGACCGTTTAGGTAACGACGCACTACGTATGGCAATGCAAACGCGCGAACAACACATTCGCCGCGACAAAGCCAATTCAAACATTTGTACAGCACAAGTATTACTTGCCAACATGGCAGCGTTTTACGCGGTGTACCACGGCCCACAAGGCTTAAAAACTATTGCGCAGCGTATACATCGCTTTGCTGATATTTTAGCTGCTGGCCTAAAAGCTAAAGGCATCGCACTTAAGCACAGCACTTGGTTTGATACGCTAACAGTAGTAAGCGACAGCAAAAACGACGTAACAGCACGTGCAATTGCAAAAGGCGTTAACTTTGCAACAAACCACGACGGCGAGTACTCAATTTCGGTATCAGAAACCACAACGCGCGCCGATATTACTGAGTTATTCGATATTATTTTAGGCGAAGGCCATGGCCTAAGTGTTGACGCTATTGCAGCCGACGTTGAAGCAAATGGCAGCGAGTCAATTCCTGCAAGTTTAGTACGTGATGACGAAGTACTAACGCATCCAAACTTTAACAGCTACCACAGCGAAACAGACATGCTTCGCTACATTAAGCGACTAGAAAGCAAAGACTTATCGCTTAATCACTCAATGATCTCGTTAGGCTCATGTACCATGAAACTAAACGCGACCGCAGAGATGATCCCAATTACGTGGCCTGAATTTGCAAACCTTCACCCATTCTGCCCGCTAGATCAAGCAGAAGGTTACCAAATAATGATTGGTGAGCTGCACGATTGGCTAGTAAACATTACTGGTTACGATGCAGTATCACTACAGCCAAACTCTGGCGCACAAGGTGAATACGCAGGTTTAATCGCGATTCGTAAATACCACGAGTCACGCGGGGATGCACACCGTAATGTATGTTTAATCCCAAGCTCTGCGCACGGTACTAACCCTGCATCAGCGCAAATGGCGAGCATGAAAATTGTGGTTGTTAACTGCGACAAAAACGGCAACGTAGACATGGCAGATCTTAAAGCGAAAGCTGAAGAAGTTGCTGAAAACTTATCGTGCATTATGATCACATACCCGTCTACGCACGGCGTATACGAAGAAACAATTCGCGAAATTTGTGACATTATTCACGAGCACGGCGGCCAAGTTTACATGGACGGCGCAAACATGAACGCACAAGTTGGTGTAACAAGCCCAGGCTTTATTGGCTCAGATGTATCGCACTTAAACTTGCATAAAACGTTTTGTATTCCACACGGTGGCGGTGGTCCAGGTGTTGGCCCAATTGGTGTTAAATCGCACCTTGCGCCATTTATGCCAAACCACAGCGTAATTAACGTACCAGGTACTAACATTGGTAATGGTGCGGTATCGGCAGCGCCTTACGGCTCAGCCGCTATTTTACCTATTTCATGGGCTTACATCACCATGATGGGTTCAGAGGGCTTAAAACAAGCCACTGAAATGGCAATTGTTAATGCTAACTACTTAACGCATGAGCTAAGCAAGCACTTCCCAATTTTATACCGTGGTCGTAACAACCGTGTTGCTCACGAATGTATTGTTGACCTACGCCCGCTTAAAGAGCAATCAGGTATTACTGAAATGGACGTAGCTAAGCGCTTGCAAGACTACGGCTTCCATTCACCAACTATGTCGTTCCCAGTAGCCGGTACACTAATGATTGAGCCAACTGAGTCTGAGTCAAAAGGTGAGATTGACCGCTTTATCGAAGCAATGGTGTCAATTAAAGGCGAAATTGAAAAAGTAATCTCTGGCGAATGGTCAATCGAAAACAACCCGCTAGTGTTTGCACCGCATACACAAGGCGACGTGTTAGGTAATGAATGGGACCGCGCATACGACCGTTTTTACGCTGCATTCCCAGTGCCTGCAGTGGCTAAAAACAAGTTTTGGCCAACCGTTACACGTATAGACGACGTATACGGCGACCGTAACTTAGTATGTGCTTGCCCACCAGTTGAGACATACCGCGATTAATTTTTGAAAAAATTCCATGGTAAGTAAGTCCCATTATAGTTTGGGAATTTATCAAAATTATAAAAGCCGTTGCAGCAATGCAACGGCTTTTTTGTGTAGCGATAAGCCATAAATTATATAGGCGTAGGTTGGGAAGAGTGAAACGAAACCCAACGAATCACAAATATACATACTCGCTCAAAAGCCAATAGTATGTGTTATTTATTGTAGGCGTTTAGCTTGCTGGCGCGCGGGCGGCAGCCCAAAAGTTATAAATAACATTGTACGCTTGTAGCTTTTAGGCTACATTTGTTCAGCAAGTTGAATAAATAGGAGTAATTACTATGGCGCTACAAACATCAGATTTTAACCCGTTTGACTATATGGAAACACAGCAAGAAATTAATACATTTTTAGAAGAGTGTTTAGCTGATGATGATCCAAATACCTTTATTGAAGCACTTGGCTTATTAGTTAAAAAACATGGCGTGAGTGATATTGCGAAAGCAACGGGGTTAAACCGTGAAAGCTTATATAAGGCAGTTAACGGTAAAACCAAGCCACGTTGGGAAACTATTTTTAAAGTGATGAAAGCACTTAACTTTCGCCTTACAACACAAGTTGCATAGGCTGGGTAGAGGGAAACGAAGCCCAACAAATCACAAATATACTTACTCGCTTAAAAGCCAAGAGTATGTGTTATTTATTGTAGGCGTTTAGCTTGCTGACGCGCGGGCGATAGCCCGAATAAGTATTTGAATAGGTGTTTGAGGTTATCATCACCGATAACGCGAATACGTTTCGTACTTCTAGAAATTAGAAACCTTATTCAAGGTTTTGTCGCGCTGGCGACGGCAGCCAAAGAGGGGCTGCCGCTGGTCCCTCTCTGGACACTCTCAGCGCACCCGAGCATCACGCTATTGAAAGCACATCCATGTGCAAGCATGGCTTTCATTTCATCCATGAAATGCATTACTCATCAAATGCTTATTTTCAGGGCGCGATGACGGGGAAGGCTGTTAAACGTGAGATTGGTGTTTGATGTTGGTAAGAAGCAAACTTCACGCTCTGCATTGTACATTCGATGTTCTCTAGGCTATTGGTGGCAGCTTTGTGGTCACTGCAAAAAGATCTATTATTTGTATTTATCAACAAATGCTTTTTAATATGCAATATTATCAGTAATATTTAAGAGTAAATTAAAAAGCTGAATTTCAACAGTAAACTCCCCCATTTTTTCAGTTAATTAGATAATAAAGGAAAAAAATTGAAAGGACTTTTAATTAGTAATGATATAGACGATATAGATCAAGAAAAAGTATTAGGATTGTTGAATTCCAGTACCTTTTCTCACCTTAATAGAAAAGGTGAGGTTACTATTATTTCTAACATTAAATATTACACTGAAAAATTAAACCTAAGAATTAGCAAAGATGATTATTATAAAAATAAAGAAAATTACCTACTAGGATCTGATGCTTTATTTAAGAAAAAAAATTCTCTTGTTAGCCTAAGTATGGATGAGATTGAATTAATAAAAAGTAACTCTGAATTTTGTGGTTATGTTGAATTTCGAACATTAATCTGTAAATACTTGACTATTAATAGATCTGACTTAATAAGAGGTTTAAAGTTTAGCTTCAACTCAGAAATTGAAAGGGTTTCTATAAAAACTTCATACTTAGATGGGTTTAAATTATTAGATAGTGGGAGCTCAGAAAATAAAAACTTAGTTTCTATTTATGATAGCGAGTTTAAGGACACTGTCATAATCGTTCTTATTAATAGAACTCTAATTTTAAAAAATGTTATAGGTTCGAAATTAATAGTTATTATAGGGAATTCAGGAATTGGATTAGAAAATAATATTACTTTGAGTGGTAAAATACTTTTTTCAAAAGGTATTGAGATAATAAGCCTTAAGGAAAGCTTGGAACGAGACTTAATCGAAGAGAGTGACCTGCACGAGGATTTACATTATTCTACGATTGAAAAAGTAGAGTTAAACAGGTTTACAATTGATGATGCTATGATATTTAGTAATATTGATGTTTTTGAGATATCAATTAAAAGGTTAAATTTTGAAAACTCTACTTTTGATAATAAATTGAAAGTTACTGGCGTTAATATTTCATACTATAGAGTAGATAAGTGTAATTTTAATAAAGAACAAAATTTTGAATTGAGGGATGTTATTGTTACAGATAGCTTTTTTATATTTTCCTCAAGATTGTACAATAAGAGCTTTATTAATTGTTCAATAGATGAAGTTAATAATTTTGAGTTGAAAAACACTGATCTCAGTGAAGTATTGTCGGTTAATACATCTTGGAAACTGGAAGGTGTAGACTATAGTTTAGCTAATTCATCTTATTTTAAGTTTGTCCAAGTCAGATATAAGAATGAAGGGCAATTAATAAAGTTGCAAAATGCACAAGTAGCAATCTTAGAAAATACCAGAGCAACAACTTCTAGCAAGTTTGATAAGCTACTATTGACTATTGGGTATAACGCTTCTAAACACGGGAGTTGTTTTAAAACATCTTTGATAGGTTTTATAAGTATCAATTTAGTACTATTTTTATTTGTAAATTCAATTATAACTATTATTGGCTTTACCTCTCAAGGCATCAGTCTAGTGAACCTAAGCCAGCTACCGCTTCTTAATTTAATTGATGCGATTACATTGCTGAACCCAACGCATAGAGTGGAATCAATTAACTATAAAGGAGGAGAGTGGTTTTATATTTTTGATTGGTTCACTCGTGTAATTAACAGTTACTTTATTTTTCAAATGATTAAGTCATCCAGAAAATATTTTAGTATTTTATAGTAATTATTCATAGGTTGGATCTTAAGAAAACTTGAAGTTGAACTCTGTTAATGATCAAATAGTTACGCCAATAAAAACATGACTAAAAACAGAGTTCACATGCAGATTAACCAAGTTTCAAACCAATTAAAAGCCCTTATCTCAGAAAGAACCAAAGGGGTCAAATCTTGACTTCATACATCAATGGTCTAGATTTAAGGGAACCAAAGGGGTCAAATCTTGACTTCATACATCAATGGTCTAGATTTATAGTTTATTGCTCATTGAGTTTATTATTATGTCTAGACCGCTGCGAATAGAGTATGAGAATGCGTTTTATCATGTGATGAATCGCGGCAGAGGGCGTGAAAATACCTTTTTGAGTGATGACGATTTTAAGCATTTTTTATACTGCATTGAGCAAGCAAGCCTTCGTTTTAATATTGAAGTGCATTCGTATTGTTTAATGACCAATCATTACCACCTACTAATAAAAACCCCTGATGCAAATTTAGGCAGAGCCATGAAACATATTAATGGTCTCTATACGCAATATTTTAATAGAACACACAATACAGATGGTGCACTGTTTAGAGGTCGCTACAAGGCGGTGCTGGTGGATGCTGATAATTACTTACTACATGTTAGCCGTTATATACATCGTAACCCAATAGAAACAAGTACACCGTTAGTAGATGAGCTTATTGACTATAAATGGTCTAGCTATCCAGCTTTTATAAAAAAGGCAGCAACACCAAAATGGCTAGTTCTGGATTTTATATTTTCGCTTCAAGGAAAAAATCGTAAATATGCTGCGTATAAACAGTTTGTTGAATATGAAAATAATAAAGAAATAAGTACGTTTTATGGCGCTAAAAAGTTATTTTCGGTTTTGGGCGGCGATGAATTTATTCAGAATATTAAGAAGTACATTGCAAAATCAGACAACGAAAAAAGCGTTGTTGTTCAGAGGCGTTCAACTGATGATGTTATTGCGTACTTAGCTAAATATTTTTGTATAGATGCACATGATATTGTAATGGTTAAAAAAGGGCGTAAAGAGAAAAACTTACCTCGTATGTTTGCCATAAAATTATGCCAAGATTTAACAGGGCAAAATTTGAAAGCGTTAGCCGTTGTTTTTAATGTTCAACATTATTCAGCCATATCCCAAACGGTATGCAGGCTAAATAAGTTAATAATTGAAGATGATAAGGTCAACTTACAGTTCGAAAAACTTCGAGATAGTTTGATGTATGAAGTCAAGATTTGACCCCAAGCCTTTTTTAGACCCCAAGCCTTTTTTAATGTTCAACATTATTCAGCCATATCCCAAACGGTATGTAGGCTAAATAAGTTAATAATTGAAGATGATAAGATCAACTTACAGTTCGAAAAACTTCGAGATAGCTTGATGTATGAAGTCAAGATTTGACCCCATGCTCACCATGCTCATGCTTCTTTGCGAGATAGCTTGATGTATGAAGTCAAGATTTGACCCCATGCTTGACCCAGTTGCAGTTTCAAAGTTTTCACCAGTATTGGCTACTCTTCAGAATATTTCAGCCGCTGTTTTTACACTTGCAGGAATTTGGGTTGCGTATCTATACCCCGAAGCTATAACTGCCTTAGCTAACCCCAAAAAAGTAAAGCTTTTAGAAGGGATTGAGGCAACACAAAGAATCAAAATGCTTGTTTTGACTATATTTACTTCAGCTTTTGTTCTTATTTGGATTTTAATGCTGAACACACTAAAACCTATATTTGAGTCATTTATATTTGTTAAAGAATATTCATATTGGTTTAAATTATTTTATTTTGGCTTTATTTTATACTTAGTGCTTAATCAGGTTTGGTCGGTGCTTAGGATTATGGGTGCGAATATCGACTTTATTCATAGTCTAAGTTACAGGAAGACAGAGCAAGAAATTCAGGATAAGTTAAATAAATAATAGGGTGTCAGTATCCGTGATCCCACTTTCGAAATATAAAAAACTCATCCATTAGAAAGCTCCGGTCAAGCAGGCTACTGTTTTTGCTTGACCTTTTTATTCAAAACTAAGCGTTCTTATTATTTAAACTCAATTTAAATATGACTATGCACCTAGTCATGACGTCGATTGGTGTGAATATGAATCGTGGCTTGAATAAAGAACGCCATATAAATTAGTCCCTTGGCTTGCCCCACAGTTATCGTTTAGCGCCAGTATCAGCCCAAGCTATAAATATCTTGAAATTATACTTTTAAGCTCTATAATTACGCGTAACAACACCCCTCCCGCTACCCGTAAGCTCAGCGCCCTGCGAGGGGTTAATTATTTCTATAGCATGGTAAAAGGATTTAGCCTTCATGCAGTTCCCTAAAGCCCCTATAACATTTGCGCAGCAAGTCGACTTACTAGAAGAGCGCGGGCTAGTAATTAATGATAAAGAATCAGCAGCCTTTTATCTTAGCCATATTAATTATTACAGACTAGGCACTTATTGGTGGTCGTTTATTGAAGATCATCAAAATCATACTTTTAAGTCTTGTACTACGTTTGAGCAAGTGTTAAATCTGTATTCTTTTGATAGAGAGCTAAGGTTGTTATTACTTGATGCCATTGAGCGAATAGAAGTTTCTCTGCGAACTCAATGGGCATATCATTTAGCAAAAAAGCATGGTTCACATGCACACTTAAATCCTACTGCATTTACTTCTAAATTTAACCATAACGACTTTGTTAGTAATATTTGTGCTGAAATTCAACGAACGTCAGATACAAATATAAAAAAGCAAAATTACAAATATAATGAAGAAACACCCGCTATTTGGATTATTGCTGAAGTAATGAGCTTCGGCTGGCTTTCAAGAAGTTATGATGCAATAGGGCGACGAGCGCTAAAAAATGATATTGCAGATTCATATAAAGTTAAAGAAACAATACTTTCATCTTTTTTACACCACATAACTACGGTGCGTAATATCTGTGCCCATCATAGCCGCTTATACAACCGAGATTTTACATTTACCATGAAGCTGCCAACAAATGGCGACAGTGTTTTACTTAATAGCTTTAGCGATACAACTAAGCAGTTATACAACACACTCGTTATGTGTGCTTATTTTATGGATTTAATTAGCCCTAATCACCATTGGAAACAAAAGTTAGCTAGCTTGATTGAGGTGTATAATATTGACGTAACCGAAATGGGCTTTCCTGAAGATTGGAAAACGTTACCTATTTGGAATAGCATTAAATAAATTAAGAGCTAATTAAGCCCTCAGTTAACTGTAAAAACCAAAGGCGCCAAATTTTGACTACACATCAAATGCCTAGCTTTTTAGTTTATTGCTCATCGAGTCAATTACTCTGTCGAGACCACGGTGAATAGAGTTTAAGAATGCGTTTACCATGTAATTTATAATGGGAGAGTGCGTGAGAAAATAAAGGGCAATATTATTGCCCTTTTTTATGCGCTTAAATTGGTTTTTATAAACTATAGCGCTACTAAGCTTTGCTCTAGCATTGCCTTTATTTGTTTTACTATTTTAGCTTCTGTTTCAGGTTCGAATTGTTGTATACGTGGGGTATGAATATGCCCTGTAGGTATACTTGAATTAAGCGCATCGCGCAGGCGAATGCTTCGGTACGATATTTCGTTAGATAGGTAACCACCACCGCCGCCATTAACCGCAATATTATTTTTAAGCTCGCCGTACGAACCCGCTTTATAGGTTTTTTCAAGCGTGGTGACTTCGTGATTGTCGATAACTTTATAAGGGCCTTTGGCTTGTTGCATGTAACTTACAGGCAAGCTAAATTTTACAAACTCGTTGCCCGGGAGTGGTCGGCCATTAAGTTTTGGTATTACTGGGCTTGTTTGCGTGCCGCCATACACAATATTGGCATTATCGGGGGCGGTTACACTGCGACGTTTACCCGGGAAGTGCTCTAAATCAAATTCTGTTCTGCCCATACTTACGGTTACTACCATGTCTACATTATTAAGTGCGTAGTAGGGGGCAAGTAGTGATTCTATTATACCTTGATCAAAGTCTTCGTAGCGTACAGGCACCATAACGGTATTAATTTCTGCGCTGATGCCGTTGTAATTAATAATTTGGCCGTCGAGTAATAACGCCGCAACACCTGAGGGGTTACTTTGGTTTATGTTTTTATCGAGTAAAAATGGGTCAAAGCCTGTAAGTAATATTTTTTTAGTGCTGCCTGATGAAAAAGCAAGATCGGTACGTCCTCTGCTGCCTTCCTCAAGTATGGTTAGTAAAGTATTTAGTTGAGCCTGCGTAATTGAAAATTTAGGCGATGTTGTGCGTATTACTTTGCTTGAAAGCAGGCGTGCCCAGTAAAGCTCTCGGTCGTCGTAATTATTGGTTTTTACTATGCGTTGCTTTGCGTTTTCCCACAGTTCAAAGCTAAAGCTTTGTACTAATATTTTTGCACTTTTAAAGTCGTTTAATTCTTTAAATTGTTGCTCAAAGCTTGATACTTGTGGGGTAAATGCATTTAAAACATTTGGCATTGTTGATTGAGCTTTGTTGATACGTTGCTCTTCAACAGTTAAAGGATTACTTAAAGCAGCGAATGAAGAGGCAATTAAGCTGGTCGCGAATAATACTTTGATCATAATATTCCTAATATAAGGCTATTGTTTTATATGTAATTTACTATCCTACTATTGCTAACTTAGAGCAACTAATTAACGTTGAATCGACTGGTATTTGCTTTTGCAGTACATTCGTTTTGTTTAACGGCCAATTAGCATTATCGGCTAATAAAAATCCCTGAGTCTAAAGTGATCTTTATGGGTTCTACTTTAAGTTTTAATAAAAAGTAAAAAGCCGTTGCAGCAATGCAACGGCTTTTCATTATGGTTTTATGCGCTTGCGGTGACACGAGCGTAAGCCAAAATATAGTTTTAAACCTTCCTAATTAATCGTCAGGCCCTTTGAGCGTAAATTTTAAATGTTTACGCATATCTTTTAAAATAACGCCTTTTTTGAGCATTGCGCCGCTTAAACGCTTTTGCCACTTTAATAAATCTGGCTCTGCGGCTGCTAAGGCTTGCTCGTTTTCAAACTGAAAGCACAGCAGTAGTGTACTTGGAAATAAGTGATATTGAACATCAAACCAGCATTGCAGCATGCCTGGGAGCTCAGCGCGGCCTTGTTCTTCTAATTTTTCAGCAGTATTGAGTACAAGTGCTTGCTGCTTTATTTGCACTGCAGATAGTTTTTTCATTATTAAAATCCAAGTTAGCGGCTAAAAAATGCAGCCGGAATACGGGCATTATACGCAAGCTTGTAGGCAGGCAACAACTTTGAAAGGGTGTTAATGCTTAATAGAGTGTATCTGCTTAAAATTTAGGAGTGCATGTTGGAAGGCGCCTTTGGCTTTTACAACTTGCGTAGGTCGGATAAGCGGCGCAGCCGTGCCATCCGACATTTCAAATTTCATCGCAGGGCCCCATTTTAGATATTAATACTAACGTGTTTTAACTCTATGATTAAATAACCTTGTTTAAGGTTTTGCCGGGTTGCTTACGACAACTAAGGAGTAGCTGTCGCAAGCCGCCTTTTGAGCCTCACCGTATTACGTTTAATACTTATAAGAGGTATTAATAGGGACGGTTTATTTAGATCGGCGCTTGTCTAGTACATAACGAACGGCCATTCTTGCAGCGCCCGCACCAATGCCCGAAACTACCGCCCATGTAACGGCCTCTTTAAGATCTGTTTCTTCGCTTGGTCTATCTTTTGGGGCTGGTTCGTTGGTAACCTTTTCCCACGATTTTTGTAAAGTTTTCCTTGTTAACATACCTGCAGATGCAGCGGCGAGACCTATACCTATCGTCGTAATTAACTGTTTATTACTCATAATGTTCTCCTTTTTATAAATAACGGCAGCGTTATTTATGTATAACTCTTTAAGTAAGAACAGTAGTACCAGCAATTTATATACCGATAGAACCGTAAAGCCTTTAAATCGGGCTATTTTAAAATCTACACTTTAATATTCTTCCGCTAAAGCTTTATTAAACCCCGCGAGTATTTGTATTTATTAAATAACTACTTAATTTAGGGATGGTATTGGTTACGTATTTAAAATAATGCATTAAGCAAGGGGAGGGGGCTCTCACTAAGTGGGTATTGATGGAAAGTCTGTTTGCAGCTGTATTTGCCAGTATCTACATAATCTTTATTTTAGTTTTAATATTAAAGAATAAATAATCTGTTGCTTTTAGTTTTCTTTAAACCTTTAATATAATTAATTTTTATAATATATTTGAGTGGATAAAAATTTAGTAAACTCTAAATTATTGATTAAAAACCTCCCATTTAAAAGGACTTAATTACTTATGCATAATGATGCAATTCCAGGCGTTGAATTTATCGATAACGCCAATCAAAGAACTCCATGTGTGTTGGTGCTAGATGCTTCTGGCTCAATGGCTGGTGAGCCTCTAAAGCAGCTCAACCTTGGTCTTAAAGTTTTTGAAGAACAATTAAAAAGTGATTTGTCTGCCGCATTAAAAGTGCAGGTTCTTGTATTAGCTGTTGGAGGTCATGATGATGTAGAGGTAATACAGCCATGGGTAGATGCTGTAGATTTTAAAGCACCAACAATTGAGGCCGGAGGCTTAACCCCATTAGGTGCAGGAATGACGACGGCACTTAATGAGGTACAACAACAAAAGTTAGTATACGACGAGAATGGTATTTCAAGTACTCGACCTTGGATCATCGTATTATCTGATGGCTGTCCGACAGATTTGGATTGGGAACAATCAGCTGATGCGTGCCGTAAAGCTGAAGAAGATAAAAAAGTTGTTATTTTTCCAATAGGTACTGAAGGCGCAGATTTTGCAGCGCTGGGGCAGTTTTCTAATAAATCAGCAAAAAAATTGAAAGGATTAAATTTTACAGAACTTTTTGTTTGGCTTAGTCGTTCTATGGCAACAGTATCAGCAAGTATTCCTGGTCAAAAAGTACGCCTTCCTTCAGCCGATGAGTGGGCCGAGGTTGAGATTTAATGGCTGGGCGATTTCTTGGCTGCTCAGTTACTGGTACCTCGCATATTGATGGCAAGATACCTTGCCAAGACGCTTGGCAAGTAAAAAAAACGGCAATGGGACTTGTCGCTTGTGTATCTGATGGAGCAGGCTCTGCGCAATATTCACATCTAGGCTCAAAGCAATTAATTGATAAAGTATGTGAAGCATTAGCTCAAGAAAAAACGATTGGCGAAAGCGCAATAGTAAGCTTAAAAACTGCAATTAGTGAAGCTCGAAAGTGCGTTGCCCTGCAAGGCGAAATATCGGATTATCATTCCACCTTATGTGGCGTGGCAACTTCTCATGAGGGAAGTTTAGTGTTTCATATTGGTGATGGGATTGTTATTGGTATTAACCCTGAAGATTGGTCTGATTTTATTGTCAGCGAACCTGAAAATGGCGAATTTGCCGAAACCACTTATTTTTTTACTTTACCTGATTGGCAATCTCACTTACGTATTATGTGTGCTCCAGAACGTTATAAACTCTGGTTTTTAATGTCTGATGGCGCGGCTAGTTTTGCTGCATTAACAAATCCTTATAGACCCACAACTAACTTTTTGTTACCGATACACAATTACTTAGCTAGTGTAGATGACGCAACAGGACGCCACGCACTAAAAAACACTTTAAATGATCCTCGTACCAATAGTATTACAAACGATGATAAAACCTTAGTTTGGTTATTGAATGAGTAATAGCGTAAACCTAATTTATCTTGATGGAAAAACAGCGCAAGTACAGTACAAAAAAAAGCCGATTAATAGCGGTGCTGATGGCACTATTTACGCTACTATTGACAACAAGTTAGCTTTAAAAATTTATCATGATCCAAACAAAGATATGCAACGGCAAGATAAATTGTGGCAGATGTTGTCGAATGCGCCGACAGCAGAGGGAATTTGTTGGCCTGTTGCCGTTATAAGTGATAAAAAAAATAACTTTATTGGTTATGCAATGCCTCTACTTGATTTAAGTCGTTGCTACACTATTGAAATGTTACTTTCTAAACGCTTGCGTGAGTCATTAAAAATAACCGACAGTTATAAGTTTAGGGTTACCGTTGCGATTAGTTTAGCGAGTAAGGTCGCAGAGCTTCACCGTTTGGGTCATTATATTATTGATTTAAAACCAGCAAACTTATCTTTTGATAAGCACACTGGTGATGTAATGGTTTTAGATTGCGACGGCTTTTCGATTAAAGGTGATAAAAAGAGATTTAAGGGGCATCAATATACGTCTGGTTATATTGCCCCCGAAGCTTTTGGCGGTAGAATACCACCTGAAAAGTTAGGAGTCGGTCAAGATTTATTCGCGTTGACTACAATACTCTTTCAGCTGTTAAATAACGGTTTACACCCATTCCAAGGCGTATCTAAAAATGGATATTCTTTACCAAGCGACAACCAAACTAAAATTACTGAGGGCCTTTATCCATATGCAATAAAAGTTCATGCAAAAATAAAGCCTTCTCCGTGGAGTATACACACTGATTTTCCTGACGTTTTGTCAAAAGCATTTACTCAAAGTTTAACGAGTAGAGTTCGAACTAAAGCTAATATATGGCAAAAGTTACTACTAGAACAAAGTTTAAAGCTCAAAGTATGTAAACAAAATTCAGATCATGCCTATTGGCAAAAAGCTTGTCCACATTGCCAGCTTAATCAAAAAAAAGCGCAAGTTAAAAAAAATATAAAACCGAATATTAAGTCTGCAGTAAAGCGCAGTGCCCCTATAAATAATTCAAGTCAGTCATCTAGTAATCAAACTAATAGTGGTGTAGGGAAATATATCGTACTTATTACGATTGTATTGATTGTGATTATTGCGGCTAATTTACGTGGCTGTTTTAGCTCTGTATCAACTTATAGCCAGCCGCAAGCAACGCCTTCTCATATACAAACTAAACCAGTAGAAAACAAAGGGGTTAAGTTTGAACATAAAACCGTTCACAAAGCAAAAACGGCCAACTCATTATTAGGTAATGTGACTTATTATAAACATGATATGGTTTTGCTAAATAAGTCGAGAGAATTAGTTGAAATCCCTTTTTATCAGTTAACTGGTTTTAAATCGTCTGACGCTTTTCCGCTCATTAAACACTCTCCCTTTGGTAGAATATTCCCTAGTGATTCACCTCAAGTTAGTTTAAGTAAAATTGATTTTGAAATGGCAGGTAAAAAAGTTGGGCAACTTGAATATCGAAGCGATAGAGTTTACCACTTAGATGATTGGCAGTATGACAGTAATAGTGAGCAAGGTTATGTTTATAACTGTAAATACGATCCCAATATTTGCACGCACGTAACGCAAATAGGTATGCAAAAAAAAGTTAGTTTTAAATTTAATGATTTTAAAGCAGAAAAAAGTTTCCCCGATGAGAATACAGGTGTTTCGGCAGATAGTTATCGACCTTGGCGTTTTAATATTACTGAAAATGGTAAAAAAATTGTCATGCTCAGCAATTTTGAATTAGTTGTTTACGATATTGCCAACCCAAGTAAACCGATAATAAAACAAAGGCTTCCTAAGGAGTGGGATGAGTGGAATGTAACCCGCTTGCTGAGTGTTAATAATGGACAAAGGCTATTTGTCGCTTTGGCTAAAAGTGAGCAATATGGAAAAAATTATCAGGGTTTTGTGACAGAGCTTTTGTTAGTTAACAACACTTATCAAGTCACTACTAATTTTGCTACGTTGCCTGACTCTAATAAAATGTCAGGGGTTGATATTGCAACTAATCTTAAAGGCGATGTATTAGCGATAGGTGAATACATTCAACCTGAGCAAAATAACACAAGGTTCCATATACTTAATACGCCTGTAGAGGTAACCATTGCTCATCCGGTTATTAAATTATGGAAAAAAACAGCGCAAGGCTGGCAGGCTGTCCGCTTGCCAAATGACCAAATAGTCACGTTAAAACAAAATGAACTAAGTCCAGATAAAGTGGTAACTAAAGTACCAGCAAATATTAGTAGGTCTGTACTTGTGGCGAATTTCAGTTCTGACTCTAAGGTAATGGGCGACCTGAGGTTTAACCGACAATTTATGTTGAGCAAATCAGGCGATGTTTTACTTTCAGGGATCACAGCAAGCAAAAGGCGAGATTACATAAAAGCGAAGGCTTCTATTTTTAAACTAAACTTTTTAGAAAATGAGTTTTTGTTAGCAGCCGAACTAGACAAAACTTATGATCCAATCAACCAATCAAATTCTCCATCTAATACAGCCTATCTTAGTTATTTGAGCGCTAGCTTATCGCACGATGGTAGTCAGGTTGCTTTAGGCTGGTTTGTATTTTTTGACGTTTTATCAAAAAGCAGTAAAACAAGATTTGAAAAGCAACGATATCAACTCGAACTTTTGAATGTTGAAGCAATGAAGGAATAATTCATGCTTCAACTTTAAAATGCATACCACAAGGGCTGTAATGATTGTAATACTGAAATTGATTTTTTTATAATACGAGCAAGATTGCTGACTTTATATTTGAACCTCTCTTATATATTTATTTTTAGCCATAACCTTTTTCTTTAAAAGTATACTTGGGCGTTATTGGTTGGTGGGCTTTGTTACTTGCTATATTAAGCTTGTGCTTCAGTTCCTAGTAAGGCACCGACATAGGCGAGTTCTTCGCTAAAAATACCATTCAAAAGAGCGTTTTGCTCAATTATTACAGCGTCATTAGGTTGGGCTTTGTATTCTTGCTGGCATCTTGTGAGTTCGGTGGCCAGCCATTGGCAAACATTAGTAGTTAATTTTATTGCTGTTTTTAAAAATAATGACCATTTTATTTTTTGTAAATTAAAGCGGTAAAGCGCGACAGCAATAACACCATAAGCCTGCTGTTCAGGTGTTGGCATGTTGTTAGTATTTATTGAAGTGCTGTTTAAAAGCTTGGTATTGACCATCGCTTGTTGCAGTGCAGCTTGTTGTGATTGACTTAAGAAGTTGTTTACGTAATCCATGGATGGCCTATATCTGCTGATAGCAGGGCAATATAAAAAGAAGATTTAGCACAGTATTTTACGATTCATGCGCACCGAAAAATGAACCACAGTGATAACAAAATTAGACTGACTCTTTACTGAATTAATAAAACACAACTGTAACAGGGTAGGGGAATTGAAGAGGGCAAGCGTCTTTGTTTTAACCTTCAAATCGCATGAAAAATAATGCTCTGTTGGTGTTTCTAATTTTATTGGTAAACACGGTAATAACAATTAACAAGAGGGTGATAAAAATCTCCCTTTATTTCGCAAGGCATTTTGTTTTTTGTAGGTAGGAGTTTTTTACAAAATTTAGCAATTTTTACTCTAATAATAAGAGTGTTAGTACTGGTTTTTATTTTATGTTACTGATTTTAAATGATAATATAATTGGTTTGAGTTTTGCTTGGTAGTAAGTGTATTTTCTTAAATAAATAAAGGAGTTATTATGAGTACCGTTATTACTGGGTTATTCGAAAGTGCATCACAAGCAACACTCGCAATTTATAGATTAGAAGCTTTAGGTATTAATGAAGCTGATATAAGCATTGTAGCCAACGACTCATACGCAAAGGAAGATTTTGCTGTAGACGAAGGTACTAAAGCTTCTGAAGGCGGCCTTATTGGCGCAGCTTCAGGTGGTATTCTTGCTGCAATTATTGGCGGTTTCACTGCCGTAGGGACTGTAGCAACAGGTGGTACGGGCTTATTAGTTGCCGGTCCATTAGTCGCTGCATTTGCTGCTGGTGGCGCAGGCGCTGCAGTAGGTGGTACTTTAGGTGCTGCAATTGGTGCGTTTATCCCTGAGCACGAAATTAAGTATTATGAAGATGCCATTGAAAAAGGCTCTATATTAATTGGTGTTAAGTACGATAGTGATAATAAAAACGCTATTGAAGAAATACTTAACAATGCAGGCGCAAGTAACGTTTCTACAGCGTAATGCTAGCTAATTAGTTTCAAAATTAATATGAAAGGTGAAACTTAGTTTCACCTTTTTTATGCTATTTTTTTGATTAGGCATAAAATTTAACTTTAAGTAGCGCTTACAATTAAGTTATTATTTTAACTGTATTAATACTAAGCCCGAGAACACTTTGAATTATTTAGCTCACCTTTATTTAGCACAGCCTACAGCCGATTCTCACTTTGGGAACTTGTTGGGCGACTTTGGTGGTAAAAGGCATGTAGAACACTTACCAAATACGGTTAAAAACGGGCTCGATAACCACTATTTAGTCGATAAATTTACCGACTCTCACCGCGCAGTAAAACACGCTAAACAGTACTTTTCACCCGAGCGTAAGCGCTTTGCTGGTGTAGCTATTGATGTGGTGTTTGATCATTTTTTAATTGTGCATTGGCAGCGCTTTAGCGAACAACCTTTAAGTGATTTTAAGTACACCAGCTATCAGCTTTTAAATAATCGCATACCTGTTATGCCAACGCGTATGCAGCATGTTGTAACAAGTATGACTAAAAACGATTGGTTTAAAGAATACGAAACCATAGATGGAATAGGGCTAGCACTTGACAATATTGCCAAGCGCATTCGCTTTGCTAACACTTTTGCGGGCGCTGCTGATGATATAGCAAGGAATTACGACGAACTAGAGGCTACTTTTTTAGAATTCTTCCCTGAACTGATTAAGCATGTAAGTGAGTTCGACCTTGAAAGCACCCCAAAAAATGACATAAAGCGCTTTATTTAATATCTTCATTAATTGTTAACCTTTTGTGATTATTTAATGTAAAAAAAGCGCTACTCTAATACAAATTAATTTTTGAGTGTTTTTAATGAATCGCAATTACTTGGTTATTGTGAGCTTTGCTGTTTTAGCGGCATTTCAATCCGGTGTTGTATTGGCTTTCGACTTTGACCTAAAATCAGTACGAACCACTATTTCAAACCCAAATACTAGCCATGCGTTAATATACGATGACTTGGCTGGTAATCAAAAAACACTGTTTTCGTTAGAGCCCATAAACAACCAACGTGTGGGTGTGTTTTTTGATATTAACGACATTGAAATTGGCTATTCAGCCGATATTTTTGAAGATAATGTTGAAACAAAAACACAAGATATACTGCTTTCATACAGAAAATTTAAAAACTCTAAAATCACTTTTAACTATCAAACGCTAGAAGGGCTGCAAAGCACGGCTAGCAACCTAAGCGGCAATCAAACGGATAAAATTTTCTCGCAAAATACACGTTCAACTAAGTTTGAGCTATCTGGCCAGCACAACTTTTATACCTTCAATAATAAAGAGTCTTTGTTTGAGCACTTTTTTCTTAATAGGCCAAAGCTAAGCAGCAAATTTGACTTGTCGTTAAGTGTTGTTGGCGCGTGGTCTTTCAAACATGTATCTCTTGAGAATAAAGATAATATTGTGTTTCAGGCTGATTTTTTAAATTCGTCTGCACCACAGGTCACTAAGTTAATTTCTAATTCGTATGGGGCGAGTATTGGCTCGCTTTTATCATTTTCGTTGCCGCATAATGTTCACGTATTTGCTGAATACAAAGTAGGTAAGGGAAATATTCGAAATACAGACCCTGGGCTGGGGTTAAAAGATTCGGGCGGTGAAAAAGTAGCGGCATACGGCGGTGGTATTTCTTGGACTTCAAGTAACAAAAAACTCATGGTAGTACTACGTGCGTGGGAGCAAACAGGTAGGCATATAGACACTTCTTTTGGTGACCTGTCAGTAATTAAGTTTTTTTAATATTGAGTGCTGGGACTCTCACTTAAGTTTTTTCAGAATTTTAGGGATAAGTGATTACACCTGCATGTAATTACTTAATAGTAATGAGTGCTTAGTTAGTCTTTCATTGAGCGCCATGCAAATGTAGATGCTGCAATAACGATCGCAATGGCAATACCTAAGTAGAGTGTTTCTATTGTGCCGCCGAACTCAACTGCGTGCTCTAAAAATAGTATTACCAGTACAACTGAAGTTACTTGTACCAGAGTTATTTTTAAATCATGAAAGTCTTTAATATTAAAAGCAGCAAGAAATTTACTTTCCTCAGGCTTAGATGGTGTTATAAATAGTCGGTACAAGCTAATAGCAATAACTTGTAAGGTAATTCCGATTAGTAGCAAATCAAGAATTTTCAGTAGTTCAACTATTAGGGCTTTACCGGCTTTAGCTGAATCAGGCAGGTCAAATAGCGTTGTTATTACTATATTAGCTACAATATTAATGCATGAAACATAAACGAGTAATGATGATATTGCAGCGGTAATAACGGCGATTACGACCAAAAACCGACTTGTTTGGAATATATTTTCCATGTTGCTCAACTTTATAATTAGACCTGACTTATACGAAACGTAGCTTAAGTTAGATCCCTTACGAACTTTTTACTTTTATATTTGCTTTAACATATTGGCTATTTACTTGTTAAGCATAGAAATAACAAATTTAACTGGAATATTATGAGTAAGAATAACGATGTACCTCAGGCTTATGTTAAGCAAGAGGAAGGTTATAGAATAAAAGCCTTAAGATTATATCCTTGGGTATGCGGGCGTTGTGCTCGTGAGTTTGAATACTCAAATTTACGTGAGTTAACGGTGCATCATGTTGATCATAACCACAGTAATAATCCTGAAGACGGAAGTAACTGGGAGTTATTGTGTATTTATTGCCACGACAATGAGCACAATAAATACCACGAGCATATTATGTATGGCGGGTCGACTACAGATCGCAAAGTTGAGGCTGCGACGCATTCTCCATTTGCCGATTTAAAAGCGATGCTTAATAAATCAAAGTAATATTAGTTAAATTAAGAGCTTAAACCTAAAATTTTATTAATTTAAATGGCATTTTGAGGGTGAACGGTTATAAACCGAAGCAACCTCAAAATTAACTTTAAACTGGTTTTATTAAAGCTCTTTTGCTGTTTTGTCTTTTATGTCAAACCAGTTTGAATTGGCTGAAGTAATCAAGCCTGGTACGTCTTTTAGCCATTGTTTTTGAACCGATTTATCAAGATTTAAATAAAGTTTGTTTTCAACAATTTTGAACGCTTCAGGATCTACGTCAAACTTTTTCTCCATTGATACACCAAACGCACAAAAGCCACCAAATTGCGGTGCGTACTTTTCTGGGTTAGCTCTAAATAAATCGCGGTGTTTAGCTGAGCTGAACTTATAAATGGCATTTTTATGCGTTGCGGTATATTCAGAACTGCCTGTTACCGCTTTGTTTTGGGTAAAGTAAGCAACGGTATCGTAGCCACTAATTGCAATGTCGTTAACGTCTGCATTTGCGTCTATGTCTGCTGCAAAGCTTAGTGAACTTGCAAGGACTGATGCTGCAAAAAAAGCTGATTTAGTGAGTGTCGAAAATTTCATGTGTATCTCCAAAGGGTAATTTAATTAGTGTGTTTGTTTAAAACTCAACTGTACTTTATCGTTATTGCTTGGTTAATATGCGTCTATTAGTCTATATTTTCATACCAATAATCCAAAGAGGCGCTTATGGACGTACTTTCGAGTGTACTGAGTCACTTTTCGCTTAATGCCAATGTGTTTTTTAGTGGGAACATGTGCGGTACGAGTGACTTTAGTGACGATCAAGGTGTTGGGCATTTACATTTATTACGTTCTGGTACGTTAAAAGTGCGTAGTAATAGTGGCTTTGAAGTGGTTTTGTCTAAGCCTTCTGTTATTTTTTTTCCTCACTCTACAGGGCACTGTTTATTTTCGGATAAGGGTGACGGTGCTGATTTAGTGTGTGCACAAATTAACTATCAAAGCGGCGGGCATAGCCCTTTATTGCAGGCGCTGCCTTTTTGCTTAAATTACGAATTAACGGGTGATGGATTATTAGCGCAGAGCGCTTTTTGGATTTTTGATGAGGCATTTAAAGACGCCAGCGGTAAGCATTTAATTATAGATCGCTTATGCGATGTATTTTTAATTAGTGTTTTGCGCAAGGTATTAGAAGAGGGCACCATTAAAACCGGGATGATGGCAGGGCTTGCCCATCCTCAGTTGGCTAAGGTATTAATAAAAATACACCAAACCCCAGAGCAAAGCTGGTCGCTTAGTGTTATGGCTGAGGCGTGTGGCATGTCGCGCTCTAAATTTGCTGACACGTTTAAGCGAATTATAGAGCAAACACCAGCTGACTATTTGGCTGATTGGCGTTTGTCAGTTGCTAAAAAGCTTATTTTAAAAAATCAAAATATGGATTTAGTGGCTAATCAGGTTGGGTACGAAAATGGCTCTGCACTTGCTCGTGTATTTAGAAAAAAAACAGGGCAAGCGCCAAAGGAGTGGTTATTGAGTCAGCAGTAAATTTTTAGTTTCTTTGAGTAAGCTGCATTTTTGAATCTGGTGAAGGTTTTCGTAATATCAAATTAATAGGGTCTTAATTTACCTCAGAATCACGATAAAACCAGTCATGCCCGAGGTTACGACTTGAGTGAACTTCGGGCATTTTTATTTAAGATAACGTCGAAATTAAATTTTAATCGCCTTAGTAGGAGTTATTGATAATCCACTAAAATACTTCATTACCAATTGGCCTTGGCTGTTTTTTTCTATTACTAAGTAATTGTTTGAATTAGGATAGTAAAAGCTATTTTTAGACATCGTAATAAGTTTTATTTTATCGCCGCCAGTGCGCTGTGAGTACAAAACGTCATTTTCAAAAATTAGGCTGCGTAAGGTATTTTCATCAATACGATAATCACCCAATACGGGCGCTAATTGCAGCTCTGTTACCTCTGCTTTTTTAAACTCGGGGAGTGCAATACCCAGTGCTTTGGCTGTGAGTTTTTCGTTCATAAAAATAGGGTTTATGTGGTTTGAATTAGCGAGTACGGCTACATATAGCTTTTGCTCTGGAATATAGCGTGCGTGCGCTAAAAAGCCATTTATTCCGCCAGTGTGTTTAATTACGGTGTATTCATTCAAAGGCTTAATAATTAATCCGTAACCATAGGATGAAAAGCTGCCGTCGTTGAGTTCAAAAGGGCTGACCATCTTCTCATAACTTGCTTTACTAATAAGCTTGCCAGACGATAACGCACTAAACCAAATGTTTAAGTCAGTTGGAGTAGATATAAGCGCACCTGCGGCATATGGCCAATCCATATTAATGTAGCTGGTATTGATAAATCCTTCCTCTGTTTGCTCATAGCCAGATGCGCGATGGGCAACAATTTCTTGCCCTTCATAACTACTCTGGTTCATTTTTAGCTTTTTAAATATGTGTTGTTCAATAAAGTCTTTGTAAGACTGGCCACTTGCTACTTCAATTATTTTACCAAGCAGTGAATAACCGGTATTTGAATAAGCCATGGCTTCGCCGGGTTTAAACACCATTGGGTGTTTGGCAAATCGCGCTAACGCATCGTCAACGCTGGTGGGTACTTGTATTTCTTTATCGAATAAGTCGTCGTCATCTGTGTAGTTGGCGATGCCTGAGGTGTGGGTTAATAAGTTTTCGATTGTGACGAGGTTGCCCTCTGTTGGGAAGTTTGCAACATACTTATGAATATCATCGGTAACCGCTAGCTTACCTTGCTCTTGCAGCATCATAATTGCAGCTGCAGTAAATTGTTTTGAAATAGAACCTAAACGCAAAACGCTTTGCTCATTAAGTGCAATGTTATGCTCAAGGTTGGCAAGCCCGCGCGCTCCTTTAAAAAGTACTTTGTCATTTTTACTTATAATTACCGATACCCCAGGCTCGTTTTCAGCAAGGTTCTCGTTAAGAATTTGCTGATACTGCGAGGCTGTCGGGTTGGCTTTTACAAGGCTGGGTGTTAATAGCGAGAGGGCTAACAAACAGCTAGCGTAAAATGGCTTAATCATATTCATCCTTTTTAGTTTTTATACCAAACCTGTAGATAGGCTTAGCGATCCTTGTGTTTTATAGTGAGTTAATATTGCACAGCTAAAAAGTAAACACAATTATCGGATTTTATAGGGGCTCAGTAATAGGTATAATCGGTGCGTTTATTAGTTTTTATTAAATTTTTACAAGGAAGTTGTTGATATGCCTGATGTAACGGCTCTATTTTATATTGCCATAATGGCCTTTTATTTATTGCGCTCAAATGATGGAAGTAAGTTAATTATAACTACGATCGTTTTAGCTGCTATTCCTCTATTTACGAGCGATTATTGGCAGTGGTTACAATTAAGTGGGCTGTTAAGTGTCATTATTTTAATTATAGAAAAAGAGAAAGCAGGGGCTACCGCAGGCGGTGCAATTGCGGTGTTAGTCGCTCTATTTATTGGGGCTTTTATTGTAAGTATAATTATTAATGCTGCATGGACATTTACGAGTAATTTTAAGCTTTCTACTTTTGAAGTTAAAGCTCCCTTAAGTTACGGATGGTCTACTCATATTATTTGGTTGTATTGTCTTACTTTTGTTATACCGCTATTTGCCATTTTACGCGGTATTAAAAAGCCCGTAGCATTCTTTGGCACTAATTTAACCGCACTCGCTTTAGCTGTATTACCACACTATTGCGGCTCATTTATTTATGGGCTTATGCTAAGCGTAGCTATTATTGCTTCTCTTTATTTAGTCGCTTTCGTGTTTAAAACAGATTCTGAACAACGCTTTATGTTTACGTATATGGGTATGAGTGGACTACTAACAAGCTGTATAGTTAAAGGTGTAATGGTGGCCTATTTTTAAACTTCAGCTGTTTATTTTATCCATATTAAAACCAATCTGCTGCAACTTGTAGTGGGGTAGGGTCGCTTTTTTCAGATACCCAAAATACTAAGGCTTGCTTTGTTGGCGATATTTTTTTAGCGCGAGGCAGGTTTAAGTCAGTTAATGATAATTGTTGCTTAGTTTGCATGTCACTTTGCTCGTAGCCAATAACAACAAAGTCGTGTTTTAACTTATGGCCTGCGTTTTCGCCGCTGTGTATTTGTGTTTCTATGCCAAAGCCTAACAGAGCTACATGGGCTATTAAGTTTTGGTTAGTATCATCTTTGGTATTAACAGTATCGTATTCGAGATTAATTTTACTATTGTTTATAGTCGCTTTTAAATTACCTAAATGAGGGGCTTTAGCTACAGGAATAGCTTGCTTATAAAACCAACCTTGCCACCCGCTGCCGTTAACCATAAATCCTGGGGTTGCTACAATCCTACTTTTACCGAGTGCTTTATAAGTACGTTGTCTTTTACTAAAAACAGCAGAGGCAAACGGGTCTTTCCATCCTAAATAATCCCAATAAGTAACATGAAAATTAATAGGGATTAAATCAGTCCATAGCTTTTCATCATCTGTAAACGTTGAAATCCAGCGCTCTGCTGGTGGGCAACTACTGCAACCTTGCGATGTGTAAAGCTCTAAAAAGGTAGTCGGATTAGCTGTACTGGAAATAGTTACTTGCTCAGCAGCTTGGCTTTGAAAGCAAAAAATTATTAACCCAACAAGTGAGATAAAAAATGGACGGGATAGTGCTTTAAAAGGCATGTTACTTCTCGCAAAGGTTGATATTGCATTCAGCCTAAATGATATTTACGAATGAAGTATCACGAAATACTCACAATTAAATCACGTTTTAACTGTATATTTTACTTGGTTAAAACTTAATTTGAACACCCGCTCAAGTTGTGTTTTAATCGTTGCTCAATTATTGAGGAACTTTACATGATTAAATTTTATTTTCACCATACTCCTAACCCAATGAAGGTTGCACTCTTTTTAGAAGAAACAGGCTTACCGTTTGAACTTGTTCCTCTTGATACTTTAAAAGGTGAGCAACATACACCTGAATTTAAAGCAATTAATCCAAATGCTAAAGCGCCAGCAATTGTTGATGGTGAAACTCGTGTGTTCGATTCGAATGCTATTTTAATGTACCTTTCTGAAAAATATGGAAAGCTAGAAGGCAAGGGCGATAACCGTGCTGAAATGCTGTCGTGGTTAATGTTTATTGCATCTGGTTTGGGTCCGTATTCAGGGCAAAGTGTACACTTTAGACACATGGCGCCAGAAGGGCTTGATTATGCGGTTAATCGTTATTTACGTGAAGCGCAGCGCCATTACGAAGTGCTTGATACGCATCTTGAGGGCCGCGACTTTATTGTGGGTGATACGTATACCATTGCTGATGTATCTGCATGGGGCTGGATTGATAAAGCACCGGTTGTATTAGGTGAAGAGGGCTTAGCACCGTATCCAAATCTTAAGCGTTGGTTTGAAAGCATTGATAGGCGCCCAGCGGTTGCACGTGCACGCGTAATTGGTACTGATGTAGCCTTTAAAAAAGAGTTTGATGAAGACGCTAAAAAAGCATTTTTCCCTTCAAACTACCCAAAAGTATAAAAAGTACTTAATATAAACAGCAGAGCAGTTAGCTGATCTGCTGTTTAGTATTTTATGGCTGTGTTAACGCCTCTTTATTTTCATCTGCCACGAATAAATTAACTTCCTCGGTGTGCTGGCTTACGCTATTTCTTTTTAGGGCGATGTATAGGTCTGAGTGAATGTATATACCCTCTGTTCCTGACTTCATTCCTGCAATATCAAACCATGAGAGCAGCTGGCGTTTTCTGCCTGCAAGTTCAAGCCTTATATCGCGCTTTTTAAATATAACGTCGAGATCGGCAAGCATGGCCATTACACTTAAATCTAAGTGAGTAAAGCAGGGCACAGCGTCAATTATTACACATTGTGTATCGTCTTTTTGTCTTGCGTATTGCTCAAGTAATCTGCGTTTAAAGTAGCTGGCATTAAAGTAAGTTAAAGGTGAATTAAAGCGGTAAATAAACACGCCTTGCACCGCTTTTGCTTTATCTGTGGCGTCTAAACTTCTTACTACGCCGTTGATATCTACGCCGAGTATATTATCGGTTGGGCGCATTACGGTGCGAATAAACTGAAATAACCCCAGTAATACAGCAAGTGTGATCCCTGGTATAACGCCAATAAATAACACGGCAAGTAAGGTGGCTGATGCGAGATAAAATGCCTGTTTATCTTTTCGTTTTAATTGCCAAACAGCTTTTAAATCGAGTAAATGAACAGAGGCAATAATGAGTACAACACCTAGCGCTGCGCTTGGAATAAATTCAAGTGGGGCTGTTAAAAATACGGCTATGGCCGCAATAATGGCCGCTGCTATTATTGATACTAACTGTGTTTTACCACCTGTTGCATCGTTAACAGCGGTGCGTGAGTCGGCGCCACTGACTGCAAAACCTTGCGAAAGAGCTGACGCTATATTGGCAATACCTAACGCTCTAAATTCTTTATCGGCGTCTATGTCGTAGCCATTTTTAGCAGCAAAGCTGCGGGCAGTTAGCATCATACTAACAAAGCTCACGATGGCTAAGTTAAGTGCGGGGACCACTAACTCACGAATAATCCCTAAATCAAAAACAGGGGTATTAAAAACGGGAAGTCCACCTGTTACGGTGCCAATGGTTTTTATATCAAGCTGTTTTAAATCAAAAATCCACACCAAAAGCGCACCAAAGGCAATGGCGAACATAGATGCAGGCCACGTGGGTTTTACGCGTTTCATCACAAAATAAACCGCCAGTGTAAACAAAGCCATTAATAAGGTGGGGACATGTGTTTGCGCTAGGTATGTGGGCACACCACCTAAGCGTTCAAGTAGGTAGCGTTCGTCAAAGGTAAAGCCAAATACTTTGGAAAATTGACCAACAATAATAGTAATGGCTACGCCGTTTAGTAATCCCATTAAAATAGGTTTAGATAAAAAGTCGGCTAATACACCTAGCTTAAATTTACTGGCTATAAAGCACCAAAAGCCGGTCATAGCGGTCATGGTGACAACAAGTTGCCAATGTTTAAAACTGTCACCTGCAGCAAGAGGTGTTACTACTGCTGCAATAACGGCGCAGGTAGCAGCATCAGGGCCTACTATTAACTGTTTTGAAGTGCCAAAAAGTGCATATAACATCATTGGCAATATGCAAGAATATAACCCTACGGCAGCATTAACACCGGTTAGCTGTGCGTAAGCAATGGCAACAGGTAAAGCTACGGCAGCTACCGATAGCGCTGCTCTTAAATCATCAGCAAACCATTGTCGCTCATAGTGCAGCAATGTATCTAAACCCGGCATAAAATTATATAAACGCGACAGCACTTCAACTTTTCCTGTTAATAGTAATAACGCTTTGATAGTAAATTTAATATTCAAATAAGTATAGCTAGAGGAGAGTATTTTTACGTAATACCCACTGTATTGAATTAGTTATTTACTATAGCGATGGAGGGTTATTTAACTCGGTAGAATAATCATGTTTTTAATAAGGTTGTATAATATAAAGCCACTTTTTTATAGACGTAAAAAAGCCTGCATAAAGCAGGCTTTAGTTTCCAGGGAAAATTAAAATTTAGCGCGAATACCAAAGCTGTAACGACGATCCGCTTCAGTGTACTTCCAAGCACCACCTAGTTCAGATAGGTAGATTGAAGGCTCACCCGTTAAGTTAGTCGCATTACCTACTAGCGTAATATTTTCGTTAATATCCCAGCTTGCAGAGAAATCTAACTGGCCTCTGTCGTCACGGTAGTTATTACCGTAAACAGTGCCTTCTGCTGAAATACTGCCATCTGAGTTAATATTTTCTACGCGTTTTTCGTTTTCAGTATCTAAGAAACTGTCACGGTAGTTATAAGCGATACGAGTAGAGAACCCTTCGTATTCCCAAAATACTTGTAAGTTATATGTATTTTTAGAAATATCTAATAGTGGGTTGCCGTTTGGTTGTTCGCTGTCTGCATACGTGTAGTTTGCATTAACACCTAAGCCAGAAAATGCACCAGGTAAGCTTGTAAAGAACTGTTGGTAACCCACTTCAAAACCTTGTACTGAGCCGTTTTCACCATTTACATTTTTAACTGTATCGATACCCGTTAGTCCTGCGTCACGCAGACCTGCAACATGGTTAAAGCCATCTGCATCTACAGGGAAATCAGTTGCGTCAGAGTATACTAGGTTGTCTTGTGAAACACCTGCAACGTCAAGCTGACATACTTGGTTCCACTGCGTTACGTTTTGACCAGTTGAAGTGCTTGAAGAAGCCTGACAGCTGCTTTCGTTACTTAAGAAAGACTCAACATCTTTATAAAATACAGCGAAAGATAGTACGTTACCTTCATCAAAGTAATGCTCTACTGATAAGTCGTACTGCGTTGCACGGTATGGTTCTAAATCAATAGATCCTTGCGTTGCACCCGTAATATCGTTATTAACGTCAAATGCAGGGCTTAGCTCGCTAAAGTCAGCGCGGCGCATAACTTTTGCAGCAGCAAAGCGGAATAATGTTTCGTCTGAGTAGTTATACGTAACGTTTAAGCTTGGTAAAAAGTCGCTGTAGTCATTGTCGCCAGTTACTTTTTCGCCATTAAGAAATACGCTTGATTCTAAATCTGTAGTCACATAACGACCACCCACAATCGCAGTGATGTTATCAAAGTCTAAGTACGCTGATATATACACAGCTGCTGTATCTTCAACTACGTTACGGTATGCGCTTTCTTGGAACTCTTGGTTATCTGAAAGACTCCCCGTTGACGCTAGGTTAGTACCTGCAAGTAACTGCTGAAGTTGAGCGTAAGTATTTGCAGGGTTAGATAAACCGTTGTAGCTTAAAAACGTTAGTAGGTCGTTTTGACCAGAATTACCTAATTGGTCAAAAGAGTTGTCGTGGCTAACTGTTGTGAAGCTATTTGAAAAAGCAGCGTTGTAGTCATCAACCCATAAAGTAGCTAATGAACCATCTGAGTCGTTAAATGCATTTTTGTAAATGTCTTTAATTTCTACTTTGTATTGCTCATATTCGTAATCGCGGTTAGTAACACGTACACCTGCTTTTACTTTAGACACCCAGCTTAAGCTGCTGAGAGGTTCAAACATTTCAACATCAAAACGAATAGCTGTTTCGTCATTGTCTGTTCTTCTATCTTCACTTTTAAACGTACGAAGTGCTAAGTTTTGTGGGTCAGTAAATGCATTAGGATCTGAATGAATGATGCTTGGTAATTTATTACCGTCTTGAGAAAATGCACCATCATATAAATGATTTGTTAGCTGAGTTCCGCCACTTGCTTCAAATGTTGATTTTTCGATTGGGCGAAGTGTAAATTCAGAATCAGGTCTTACGCTTTCTGATGATGCTACTGCAATTTCGCCAGAGATTTTTATACTGTCAGTAAGGTTCCACTCTGCACCAAGTGCATTTGAAAACGAGTCAGTTTCACGAAAGTCACTGTATGTTTTAGGGATACCAAATTCGTTTGTTAGCGTGTAATTATTTACGCCGTTAGCATCTTGAGTTGTATTTGCATCTGTTGATAGTGAACCTGCAACACCTAATATAGAGTTACCACTTTGCTCACCAGAGCGTTTAGTGCCACTTAAATCAAGATACACCATGCCATTACCAGATTGCGGTGCCCACTGAAGTGATAAATTTACAGCAGTACGTTTACGTTGTTCTACATATTGCTCAACACTGTGCTCGTCTCGTACGATAGCGTTGCCACTTGGTGTATTACCTTCTTGGCCATTAATATCAATGTCTTGAGGTTTAACACGGCTAGACGTTTCATCTTGACGAATTTCACGATCTTGATACGAAAACATAGCAATGGCACCAAAGGTACCCATTTCGTCAAAGTCCCAGTTGTTACCAAGTGAACCACTAAAAATAGGTGCTACTTTTTCTGTTTTATCTGCATATTCACCATCTAATGAAACTGCGCCAGTTAGTTTATCTAACTCTAATGGGCGAACTGTTTTTAAGCTAACTGTTCCGCCTAATGCACCTTCAATCATATCGGCAGTAGGAGATTTAACTACTTCTACTGTTTTTAAGAAACTTGATGGGTAATCTTGTAAGCTAATACCGTCACGAGAGTCGCCAATAGTAGAGCGACCGTTTAATTCAACACGGTTTTGAGGTAAGCCACGAATCGAAACACTGTCACCCACACCAAAATCGGTATTAATAGATACACCAGTAATACGTTGCAGTGCTTCTGCAATATTATTATCAGGTAACTTACCAATGTCTTCAGCAACAATCGCATCTACAATACGTCCGTCAGTACGCTTAAGCATAGCGGCGGCTTTCATACTACCTAGCATGCCTTTTACTTCAATAACTTCAATATCTGCAGCTGCCGTTTCTGAAGCTGCCGGAGCCTCTTGCGCTGCAATAGTAGAAGAAGCCATTAATAAAAGGGCTGCTGCACTGATTGTTGTAGAGCTACTTCTTTTATGTTTATTAATTAATGTTGAAGTAATTTGATTGAGTTTCATGTATCTCTCCCGTTTGGGTACGACTTACGTCATTGTGTGTGTTGTTACTTGGTTTGGTTAACCAATTTAACTGCTGTTTCCCTGTAGTGTGTCATACAGGTGGTATGGTTGAAATTAGTCCAATTCAGCTTTTATTACAACCTTTGTTTACCAAAAATTCACAAGGTGTATTACAAAACGTTCTTTTATTTTGCTTATATTTAATAAATTTAATGGCTTATGATGTGTTTTTATTTTTTATATTTTGAATGAATTTTATTGAAGTATGTTTACCAAAGACGTTTTTTTATATTATTTGTACTATTAAATACACTTTTTAGTGCTTTTTTTAAATTTTATGCCGTACTTTTATACGTATTTAGTTTGTTTTTTAAGTGATGTTAAAATAATGAGATGTTCATTAAAGGTTGGGTATGGCTTATAAATTTGCGAAATAGTAAGGAGTATAAAATCATTAAATTTTATTTTGGTTATTTGTTTTGGTAATACCAATTTTCTATTGTTTTTATATGAATTTTGTATTAGAGCTTACTGATACATATCTATATATGATTATAAATAGAGTGATTTTTACGCAAAAAAAAAGCCCAGCATATTAATGCTGGGCTTTCTTAGATTAAATATATTAGCTTTTTAACTCGCCTGTAGATGATTCTAAATGGGCTCTAATAAACCACTGAAATTGCTCTAGGTCAGCTAGTTGGCTGGTGATCATATCTTCAGACACCGGATCTAATTCAGAAAGAGTCTCAATTGCTTTGCGGTGATCGCCATTAACGCCGTTGTATACTTTATCAAGTGCGGCTAAATGCTCGGTTACTAAACCTTTACCTACTGAGTATTCGTTCCATGTACGACGATCTACAATTGATTTAGGCGTACCAACGGGCACTCCACCAAGAGTCGCAATTCGCTCTGCAATTGTATCTGTCATTTCGCGCACAATGTCTACTTGTGGGTCTATCATTTCGTGTACGCCAATAAAGTTAGGTCCCACTACGTTCCAGTGAATATGCTTTAAAGTAAGCTGTAAATCTATCAATGCAACCATGCGGTTATCTAGCGTAGCTATTGTTTTTTGAGCTGATTCGTCACTCATACCTGGCGCGGTAAATTTAGTTGTTTTGTTTGATTCGTTATTGTTACTCATAATTTCTCCTACATTAAGTAATGTGTTGCTCATATAATATGTTGCGTTATGAGCATGACTTAAACTTAATGAAGCAACTGTTATGCCGTAAGTTGATTACTTTCAAAAGTGATTTAAAAACATGGGGTTATGTTTTTATTTAAGATTTTAGAGGCTGGAGGGATGATTGAATTTTTGAAAAGCCTGCATACATTTGTAAAATCTGCAGACTTTAATTTAATAACGCTTAAGTGTATTTAAACTTTGGCTATATATTCGTGCGCTTTTAAAACATCGAGCGGCACTATTTCTAATGATTTTTTATTTGTGGCTTCAAGTACCACTGGTGGCGCTACGCTCGCTGCAATAGCATGAAGCCATCTTACTGCACACAAGCACCATTTATCACCGGCTTTTAAACCTTCGAAATCGTAAAGAGGGTTCGGGCTTATTAAATCGTTACCTTGTGATTTTGAAAACTGTAAAAACTCATCAGTCATAATTGCACACACACTGTGATTGCCAAGATCTGATTCTGGTACATAACAAAATCCTTCACGTGTGTAGCCACCATTACCGCAACATAGTTTTAAACGTGTGCCAAGTACATTAAATTGATTCGCCATGAAATACCTTAATTTGTGGTGTTTAATAAATTTACTCTATCAGGAGTAACTCGCTTGAGATAGCTATAAAACTTAAAAGAGGAAAGGGGGTCTACACAAACTTAAGCCCGCAGCAAAATTGCGGGCTTAGTATTATTTATTTAATACGCAGTGCCATACAATCGCTATGGCCGTTTATGATCATGCTTTTATCAACACGTACGCCACCACCAGAGTATTTTCCGGCGGCTGTAAAACTACATATTTGTACAAAGTAGTCATCTACTTTAGGCAGTGCAAATAGTTGTTGGTATATTTGGTCTTGCTCGGCAAAGTGCCCCATTGTTTTTTCTATAACTTGCTGCTGTTCATCAACAAGTTGAATATTAGCACCACAACGTCCTACTATTGGTTTAACTACATAACCGGTTTGTAATAACTCGTCGTTAAGTTCAAACGCGGTATTAAGTAAATATTTATGATTAGGGAATAAACTCCACAGTATTGGTAAAATAGCCTTGTTACTTGGGATCAATGTCCACAGCGGTTCAAATACCATGACGTTTTTACGCAGCAGTACATCGACTAAGCGTGGCGTTTCACCAATTTTGAATTGTGGTTCAAAGTTATCACCTAATGATTGGTCGGCTTCACATTCTTCACGAATTTGATCAAGTGCGGTTTCCCACGACCACGTTTTCCACACGTAACTCAGTTGTGCGCCGTCTTCATCTACTATGTTGCCTGATTCATTCCAGCGAAGTGTGCTTAAGCCAATTACTAACTTACACTCAAAGCCCGCGGCTTCAATGGCTTCTTTCATAAATAATGCGTGGTAATGCTCTTCTGGTTCATCATCTTGCAGAATATGAACAAGACCTTTCACCTCACTTTTACGCCATGCTTTTACGAGATCTTTAAATAAATTTTGGCCTGCATCTACACCTGTTTTAACACCAAAGTGTTTTGCCCATTTACCCTGAACTTTGCCGCTTTCCATATAACACGATGCCGAATCGCAATTGTATTCGTAAACTTTTAAACCGGCTGCTGTTAAAGCAAAGTCAAGCCGACTGGTAATTAATTGGTTTAAGCGGTTATCCCACGATTGGCGAATTTTATTAAGCACAACATCGGGTAAATTAAACTTTTTTAATAACTCAGGGTGCTGTAGTACATAGTCGGTTGCATGCATAAATAAGCCATGCAGCTCATTTGTTGCATGCTCAATGCTTTGCTGCGCCGTTTGAGATATCGCAAAGTAATTATGTTGATCCGCAGCTACTGATGTAAGTTTATGGCCTTGCATCATTTCTACGTAGGCAGCTTCATCGTCATTCGCAATATTTAACCATGACTTGTTTGCTTGGCCTGTATCTACTGCTTTATGGGCTTCTATAATAAATAAATCAGTGTTTAGCTCAGACGTTGGCTCAGCATATTCTGTTTCATCAGTTTGTGTCATCCAGCCTAAAATAGTGGCGTCGCTGTAAGAGCACTCAATCCAATAGTCGCCATCTTTAGTTACTTTTGCTTTTAGTTCACGGCACCAGCTTTGATCTTTTGGCCATATTTGATGTCCTACATTTTGCTCAGCAAGGCGTATTTTATCTTCGTGCACTTCAACAACGACAGCAACATGGCCTGTTTCTTCAAACTCGCCGCCTTCTTCCCATATAAGTAAGCTACCTACTTGAGGATGATGTTTTGCACCATTTTTAAACGCGTTTAGTGGCAATCTGTTTTGGCTATTTACATCGCGCACTGAACGCAGCTCAAAAATATCGTAAGCCATAGCAATATCATCAAAAATATAGCTATGGTTGAGATACATCCATCGACGTGCAAACTCAACGCATTGCCATTTATAGCCCATGTAAATGCCATCAAGGTAACTACGATAGGCGCTACGATTAGGATAAATGCTTTCGTCAGCCGTATCATAATCAGATGAATACACAGCAACATTACCAGGTGCATAACCTAATAAGGTACCAAAATCACTAGCAGGAGCAGAAGATTTCATAAACAAAGATGTTCAAAATAAAGGTGTGATAATTTGCTGACTATATGAGCGAAACTGCGTTATAGCAAGATATAAAATATGTTTTTACGAAGGGGGATAAGTAAAAAATCACTCATTCATTAAAGAGTGAAAATACGGGAGAGTACTTTTATTAATAGTGTTAGGTTTGGTGTTTTTTTACTTGTAACTGCTTGAAATTTATTAATATTTTTGGCGTAATTATTACTGTTTAAATCTCAATTAAAAAATGGAGAAGCTATAGGTAACTTCTCCACTTTTATTATTCATATTTAGTGATTTTTATAATATGTAAAGCAGGTTAACGCGCTGCTAAATCATTTCAGCATCTATATGGCGTATTAGGTTTGATACCCAATTAACATATTGGCGGTGAATTTTTTTGCCGTTGTAGTTTAAGTTAATAGAGTCTTTATAGTTGATTGAGTATTCCGTTTTGTTATACGCAATATCGACAGTTAATTGGTGTGTTCGAATATCCAGTACACCTTTTATTTTACCTTCACTCATAGGCGTACACTTCCAACCAAGCTGAATACATGCCTTTAGAATACCTTTTTCTACGTCAGCTTCACTGTTGGTAATTGTTGATGTTTGTGGAATAGGGTTTTGTTCAAAGTCTCTTACTGCAACAGATGTTGAACAACCAGCAAGTACAGTAAGTGCTGCCGCTGTAAGTAAAATTGAGTACTTTTTCATAATAATCCTTTGTTTTAATTTCATCCAATTGTGTTGTCTCGCCAATATATGCGCGCTTAGGTGAGATTATCGGTAAATTTATAGATGAGTGCCAGCAGTAATTAGAAAATTAAGAGAGTTAACCGAGATTTATCTCGGGTATTAGCTTTATTTATGAACTAGTTAAAGTTTAATTATTTAAGCTATAGACCAAGGGTTAAAGCAAAATTATGTGTTGAAAGATTTACGTGAGCGATGACATGTTTTGAGGGAACGCTCTTTCTTTATGTTTTAAATTACTCCTATAGTCGTACTTTAGTTAATTTTTTGTTAAACTATTGCGCTTGGTATGGATTGAAGTCAGTTAAAAGTTTTTAAAACAGGAAAAACAATGGAAGACATAATAAACAACATTGATATAAATCAATATTTACCCGCTGCAATTACGTGGGCAACCAACATATTACTAGCGATTGCAATCTTACTTGCGGGCTTATGGCTGGCAGGCAAAGTACGCAATTTAATTATTGGCTTATGCCATAAATACACTCATCTTGATGATACGCTTTTTCGCTTTTTAGGCAGTATGGCTCGCTACATCATATTAGCGTTCGTTATTATTGCTGTGTTAAATCGCTTTGGTGTACAAACGGCCTCTATTATTGCTTTGCTAGGTGCTGCGGGACTTGCTATAGGCTTGGCGTTACAAGGTGCAATGTCGAACCTTGCCGCAGGCGTTATGCTACTTGTTTTCAGACCTTATAAAGTGAATGACTTTATTGAGGCCGCAGGGCGTTTTGGTAAAGTAACAGAAGTAGATATGTTTACTACTATTTTACAAACGTTCGATAACCAACAGGTTATTATTCCAAATAGTCAAATTTGGGGCGCGCAAATTATAAACCATTCACATCATCCAATTCGTGGTGTGGATATGCATTTTGGTGTTGCTTACGGTGAAGATACAACGGCTGTACGTAAAGTTATAGATGCCGTACTTGCAGCGCACCCACACATACTAAAAGATCCAGCTCCTTTTGTTGAAGTAGAAACTCTTAACAACAGCTCAGTAGACTTTTTAGTAAGACCTTTTTGTAAGGGCGAGCATTACTTCGATATTCTTTACACGGTGCCAGAGTTAATTAAAAAAGCACTGGATGAAAACAACATCGAAATACCTTTCCCACATCGTAAAGTTATTTTAGTTAACGAAAGCAAAGATTAACTAAATTTAAAACGATTTAAACCTAAGGGCACTTTTAAGTGCTCTTTTTTTGTGTGAAAAAGTTACATACCTGTGTAACCTTTTCTTTTATAAACCACTTCAAATACTACATTGTTATCTGTACAGCCCTTTTTTACTAGGTTGGATGGCTGGTCTTTATTTTGCATTTGCATAGTCGCTTTTAGCTTTAAAGCTCATAAAAACTATTGACCCATTAAATCAAACTGTATGAAGGACTAAACATGGCTGAATCATTTAAATACTCAGGTAATAAAGGGCATGGCGGTGAATTGCATCAAAAAGCGTCGGATGAACACCCTACCATGACCACCGCGCAGGGCTGCCCTGTAAGTGACGATCAAAACTCATTACGTGCAGGAAAGCGTGGCCCAGGATTATTAGAAGATCACATAATGCGCGAGAAGATCTTTCACTTTGATCACGAACGCATTCCTGAGCGAGTAGTGCATGCACGAGGTTACGGGGCACATGGGTACTTTGAAAATTACGACACGCTTGAAGATTTAACCTGTGCAGATATTTTTCAGCGAAAAGGTGAAAAAACCCCAGTATTTACTCGTTTCTCTACAGTTGCAGGTAATAAAGGGTCTCCAGATTTAGCACGTGATGTACGTGGTTTTGCGGTAAAATTTTATACCCAAGAAGGAAACTGGGATTTAGTGGGAAACAATATACCGGTTTTCTTTATTCAAGATGCGATGAAGTTTCCAGACTTAGTTCATTCAGCTAAAGCCGAGCCCGACCGAGGTTTTCCGCAAGCGCAAACAGCACATGATAACTTTTGGGATTTTGTGAGCTTATCGCCTGAGTCAATGCACATGGTTATGTGGGCAATGTCTGATAGAGCTATTCCGCGCTCTTTACGCTTTATGGAAGGTTTTGGTGTTCATACCTTTAAATTTATTAATGCCAAAGGTGAAGAGAAATTTGTTAAATTTCATTGGAAACCAAAAGGCGGCATGCAATCTGTAGTATGGAACGAAGCACTTAAGCTAAATGGCGCAGACCCTGATTTTCATCGCAGAGATATGTGGGAATCTATTGGTAATGGCGACTTCCCTGAGTGGGAGCTAGGTGTACAGGTGTTTGATCAGCAATTTGCTGATGAATTTGAATTTGATGTATTCGATGCCACTAAGCTTATACCTGAAGAGCAAGTACCAGTGCAAATTGTTGGCCGTATGGTGCTTGACCGTGTTGTAGACAACTTTTTTGCAGAAACAGAGCAAGTAGCATTTTGTACTCAAAACATTGTACCGGGGCTCGACTTTACACCCGACCCGCTACTGCAAGGTCGTAACTTTTCATACTTAGATACTCAAACTAAGCGTTTAGGTGGTCCTAACTTTACGCATATTCCGGTCAATGCGCCTAAATGTCCAATGCGTCATTTTCAGCAAGATGGCCACATGGCAATGCACAATCCAAAAGGGCGTGTTAATTATGAGCCAAACTCATGGAGCGGCGACGAAAACAACCCGCGCGAATGCCCAGTACATGGCTTTAAAAGCTCAAAGGAACCTGAAGTAAGCGGCGGTGATAAACTGCGTTATCGCTCAGAAACATTCAGCGATCATTACAGTCAAGCCCGTCAATTTTATTTAAGTCAAACAGAGGTAGAGCAGGCGCATATTCAATCTGCGTACGTGTTTGAGCTGTCTAAAGTTGAGCATTTACCAATACGAGAACGTTTGGTATCGCACTTGTTAAATATTGACGAAACCCTCTCAGATAAAGTTGCCGAAGGACTTGGCTTGCAAGAAATGCCAGACCCAGCTGAAGCTGCTATGCCAACACGTAAAGACTTACCTGTATCTGATGCGTTAAGTATTTTGAAAAATGCGCCCAACACCTTCAAAGGCCGTAAATTAGGTATTTTAGTAAGTGATGGCTTTAATGCAGACATCTTTGAATCGGTTACCAATGCACTTAAAAGTGAAGGCGCAAACTCTGAAATTATTGCCCCACAAGTTGGCGGTGCTAAATGCAGTAAAGGTAAGCACTTTAAAGCTGATCAGGTTATTAATGGTGGTCCATCGGTTTTATACGATGCGGTACTTGTACTCACCACTGAAGAGGGAGCCGAAAAACTAGCTGCTATTGCAGAAGCTAAAGACTTTGTAAGTGATGCGTATGCACATATGAAATACATAGGTTTTACAAGTGAGGCTAAGCCATTATTTAAAGCCGCAGGGCTCGATGATAAAGCAGATGATGGCTGGATTGATTTAGAGGCACACTCTGCCGATAAATTTATAAATACATTACGTAATTTAAGATATTGGAAACGTTAGTAAGCTCAATAATTAAAAAACCACAGCATGTAATTGTTGTGGTTTTTTTAAGCTCACCTAGTTAAGGTATTAGTTCAAGCCAACAATAAAAAAATTGGATATATTATGAAGCTTAATGGGGCTTGTCACTGTGGCAAAGTGGTATTTACGGTCAACTCAAAACACCCTTATCCTTACAATTTATGTTACTGCTCTATATGCCGTAAAACCGCAGGGAGCGGCGGGTTTGTTATTAATTTAAACGCGCAATACAGCACGCTTGAGGTTACAGGGCGTGAACACATAACTATTTATCATGCAAAAATAGGCGATAAAATCAGCCCTGCAGAGCGTCATTTTTGTAAGCATTGTAGTGCTAACTTGTGGTTATACGATGCACGTTGGCCTGAGCAAGTTCACCCCTTTGCTGGTGCAATAGATAGTGAGTTACCCATACCGCCAGAGCGCACTCATTTAATGCTTGGTAGTAAAGCAAATTGGGTAAATGCGCCCATTAATGAAGGTGACAAGCAATTTGAAGAATACCCTGATGAAAGTATTGCTGCTTGGCATAAGCGTTTAAACCTCGAAAAGTAACGCAATTTTTTGTATGAGCTAAGCTTAAATTTAGGGGCAATTAAACGCATATTTAGTTTATTAAATATTAAAAATCACCGCGTAAGTAAAGGAGAATATTATGGCAGTCTCAGCAATACCAAAAGGGTTTCATTCAGTTACACCATATTTAATTATGAATGACGCACAAAAAGCGATAGATTTTTATTGTGATGCATTTAGTGCTGAACACGTAATGCAAATGCCTTTACCTGATGGTGGAATAGCCCATGCAGAAATAATAATTGGTGATTCGCATATTATGCTTTCAGATAATGGTTCTGAAGAGCATTTAAAAAGCCCAAAAGAACTCGGTGGTACTGCGCTAAGCCTTATGCTTTATGTTGAAGATGTTGATACCGTATTTAAAAAAGCAATTGATCTAGGTGCAACACTAATAAGACCCTTACATGACCAGTTTTATGGTGATAGGACCGGCACACTACGAGACCCATTTGGTCATATATGGATCATTGGTACACACAAAGAAGATGTTAGTGACGAAGAGTTAAGTAGTCGAATTGGGGATATAACAAATCAAGAGCAAGACGCATAACTAGCGTGCTTATTAGATTTATGTACCTTCCTAATTACGTTGACGGCTTTAATGAAAGGTTTGTAGCTTTTGCTTCAACTCATCTAGGTTTTATCTTGTTATCGAAACCGTTTTCTGCCTAAACGTAGCTCACTTAATTAAGCGAATTAGTATAAATTACTAGTTAAGTTTTAGGTATAAAAAAACCTCAGCTAATAATTAGCTGAGGTTCAAAAAGTGGTACCAGCGGCCGGACTCGAACCGGCACTCCTTTCGGAAGGGGATTTTGAATCCCCCATGTCTACCAATTTCATCACGCTGGCATAATTTTTCTTTAATCTTTTAAGCATAAAAAGATAAAGAAAAACCACTTAAAATAAAAAGGATACTTATATACCTCTTATTCTGTATCCGCATTATACAAATAAAAGAGGGGGCGGCAAGCCTTTTCTTTTATTTGCATAAACAACTGGTTGATAATTAATCGTTTATAGCAAGGATACTCCATAGGTAATTTTTTTAAGTCTTTTTGGCTAATATATAAAGCGAATATTTTGGGTTATGAGTGCTATAAAACTGTTATGCGATTGAATAAATAAGCAATTGAACTATTGATAATAGTTAGCCGTATTACAATAATTATTCCTGCTTTATGCCGATTTTGCGCTTAATTCAGGTATTATTTGTACAACAAGGTTTTTAAGACATTATATATGACTCAATTAAGTGCCAAACAGAACATTCAATCGATTGTTAAAGCAATTAAGGCAGAGGAAGCATCACTTCGTCAAAAGCACCCGTTACTTGCACATCAAAATACCTTAGGGTTAATTATTTTATTGCTATCGCTTAGCGCACTAATTGGTGTTGGTGTTTTATATTATTTAGCCATCATACCTGCTTGGGTATGCATAGTACTTGCGGCTATTGCTGCATCTATTTCCCATGAGTTAGAACACGACCTTATACATAAACAATACTTTAGTAACCAGCCATTTATGCATAATTTTATGATGCTAACAGTATGGTTAATGCGGCCAAATACTATTAGCCCGTGGTACCGACGTAAAATGCATTTACACCATCACAAAACCTCAGGCACACAACAAGACTTAGAAGAGCGCTTGGTGGGCAACGGTATTAAAAACCCATTCTTACGTGCGTTAGTTATTATGGATGGGTTATTAGGGTTAGTTATTTCTACTAAACGTTTTAGAAAAGAAATTAATGGCTTTAGTTTTTCGAGTGTTTTTAATGCGGGATTTCCGATAGCGACTGCGTATTTTGCTGTTTTATACAGCGTTATTGTATTTCATATTGTTGATTTATTTATACCACTTTCGCTAAATTCGCCTAGCTGGTTGTTAAGTACAATGAATGTGTTCGAATTTTTAATGGTTGTGCTCATTGTTCCTAATATTATTCGCTCAAGCTCGCTTAATTTTGTTACCTCAAGCATGCATTACTATGGCGGCGTTAATAATATGCTTGAACAAACACACGTACTAACGAGTCGTTTATTTATGCCGTTTCACTTGTTTTGTTTTAACTTTGGTAAAACGCATACCATCCATCATTTTGTGCCAAATCAGCCGTTTTATTTACGCCAAATGCTAAGTGAAAAAATACTTAAAGTAATGGCGCAACACAACGTGCGCTTTAACGATTTTGACAGCATTAAAAATGCTAATGCATTTAAATAATTACTCCCAACATAAGGGGAGGTTCTACATTGCTATTCTTATTTTATGATCTAAACACATATAAAAAATAATTTAGACGCACCACGTTACGCTATTAACTTAACGTGGTATTGCTGTTTTATTTAAAACATCGGATCATGTTTGTAGCACTTGCTCAACTTTGAAAAAATCACTCTAAAGAATTAAACATCTAGCCGAGCATACAAATGAACCGGTGAGCAATTTTTTATATTTTAAAAATAATGAATCGATACTGCCGGTCTTATATCTCGATTCAATCTTCATAAGCATTAAGGATTTAAATAATGGAAATTACTGGAAGCTGTTACTGTGGTGAAATTAAATACCAAGCAAAGTCTCAAAATAATAATGCACTTGTTTGCCATTGTAGCGATTGCCAACGTATGTCGAGCGGCCCATTTAGAGCCGTTATAATTGCAGAGCCAAATTCGGTAGTATTTACCCAAGGTGAGCCAAAAGAGTTTGTTAAAACAGCGCAAAGTGGTAACAAGCGTGCGCAAGGTTTTTGCGGCACATGTGGTACAACACTTTATGCAACTAACGAAGCTAAAGCTGACCGTGTATATGGTTTGCGTATTGGTGCGGTTGATCAGCGTGATCAGTTTACGCCAACAGCACAAATTTGGGCTAAATCAACATTGAGCTGGTTGAGCGGCTTACACGAAGTACCTGCGTTTGATACAACCCCACAAAACTAGTTAGTTGGAGTTATTAGTAATACTGATCAAAAATCACTTTTTTAGTAAGCGGTTTGAAATTTATTTTACCAAATGACTGTCTACTTATAAGTCAGTCATTTGGAGAATAACATGTGTAGTTCACCTAAAAGCAGCCGAGCAGTTAAAAAAACAGCCATTAGTTTTAATGATGAGCTTACTCAAGAGCAGCGCTTGCGTTTTGCTGCAAAGGCTAATTTAGCGCAAGAGCGCCGTGAACAGCGTGAAGCAACTAATAAACGCTACGAGCAAAAGCATACTAGCGGTAAGCCTGCATCTGGTTTTTTTTCGTGGTTACAACAGCTAGTTAACTGATTTAGCTAACGTGGTGTTTTTACCACTACCTAAGCCACATAGCGCGCATAATACGCCTGCAATAGCGCACAGCCATAATGGCGCAGCCCAACTTCCTGTAGTCGTGTGTAATGCACCAGCTAGCATAGGACCAATAGCCGCGAGTAAATAACCTACGCTTTGCGACATACCTGAAAGCGACGCTGCTTGTTGCGAATCATCGGTTCGTAAACTAATAAACGACAACCCCAATATAAAACATGCTCCAGAGCAAAAACCCAGCATTAAGGTCCACACAAAGGCATAGTTAGGCATGTAAAGCAGCCCCAATGCACTAAATGCACTGAGCATAGCTAAAATAAAGCTAAGCGCGCTTTGATCTTTTAATTTGGCAAGTAACGGAATTAATATTAAACCAGGCAATGCAGTCGCAATTTGAAAAGCCCCATGATAAGCACCCGCTTGCGTAGCACTTTGGCCTGCTTCGGTTAATATGCTGGGCAACCACGTAATAATTATATAATTTAAAAAAGAGTTTAAACCCAGTAACAAGGTAATTTGCCATGCTAGTAAATAGCGCCATACACTTTTTGACGTGTCAGTGTGTTGAGCAATACTCGCGGGTTTTGTGTGCTTACTTAATTGCGAGATCCATACAATAATACTCGCCAGAGTAATAAGAGCTGATGAGCCCAGCGCAAGTTGCCATCCTAATCCGTTTAACTGACTAAGCGGAAATACCAAAGTGGAAAACCCACCCGATACCACGCCCATAGTAAGCACGTAGGCTGAGGTCATTAACGCAACCTTTGCAGGAAAGTCGCGCTTAATTAAACTTGGTAATAATACGTTTGCGATGGCAATACCTACACCAATAATAGCGGTGCCTACAAAAAGCATGGCTGAGGTATTTATTACCCGCGCTGCAACCCCTGCAAGTATAAATAACAAAGCCACAAACAAGGTGCGCTCTAGCCCCTGCTTTTTAGCAAGAGTTGCGGCCATTGGCGATACAACCGCAAAGGCAATGAGTGGCAATGTTGTTAAAAACCCAGCTTGCGATGCGCTAAGCCCAAAGTGATTAATAATTTGTTCAAGCACAGGTGCAATACCTGTAAATGTGGCGCGTAAATTTGCGGCAATAAGTAATATGCCAAGCACAAGTAATATGCCAGCAAAGCGTGATTTAGGTGTGTTATTTAACAAAAGGGAAGACCATTAAAGCTAATACTTAATGGGCGCTAGTATAAAGGCTTAGCAAAAACTATAATTTAGAGATAATGACATTAAATAACTAAAAACAGACAAAACTATGTTTGATGCAATTGGCTGGGACGACATTAAAAATTTTGAAACTATGGCGCAGCCCATAATAGCCAAAATAGAGCACGCCCATGCAAGTCACGAAATACCACTACATACCCATCCTAAAGGGCAGTTAATTTTAGCGCTACATGGTTATGTAACGTGTGAAGTGTCAGCCAAAATGTGGATGGTGCCTACGCACAGTGCAATTTGGATCCCAGGACAAAAGGTGCATAGTAATAGGGCGTCTGATAACGCAAAGCTTTGTCATTTATTTATAGATAGTAGTAAAAACGGTATGCCGCTAAATACCTGTACGTTAGCCATTACGCCACTGGTTAAAGAGCTAATGTGTGAGTTGGCTGGGCATAATCAGCACTATACTTTAAATAGTAAAACATCGCGTTTAGCGCAGGTGTTGTTTGATCAACTTATTGAAATGCCCGTACAGCCACTCGATTTTGTATTATCTAAAAACGAGGTAATTCAAACTATGAGCGATCAGCTTATAAACAAGCCAAACAATCGAAAAACACTACCACAATGGGCTAAGCAGTTTGCATTAACTGAGCGCACATTAGCGCGGTTAATTAAAAAAGAAACCGGTATGACATTTGGAAAGTGGCGTACGCAATTACATATAATTACAGCCCTAAAAGCGCTTTCTGATAAGCAAAGTGTGCAGCAGGTGTCGGAGTTACTAGGGTATGAGTCGGTGAGTGCATTTATTACTATGTTTAAAAAAGTGATGAAAAAGTCGCCCATGAAATACATGAGCGACTTAAATCAATTAAATTAGCTTAGCCTTTAAATCAGTTTAGCTCTTAAATAAGCATTACCACGTATAAGTTGCCGAAAGCATCGCGTTACGAGGTCTACCCGGGAAGTATCTGTCGCCGGTAAAACTGGTGTAATCGGCGCGCTCTGCATAAGCCTCATTAGTTAAATTAATAATGCGGGCAAGCACTTCAAGGTTATTAGTAACTTGCCACTGAGCGCGCAGGCTTAAAACATCATGCCCTTGGTATTTATTTAAGTTTTCTGGGTCGGTGTAGTAGTTACCAACGCGATGCCACTGCAAAGCAAATTGCGCGTTGTTTAATGCCTGCCATGTTAAATCGAGATTAGCAATATTACGCGGCGCGGTATCTATGTCGTTGCCGTTTATATTTAAACCGTTAAGTATTTGGTTGTTAGTATAAGTATGCTTTGCGTGAGTGCCTGCAAAGTTAAGCGCAAGCGACTGCGTTAGCTGGTAGTCAAGTTCAAGCTCAATACCACGATGGCGAGAGCTGCCATTATTTACCGTAAAAAAGTCACTATCGCGGTAAATCGTATTGTGTTTACTCATAGCGTAAAGTGACACGCCATAACGTAGTTTTTCGTAAATCCCTTTAATACCCAGCTCTGCGTTATTGGCTATTTCGGCGCTTAAATTTGCAGTGGTTTGCTCGCGTTGTAATTGGTAGAGCTCAGCCGCTTGTGGCGCTCTGTAACCGCGAGAAAAGTTAGCATAAAGCGTGTTATTTGTATTGTACTGATAACTAACCCCAAGCTTTGGCGATAGATTACTAAAACTATTTTTTCCACTTTCAGGGCGGCTGTATCGGCAGCCACCAAAGCCGCATTCTGTTCCATCGTCTTTTGTTCTGCCTGCTAGCATATTATTGGTGTAGTCGTACTGCATATGCTCGTAGCGCACACCTGCGGTAAGTAACCACTTATTTAATTGCCAATCAATAGATGCAAAAGGGGCATAAAGCGTGGCGTTTACATCGTAATCGTAATGCTTACCTTGTGGCACTGTAGCAACTAAAAATGCAGAACCTTGAGTGGGCTCATTTTGGCTTTGAGTAAAGTCGGCTTGCGTGTATTCTCCATCAAGCCCTAGGTTTACTTTTACATTACTTTGTAAATTATGTTGATAAAGCGATTGCACACCAAAGCCGGTTTGACTGTTTTTTTCAAGCGGTGTGCCGGGTAAAAAGTGCTTAAAAAAGTCCATACTTTGGTCACGAAAATAAACCGTAGTAGAGAGCACATCATTGTTATTTAATTGCCATGTTGCGTTGCTCCACGCTCTAAACGCGCGTGCTTTTCTAAATGCATCTGGGTCAAAGTTTTTTTGCGCGAGATCTTCGTTTTTATAACTTTCAAAGCCTGTAATAAATCCAGCTGTTTGCTGATCGAGGTTTGTGTAAGTAAGCCCTGAAGTTAGTAGTAAATTATCATTTGAATAGCGGTGGCGAATATTTACTTTTTGTTGCTCTACGCTTTCATCATCACGGTAACCGCTGTCGTCGGTAATGCTTGCGTTAATGCCTATACCACTGTTGCCGTAATCTTGCCCTGCGCGTAATTTATAACGAGCATAACCGTATGAACCGTAATCAATGCCAACTAAGCCGCCGCCTTGTGTGGTGTCGGGCGTTATTACATTAATAACACCGTGCACAGCGTTTGAGCCATAAAGTGCAGAGCCAGGGCCTTTTAGCACTTCAATGCGCTGCGCCATTTCGCTGTGCGCTTCAAATAGCTCGTTTATGTTACAAAACCCAGCAGCTCTCAGTGGTATGCCATCCTCCAAAGTCAATATGCCACCACAAGCGCCTGCGCCCGAAAGCACTTGTGAGCGAAGGGCGGGTAAATATTCTTGGCCGTTTCCGCGTTGAATATTAGCGCCTGCTACTCGTTGTAGTGCTTCTTCAATATGGGTAGGCGCTATGCTTTTTAGCTGCGCTTCACTTAGTGTACTTATTGAAAGAGGCAGTGGGATAGATAGCGCTTCAACGCGCGATGCAGTGGTTGTTATGGTTTCTATTGAATCGTTATTTTGATTATTGGCAAGCGCAGTGTAGCTAAGTGGTAATAGCAGCGGTAAAAAATAAGGTTTCATACATTCCTTTATAGTAAATAGCAGTGCATTGCTTTTATGGTATGTGGTTTTTATATGTTTTTAAAGTTGTTGCGTTAAAGCGTACGTAACCTATAAACCCGATACGTAATTGATAAAACAAAACAAGCCACAGCAGGAAACACCAAAGCCAGCACTAAGTAATGCTCAAATAAAACAAAACCGGTTATACCACCTAATAAAAAGCCCGCAATAATAAGTAAAAACATAACGCCTTTACGCGTATCAAATTGCTCACCTTTAAGTGCTTTTCCCATCATTAAACCAAGGTCAGTAAAAATACCCGTTAGGTGTGTAGTACGAACAACTGCGCCACTGTAATTAGTCGCTAACGCGTTTTGTAAACCACATGCTGCTGATGCGAGCGTAATTGCATAAACATAAGATTGATCAAGTAGGTAGGCACTTGCTAACAGTAAAGCGCCTTCAATAAATAAGAGCGTGTCGTAATGCCGGCCAAGTTTTAATGAACGCCCTGCAAGTAAAAAACCAGAAAGCGCAGAGCCCAGCATAAAGCTTATTAGTATGCTCAATAACAGTAAAGCGGCTGAAGTACTGCTCATTAGTTTAATACCCAACAAAGTGACAGAGCCTGATAAGTGCGAAATAGCCTGATGTTCAAATCCTAATAAGCCAACAGCGTTAACTATGCCCGCTATAAATGCCAGTGTAAACGCGCCATATTCAACCCACTTTGGTAGTTTTGTAAACATTGGTTATCTCTTAATATGTGCAGAGTTAATTATTGAGCTTGTGCTTTAAAACGCTTTATTTGTTCATCAACTAATTTTGTATCAATTACGCCACGCTTAAAAGCAATATAAGTAGGAAATGTAAACTCATTTAATTGCCGAGCATAAATGTTTTTATATTCTTTTGAGTACCATAAACCCGCTTGATAGTTAGTTATTGCGTATTCAACACGTTTTTTTTCAAGTAGCTCAAAAGTGTCTTTAGTTGAAAGTGAACGAAGCAGATTATTCTCATCAAGGCTGTACTTTTTAGCGATAATTTTGGGAAGAATAACACCGCGTAACATAGCTATAGCGGCTTTTGATAAATCATCAATAAGCAGATTATCTTCATTTAACGTGAATAAACCAAACTTAGTGGTATGCAAAGGCTCGCTAGTAAAGTCTAAATATTCTGTACGCTCTTTATAGTTGGCCAATGAGAAATAGCAGTCGTAATAGCCCAGCTCCATCTCTTTTTTAACACGCGCCCAAGGTAAATGAACAACGTCAATTTTGAGGTTTAAGTTTTTTTCAATAAACTTAATGTAATCAATATCTAAACCTGTAAATGTATCGGCTTTTTCATCGTAAATAGTAAAAGGCGGGTAGTGGGTTGTTACGCAGCGCAGGGTTTTACTTGGCGCTGCAAGTAATAACGAAGGTAAAGTTAAAGCTAAAAACAGGAATATTGCGCGCATAAATATAAATTCGATATCTTTTAAAGTACATAAATTGAACGCCAATTATACAGTTACTGAGCTTAATTGCATTGATCTAAGTATTTTTACCTAGCGTATAAGTTAAATTTTGTGAGAAACATCATGTTTAACCCAGAGCAACAGTCACGCATTATTGAAATGGCGTGGGAAGATAGAACCCCTTATGAGGCAATAGAGCAGCTATACGGATTAAAATACCCGCAGCTGGTGGTATTTATGCGCGAACATATTTCAAAAGGCAGTTTTAAAGTGTGGCGTAAACGCCATGCAGGGCGTAAAACAAAACACTTAAAATTACGCGATCCCGCTATTATGCGCAGCCATTGTAAAACTCAATATAAACAACGTTAAACGAGGGGTGGGTGTTTCATACGATGTTCATCCATGTTTGTTAATCTTTAGCTATTAACTACGCTAGAGATTATTTATGAGAGCAGTAATATACACAGCACTAATAGCATTGGGTTTATGTTCAATAAGCGCAGACGCAAAACCGCATAAAGATAAACATGGTCATAAACACGGCCATAAAAAGCATAATTCGCATAAACATAACGACAATGACTACCTTTCTAAAAAAGAGGCAAAGCAGTTAATTCGCGCAGGTTGGACGCCACCAGGGCTAAGTAAAAGCTACCACCGAGGCGACTTTTTAGAGCGCGATTTATATAAACGAGGTAGAGTTATTGAACGCTCTAGAGATAATGGTACAGTAAGCATTGAGATAGACCGTACAGTTATTCACATGGTGCACGACACCCGAGAAATACTTTCAATTTTAAGTCGCTAAATTAACTTTATAAGGATATTAAAATGCTCATTGCGCTGGCTATAATTATTGGCTTTTTTTTACTGGTTACCCTATTACCTATGTCGTACAGCCAGCATTACTTAGTGCGTAGCTGCGACTTTGTGCGCTTACAGGTATTTTATATTGCCAGTTTTGTAGCTGTTACTTCGCTGTTTTTATTATGGCAAAGTAGCGCAATAGGTTACGTGTTTATAGCCTTAACCTCATTACTTATAATGATTTTACAAGGTAAGTGGATTTACCCGTACACGTGGCTTGCTAAAAAAGAAGTGCAAAGCGCACCAAAGCACATAGACCATAGCGTCCGAATTATGTCGGCAAATGTACTTATGTCGAATCATAAAAGTGAGCAGTTAATTAGTCTTGTTGATGAGCATCAACCCGACCTACTTATCACGCTTGAAAGCGATAGCTGGTGGGAAAATAAATTATCAGTACTTAAAAAAGACTACCCATACTTTATTGAATGCCCTAAAGACAACCGCTACGGCATGCACCTGTACAGCAAATTTAAAATACTCGACGCGCAAATATGTGAGCTTATAGAGGACGATATTCCTTCTATTCATATTTTGTTTGAAAACGATGAAGGCCTGCAAATGCAAGGGCACTTTATTCACCCAGCACCACCAAGCCCGACAGAGGAAGACTCATCGCGCCCGCGCGACTCAGAGCTAATAATGGTGGCTAAAGCACTTAAAAGCCCTACACGGCCTACCATAGTTGCCGGTGATTTAAACGACGTAGCATGGTCGCGCAGCACGCGTTTGTTTATGCAAATAAGTGGCTTTTTAGACCCTCGAAAAGGCCGTGGTTTTTATAACACATTTCATGCAAGTTACTTCTTTATGCGCTGGCCGCTTGATCACTTATTTCACAGCGAAGGCTTTAAAGTAAAGCGTATTAAGCGTCTTGCTAAATATGGATCTGATCACTTTGCACTACTTACTGAGCTTTCTTATGAGAATGCCAATCAGGAGTCACTAGAAGATAAACCCGAAGATCTAAAGCATGAAGAAATCCAAGAGCTGGCTATGAGCAAGGCAGATAAGCGAAAAGTGCCAAAATTTGACGAGTAAACATCAGATGTAGCGGTATTTATATAAAGTACTAAATTACTAATAGTTGAGGCCGACTTGTGTTGAATTGCGGAGTGCTGAATTATTACTGTGCTCTTTGGTTTAGACTTTATTTTTAAAATACATATTTGCTTTATTAGAAGTAGACAATGCTAAAACTCTCGAAATAAAGACTGGCAGTTAACTCTCCTTGTTTGTATTTTAAGTTATTTACAATAAGCGTTAACTTTTTAAAACTTTAGGTTTTTAATTATATGTTTGAGTATTTCAGGCTTACTTTGCTGGTTTTAGGCGCTATACCTTTGGTTGTATACCCATTTGCGATTATCCCTAGCCTTATGGGTTTAGGAAGTAAGCCTCATATTGATATTCCTTTGTTTAATAGAATCATGAATAAATTCTTTTTATGGGGCGTTTTAATATATCCCTTTGTATTTTTTGGATGCGATTGGTTTAGCGATAATTTTAAAGAATATGACCTTATATTGGCTTCTCTGCCCATGTTTTTTTTACTATTACTCTGGGGCAGTTTTCACTTTATGGATGCTCCAGCAAAGTACGAAACGTGAAAAAAGACATCAAATTTATTAAAACTAAAAATATAATTTCAGATATTTATACACCGAGCGTTCGATAACTATTTCTAATAGTAGGGCTTTGAAAAAAACGCTTTGAGTGCCTAGCTAAATATAGCACTGATCATTTTCCATTCGTCATTAAATTATCTGGTGAAAACTCAAAGTAGCAATCATTAGAAATTAAATAACCATGAGCAAGAGTTAATGCTAGGACTCGCTATGATTAAAGCGATAAGCGAAGGATGCTAATTGATTAGCTTGTTGTTCAGGCCGTAGTAAATTATTTAGCAAGGATATTAGAAAACGACTGAGCACTTGTTGGGTATGAGAGTTTACGATTAAATATAAAATTAGACCACGGTATTTATTTCACATTAAAGGCTGTTTTTTAGTTTTTAACTCCTCATATTTATATTAAAAGCACGATATAAAATCGCACCTACGAATATATCCAAAACTCGGTACTATCTCTTACTAAAAACTAAGTACTCTCTCCTGAAAATTACTTTCTAAAAGTCATAAAAAAGCCTAAAAGCGGTTACCCACTTTTAGGCTTAATAATTTTTTGATTTTAAAAGGTGTATTAAAAATATTTATTCAATACGCAACTTAACTGCTTTAGCTAAATTAGCTGGCGATCATGATGCTTTTAACATTCACAAATTCACGCATACCAAAGCCGCCGTGCTCTCGGCCATAGCCACTGCCTTTAACACCACCAAACGGTAAGTTAGGCTGTGCTAAACCGTAACCGTTAATGTTGATCATGCCGGTGTCAAAGTGCTTTTTAGCAAGCTCAATAGCTTTTTTCTCATCTTTAGAGAAAATACCACCGCCTAAACCGTAGCGAGAGTCGTTGGCGATGCGCATTGCATCGTCGTTGTCTTTCGCTTTTATTAGCGAAGCTACTGGGCCAAATAACTCATCATCGTAAGCTGGCATGCCAGGCGATAAGTTATCTAATAGCGTTGGAGGGTAGTAGTAACCTGTTTGCGATGGAATTTCGCCACCCGTTACTATGTTTGCACCGGCTTTAACCGATTGCATAACTTGGTCATGAATGCCGTCACGCAAGTCTTCACGTGCCATTGGACCTAAGTCGGTATCATCTGCCATTGGGTCGCCCATTTTCATGGCTTCAAATTGCTCTTTTATTTGCGCTTTAAAGTCATCATAAAGAGACTCAACCACTACATAACGTTTAGCTGAAACACAGGTTTCGCCGTTGTTAATCATACGGCCTGTTACACAGGTTTTAACTGCTAACTCTAAGTCTGCGTCATCAAGTACTAAGTAGGCATCGTTACTACCAAGCTCAAGTACCGTCTTTTTAGCATGCTTGCCAGCTTCTTCAGCTACTTTTTTACCTGTAGCATCACTACCTGTAAAGGTTACGCCGCTAATTGCTTTGTGTGCGATTAATGAACTTGCTGTTTTACCATCGATAAGTAAGTTGCTAAAGCAATGTTCAGGGAAGCCTGCTTGTTTAAATAAGGTGTCGATTTTTTCAGCCATGCCAAATACGTTACCAGCATGTTTTAATACTGTTGTGTTACCCGCCATGATGTTGGCAGCACTGTAGCGAATTACCTGATAAAGCGGGAAGTTCCACGGTTGAATACCCAATAATACGCCCGTTGGTTGGTAGCTAATAATTGCGCGGCCACCTTCCATATCACGTTCTTCGTCGGCAAGTACTTGTGGGCCGTTTTCGGCGGTGTAACGACAAATAGCTGCACACAGCTCAACCTCTTGAAAGCCTTGCTCGTAAACTTTGCCCATTTCTTCAGTCATAAGTTTTGCAATAGCTTCTTTTTGCTCTTCGAAAAGTGAGGCTAACTTATTAAGATATCTCGCACGTTCAGTGAACGACGTTAAGCGCCATTTTAAATATGTTTCGTGAGATTTTTCGATTACCTGCTCAGCTTCCTTTTGAGAAAGTAGTGTGTAGGTATTAATGGTTTGCTCAGTTGCCGGATTAATCGTTTTAACTGTGTTACTCATTTCTATCTCCTTACAAATTAATTATCTATAAGGGTGCAAAACAAAAGCCAGATTAGTAGTTATCAATAAATTATTTATAACTATATGTAATATTTGAGTTTTTATTTTAACTTTTATAAAAGTATAATTTTTATTTAAAATGCTTTCTGATATGTTCTGTAAATAATGCAATTAGCAGAAAAAGTTACATAGAGATAAAAATGATACGTTTCTTCTAATCTTCACTTGCTACTTATTGATTACTGATGGTTACTGCGCACGTATAAAGCTTAGTGCAGCGCTGATAATATAAGGTTGTTTACTCAATATGCTAATACGAGTGCAGCTAAAATTCGCAAATGATTAAAATGGCAAATAAATGAGTCAAACATATGTATTTGAACTGGGCGATAGTTATGCCGAGCTTACACACGTTTTAAAACAAAAGCTGGCGGGGCAATACTCAGTTAAGCAATTCTCCCGAGATACAGTGCTATTACAACAAGGCGAAACGCAGCGTTATGGTTATTTAATTATTGACGGTGTACTTGGCGCTTTGCACTCTACAATTGATGGAGGGCAAAGGTGTAAGGAGTTTTATTTTAAAGATGAATTTGCACTATTGTTTGCTAATTGGCTTACAAACACAGAGGCTTTTTATCAGTTAAAGGTTATAAAGGCTGCCACAGTTATCGTTGTCCCATTACATATATTTGATAGCAGTGAATGGGTCGACATTAAAAACCAGCTTGTTGCTCAGCAGCTTATATTTAAAGAGGCAAAGGAGGCTTTTTTACTACTTAATAGCCCTGAGCAGCGTTATCGTTATTTGTTACTAAAAAAGCCGCACTGGCTTGCACAGCTAAGCTTAACCGAAGTGGCTATGTATATTGGTATATCGGCTATTTCGTTATCACGAATTCGTAAACGACTTAACTTAAGTTAAGGGGAAAAATAGTAAAGCTGGTTAGACTGCTGTTTTTTCAGGAGTCACTATGTTTTTATTTGCTCAGTGCTTGGTAGCCATCGCTACTGTATTAGATTTAGCTTCTTTTCAGTTTAAGTCTCGTTCGCTTATTTTAATGTGTTTATTTAGTTCTGTTTTACTTACGTCAGTTCATTTTTTATGCTTGGCCATGCCAGTGCGGGTAGCCTAATGTTAATTGCTGCAATACGTTATTTATATTGTGTATTTGCTCGAAAAACATGGGTAATGTTGGCGTTTATGTTACTTAGTTGCTTAGCAGTTCATTTTACTTGGTATAGCTGGCTAAGTGGTTTGGCACTTGCTGCAACACTTATTCAGACTTTTGCCTCGTTTCAAAAAATGATCTGTATTTACGCTTAATTATGGTGGTGGGTACATCGCTTTGGATAAGTCATAATATGTTAGTAGGCTCGCCGATAGCTGTATTAATGGAAAGCCTATTTATGGCCAGTAATTTAGTAGGACTATATCGGTTTTATACTCCTAAAAAATTAGCTTAGGGGTCGGTATATTTCGTTTTTTAAACAGGTAAGTAGACGTTAAAAAAGCTGTTTAGCAATGCGCTTTAATAGGTAGGTTTCTCGTAAAATGGAGAGTCCTTGTTTTTCACTGTTAGCAAGTGTGCGCTCGTTATGAGCAATTGCATCGTTGATATCAACCCATTTAGCAGTCATGCCATTTTGCTGCTCATAATGCTCTAACTGTGCTTTGCCAAGTTCGTCGGCAATATTACATACGTAGCAATACGATTTTATATGGATAATGTCAAAATCGTCTTTATACCAAGGGCGATACTCTTCGTAGAGTCCAAAGGCTTTTACTACACTTATTTGCTGTGCACCTGTTTCCTCATTTAGTTCGCGTATTAAGCCTTGCTCAATGCTTTCGCCTTCATCCACGCCACCACCAGGCAAGCTGTAATCTTCATAGCGGTTTGTGTACATTAAAAGTATTTTACTATTTTTAATTACAATGGCACGCCCTGTTATGCGAGTAAATTGAGTGCCTTGGTCGATATTAATACCTGCATGAATCAGGGTTTTTAATTGCTGCATTTCATCTCCTTTGTGGGATGTTTATATTATCAGTTGCTATCATTGTGTGAATAGGAACGATTTAAATTATTTTTTTGTGATCGATTTTTTTAAGCATACGTAAATATTAAGTTGGTAACATAAATAGTATTGAATCACTTAATTATTTAAGTCATTAGATTTTAAGCGCGCCTTTAAATTAGTATTTATGATGCGTAGAATAAGAAAAAAGCATAGGGATTTATCATGTTAAACATACTTTTAGTAGACGATGACGTCGAATTTAGTGACGTTGTATGTCACATAGTCGAATTCCTCGGCCACAATATAAGCACCGCAACCAGTTTAAAAGAAGCGCATCAATGGTTTGAAAATAATACCTTTGATCATGTGCTGTTAGATTTTATGTTGCCAGATGGCAGCGGTCTGCATTTACTCGATCATTTAAAAATGATTGGGCAATCTCCAAAAATTACACTTATTTCGGGCCATCCTTCAGTGAAGGGTATTTTAGCTGAAATGTGTGAGCCAAATGTAGGGCATTTATTAAAGCCATTACAACGCGAAGATTTAGAACTGGTTTTAAATGGCCCTAAAAAAGCAGTTAAAAAAGCAAAGTCGAGCGGTATAACGCGTCACTTTGGTGGCTTAATTGGCGAATCAGAGGTCATGCACAAGCTTTACAATATGATTGAACGCGTTGCTAAAACAAATGCTAACGTGATGTTGATGGGTGAAAGTGGTGCAGGTAAAGAAGTAGTTGCTCAAGCTATCCATAACGCTAGCCAGTGTGAAGGCCCGTTAGTGGCGAGTAACTGTGGTGCGCTTTCAAAAGAGTTAATTGGTAGTGAATTATTTGGCCATGAAAAAGGCGCCTTTACAGGCGCTATAGCCCGTAAAGAAGGGGTGTTTGAACAATCAAATAACGGTACTTTGTTTTTAGATGAAGTAACCGAAATGCCAATTGATATGCAGCCAAATTTACTGCGAGTGCTTGAAACTAAAAAAGTAACGCGCGTCGGTGGTAACAGAGAAATACCAACAAATTGCCGTGTTATTTCAGCCACTAACCGCTCGCTTACCGATTTAGCACAAAATAATATTATTCGTGAAGATATTTACTTTAGGCTAGCGGTTTTTCCTATTGATATACCGCCACTTCGCGATAGAAAAGAAGATATTCCTTTATTAGCTAAAGCGTTTTTAGATCAACTTAATGACGAAAATGGCACTGCCTTTAGTTGGACGCCAGCGCAGCTTAAAGAGTTGCAAAGCTATGAATGGCCGGGTAACGTGCGTGAAATTCGCCATGCGATACACCGTGCATTTATTATGAGCGATCCGCAAACCAGCGATATTATTTTGCCTGACAATTTAGAATCACCTTTTTCGCGTGTTAATAATCAAACTGCAGAAAAGCCAGTATCGGCAGGGCAAACAATTGAAGAAGTTGAAAAAGAACTTATTCATGCAACGCTTGATAAAGTGCAAGGTAATAAAACACTTGCTGCGCAAATGTTAGGTATTAGTACAAAAACACTTTATAACCGTCTTAATGCGTATGGCGGTATTGGCGAATATAAATAGATCTGAGGAAGGGTATGACATCAGACAATAAAACAGAGCAGCTTAATAAATTAGTACACGATGCAAGAGGGCCGCTAAATCGTATTTCGATGAATGCCGAGCTTATTAAATTGGTACTTGAAAACGATATGCCAAAAGAAAAAGCGTTAGATGCACTTGATAAAATTATCAATAATTGCCAACAGTGCAGCGAAAGTTTACAAAAAATATCAGACTCTCAATAAATACAGTGTTTTTTAAACACTAACTCGGGAAGCTAATGAACAAGCAAAAACATCAAAGCAAAGCGAATATTACTTGGGCAGCTTTTATAGTTGTTGTGTTGAGTATTATTGTAGGTAACGCATTTTTAGCATTGAACACTATTCAAGGTTTAACACAAACCCAAAAGAGTTTAGACAACACAAGTATGCTGACAACGGCAATTGAGCAATTGCATTTATCTATAGTGCAGGCTGAGTCGGGTCAACGTGGTTATTTATTAACTGAAGAGGCTGATTATTTAACGCCTTACTATGATGCGATTGGGCAAATACAGGCACAAACGGATCATGTTAAATCGCTCCACTCTGAAATTGATGGCCAAGCAGATCGTATTGCTCAGTTACTAGTGCTTGTAGATAGTAAAATTAACGAGCTTAAAAAAACCGTTAACCTTGCACTTGATGATAGAGAAAGACGTGCATTGTATGTGCTAAATACACATAAAGGACGAGATCTTTATAGGCAAATCCGTGAACACGTAAATGAAATACAAGACCGCGAATTACTTTTCAAAGTGAGTCATTTTTCTAAGTTAGCAAAGATAAAAAATGAGGCTAAAATTACGTTTGCTATAACGGCAATAACAAGTGCACTACTTATTATTGGTATGTTTATTATGACGCGCCTTAATTTAAGAAATTCAGCACAGTATCGTTTTGAGCTTGAAAAACAAAACGAAACACTAGCAACGAAAGTGTCTGAACGTACGCAAGAGTTAACGTTGTATTCTGACGAGTTGAGCCGAAGTAACCGAGAGCTTGAAGAGTTTGCTTTTGTGGCGAGCCATGATTTACAAGAACCACTTAGAAAAATTCAAGCCTTTAGCGATCGCCTTGAAACAATGTTTAAAGATGAACTTGGTGAAAAAGGGATTGATTACATTGGCCGTATGAAAAATGCAGCTCAACGTATGTCTAACTTAATAAACGATTTATTAGAGTTTTCGCGTATAGCAACGCGTGGTAAAGACTTTGACGATACAAATTTAAACGAAGTGCTAACTGATATATTAAGTGATTTAGAAATTGCGATAGATGAGTCTAATACACAAGTAGATGTAGAAGACTTACCGGTTATTCAGGCTGATAAAAGCCAAATGCAGCAATTGTTTTTAAATTTGTTGTCGAATGCGGTGAAATTTAGACGCCCAGATGTAAGTCCACATATTAAAATTAGTTACCAGCATGAAAATATATTTAGTGCTGATCATAATACCGAATTAAGTTTTCAAGTTATTACAATAGAAGACAATGGCATTGGTTTTTCACAAGACTACGCCGATAAAATATTTGTACCGTTTCAGCGTTTACATGGCCGCTCAGAGTATAAAGGCACGGGTATTGGCCTTTCTGTATGTAGGCGTATTGTGGAGCGTCATGGCGGAACAATTACAGCCCAAAGTAAAGACGGTGAAGGTGCAACTTTCACCATAAAACTACCTGTGGAAGCTGCGCTTTTCACATTGCAAGGAGAGGCTTAAATGCCCTATACAAAAGTAAAACCGATTACTATTTTAATGGCAGATGATGATGAAGATGATCGTTTGTTAACACAAGATGCCCTTGCCGAAAGCCGTGTTCTTAACGAACTTCACTTTGTTGAAGATGGCGTTGAGTTACTTGAATACTTAGAGCGTAGAGGTAAGTTTGAAGACAAGACAACATCGCCTCGCCCTGGGCTTATATTACTTGATTTAAACATGCCTAGAATGGATGGTCGCGAAGCGCTTGAAGCAATTAAAGCAAACCCTAATTTAAAGGGTATTCCGGTTGTAATTTTAACTACGTCTAAGCAAGAAGAAGACATGGTTAAAGGCTATAACCTAGGCGCTGCATCTTACATTACAAAACCAGTAACGTTTGATGGCCTAGTTGATTTAATGAAAACACTTGGAAAATACTGGGTAGAATTTGTAGAGCTACCAACAACATTTAACGATTAATGGAGATTGTATGTTAGATAAAGTGACTCAGTTGCTGCTTGTAGAAGATGATGAAGATGATTACATACTCACCTGCGACTATCTGGACCAATTGGATTCACACACGTTTAACATTCAATGGATAAGCTCCCCAGAGCAGGCAATTGAAACGCTTAGTAAAAACGAGCATGACATTTGCCTGCTTGATTACCGCTTGGGTGCATCTAATGGTTTAGATGTATTAAAAGAAGCCATTGCTAATGGTTTTAGCGGCCCTATTATTATGCTTACCGGGCAGTCAAACGACGAACTAGATTCGGCGGCACTTGATGCTGGCGCGGTAGATTATTTAATAAAAACAGAAATGAGCTCTAGCCGCTTTGCGCGTGCTATTCGCTATGCTTTGGCGCGTAAAGATGTTGAAGGTGAGCGAGTAGAGCGTTTAAAAGCCGAAGCAGAAAACCGTTCTAAAGACCGATTTTTAGCGCATTTAAGCCACGAATTACGAACTCCTCTATCGTCTATTTTAGGTTATACCGAGCTATTAATGCAGAGCGACTTTAGTCAGCAAGCAGAAAATGAGTTAGGTGTAATTTATCGAAACGGTAAACACTTATTGAGCCTATTAAACGATGTGCTCGACTTATCTAAAATAGCCGCCGATAAACTAGAGCTGACTCTAAGCGAAGTTAACCTTGATAGCATGCTTGCCGATGTATACACGTTAATGCGCGTATCGGTGCTTGATAAGGGGCTTACGCTGCGATTTGAATCACATCAGCCATTGCCTTTAGTTGCACGACTTGATGCAACAAGAGTTCGCCAAATTTTAATAAATTTAATAAATAATGCGGTTAAGTTTACCGATAAAGGCGAAATTGTTGTTAATGCGTGGACGCAGTGGGTTGATGACAGCGAAATGCTGTTTTTTAGTATTAAAGATTCAGGAATGGGTATAGCCCCTGAAAAACAAGAACTGATATTTAAACCGTTTGAGCAAATAGCTGATGTAGAGTCACGTTCTGTAGGTGGTGCAGGTCTTGGCTTAGCAATATGTGCTGAGCTGTTAGCGCGTATGCACGGTGATATTAGTTTGCACTCTGAAGTTGGTAAAGGCTCTACGTTTACTATTTCGGTTTACCCAGGTGATATTAGTGAAGTAGAGCGCCAAGTACTTAACTTTAGCAGTGCGCCGCAACTACAAAGTAAATCGGCTCCATGCAAAGTGCATGGGCGAGTATTAGTAGTTGATGATTTACGTGATTTACGCATGCTAGTTGGTCATATGATCAGTACCTGTGGTGCGCGCGTCGATTATGCCGAACATGGCCAACAAGCGCTTGAAAAAGTGCGTATTGCAGATGCGTATAAAGCGCCTTACGACATTATTTTTATTGATATTCATATGCCTGTAATGGGCGGCAAGGAAGCTACCATAGAGCTTAGAAAAATGGGTTACAAAGGCCCAATAATCGCGCTCACTGCCGCTACTATGAAAGGCATACATGAGGAGCTTGCTGCACTAGGCTTTAACGATGTAATACCAAAACCTGTTGATAGCGCGGCATTATATCAATGTTTGCAAGATTATTTGGTAGCGCCAGAGCATGCACCACAAGCTAAAGATATAAATTGTAGTAAGGGCTTAACCGAGAAAAAGCAGCGCTTTTTACTTGTTGAAGACGATCACGATGCAGCGCAAATTACGCAGCTACTTTTAGAAAGTCTAGGCGTTGAAACCGTCATTGCGTCTAGCTGCGCACAATGTTTGCAAATACTTAATCACGACCAGCAATTTAATAAGGTATTGTTAGACATGCATTTACCCGATGGGCGTGGCATTGATTTAGGCCAGCAAGTTAATGAGCGATATCCAGAGCTACGTTTAGTAATTGTAAGTGGGGCAGAGCCAGATCCTAAAGAAATAAAAGATTTAAATATTGATCGAGTTTTACTTAAACCTATTAATTTGAGCTTGCTTGAAACGCTTATTAGTTAGGGCCTGTTTATCTTTCGAGGTTAAATTTGCAGCAGTCTGTTTGGTATTTAGGCAAGGCAGAGCCTATACAGTGTGGTCTATTCCCCATAAATAGGCGATAACGTAGCATTAATGCCAAACAGGCGCTGCCAAAGGGTTCTTCCTAGGGGCTATTTACTCTTTGTTGCCTACATGGATTTAGGTAAGGGGCGTGAGCAGGACGCGGAAGCTTTGCTCGGTTTTTACTTATTCTTACATGGATGTAAGTCAGTAGAATAACGCAGGAGCAGTTATCGAGCCAACTAGGTTACAAACCTCGCGCCGCGATTAAATAGCCCCTAGATTGAACAAACTTTAATCCTGAAAGGTCAACAGGTCCAATAACTGAGACATTATTTATATGCATTCAATAAAGTTAGTATCTGAAGAATTAACACCATCAAAAGTAGTGTGTGTTGGTCGTAACTATACCGCACACATTGCAGAGCTAAATAATGAAACACCAGATCAAATGGTGCTATTTAATAAGCCAAACAGTGCAATTACAAATACATTATATGCAACTCATAACGGTGATACGCTACATTATGAAACCGAGTTATGTTTTGTCGTTAAAAATAAAAAATTTGTAGGTGTTGGACTCGGCCTTGATTTAACTAAGCGTACTGTGCAAAGTAAATTAAAAAATAAAGGGCTTCCATGGGAGCGCGCTAAAGCGTTCGACGGCTCTGTAATTTTAACTGATTTTGTAGCGCTAACTGATGCAATGAAGCACTTTACCTTTGAACTTAAAATTAATAATAAAGTAGTTCAGCAAGGCGATACTCATTTTATGCTGCATAATCCGGACTCAATTTTACAAGAAATTAGTGAATTTATGAGCTTAGAAGATGGTGATGTAGTAATGACAGGCACACCGTCGGGCGTAGGCGAGGTAACAGCTAAAAGTATTTTTGCTGTGGCACTTTATGCTAATGATCAGTGCTTGCTTGAGCATCAGTGGCAAGTAAGTAAAAATTAATAACTTGCTGTTGGTAGTGTTGATCAAAGTCGGCAAAGGTAGTTTTAAGCCAATTATGCTGACTTTGTTGATACTCAGGCGATTGTAGTACATTGTTTTTTAGTGCGCGGTTAATTTTTTTAAGCGCTTGCTGTGCAAAATTATTAGGTGCGTTAGCCGCACAACCTATTGCTCCTCGTATAAATTGAATGTCATTTTCTGCAATTGGTACACTCTCTATATTCGTATATTCTCCTTGTTTATTAAAGTAATCGGCCATAAACGGGTAATCAATTGAGTAGTCTAAAAAGCCGTGACTCAAGCGTGCTATAACAGCCTGACTTTCATTTTCGCTACTCCAACTTAACGACGACTCTTTATCTCGTTTTGTATTTTCAATAATTGTATTAATTTTAGTTGTAAATTTACGTGCAGCAGCTTGCCCGTATACGTATTGCGGGTCGGTTAATAAATTAATAAGGTGAATAGGCGAGCCGTGCTTTTCTTCTAATTTGGGCTTTAGCTCTTTAGTCGTGATAATTGAAAATGGGGGATATACCGTTGTTGGATTTGAGTAGTTAAGTAGTTGGTTATTATGTTTTTTATAAATAACACACGGGAAGCATACGTTTTTTCCTTCACTTAAATATTTATTTATACGCTGCTGAGGGACAATTAAGCGGGTATGTTTTACATCTGTTATGGTTCTAATGAGTTGCTCGGTTAGGTTGTCGCAAATACCGCCTTGTGGTGCACTTTCGCTTTTAGCTATATGAAAAGGGGGCGTGTAACTTTGCAGCCAAATAATTTCTTCTAGAGGCTGTAATTTTTGTTCAACAGCATGCGCGTTAAATACAATTAATAGACAAAATGCATAGTATCCGTTTTTCAGCATTGATAAGTGTTCGTTGAATTAAGAAAACTTAATTAAAGTATAGTGTTGGTTGTAGTAGGGTCAAATATTTTAGTTAAAAGCAGCCTTGTTCAAGGCTGCTTTTAACTGGTATATGCTTAGTAAGGCATAGGATAGTTTTTAAATATAGTGTTAATCTCACTAAGAATTTCGTCGTTTAACGTGATGTTAAATGCATCAATATCTTCTTTTAATTGGGCTATGCTTGTTGCACCAATAATTGAAGAGGTTACGCCATCTACTTGGTTACACCATGCGAGTGCTAGTTGTGCTGGAGTAATATTGTTTGCATGAGCCAGCTCAACATACTGCTTAGTGGCTTGCTCTGCATTGGGTGTATCTCTAAAAATACCGTTGCGCTGCATGAAGGTCCAACGAGATCCTTCAGGACGAGCACCGTTTAGGTATTTACCCGTTAATAAACCGGCTGCTAAGGGCGACCACGGTAAGTAGGCAATATCTTCGTGTACACATTGTTCTATTAAATACGGCCAGTCTTTAGCGTGCGCTAAGCTAAACTCATTTTGAATAGATACCATACGCGGTAAGTTATGCTCTTTGGCCAAACTTAAAAACTGGCTTATACCCCATGGCGTATCGTCAGATAAACCGCAGTGCTTAATTTTACCTGCTTTAACACATTCATTAAGGCCCTCTAGAATATCAAGCATACTAGCTTGCTGCTCTTGTGTATTTACGTCGGTAAATTTAAGAGTGCCGGGCCATTGTCTGCCAAAGTGCGGGGTAGAGCGGTTTGGCCAATGCAGCTGATATAAATCAATGTAGTCGGTTTTAAGGCGCTTAAGTGAATCGTCTACGGCTTCTATTACCGTTTGGCGCGTAATATTGCCACCATCACGTACCCACGATAATCCATTGCCTGCAATTTTTGTAGCAAGTACCACATCGCTGCGCTTTTGCTGATTACGCGATAGCCAATCGCCAATAATTTCCTCAGTTTTACCATAGGTCTCTGGAGAGGGCGGTACTGCATACATTTCGGCTGTATCAATAAAGTTTACGCCTTGCTCTAGCGCATAGGCTATTTGTTCATCAGCATCGCTTTGAGTATTTTGTTTACCCCAAGTCATACTGCCTAAACATACTCTTGAAACGTTAATACCACTGCTGCCAAGTGGGCTGTATTGCATGAGAATTCCTTATTGCTCGTCTTGAGAGTAGCTAACTAACGCCGATAAAAGAGGCTCTGCAATGAGGGCTTTTTGGCCTGTTTCAAAATCAAACATAACCACTTTTGAAGTGCCTGTGGTTGTTATAGCGTTTTGTGCGTGACTAAATACGGTGTAATTCATAACAAACCGGTCTGTTTTTATATCAGAAATAGTAACACCGACTGTAAGCGTATCTGGGAATGTAACTGGGCGTTTATAACGAATGTTATTTTCGCTTATTACCGGGCCCACGCCATTAGGGCTTATTGTATCGAACAGATTTATTTTATTTAAGAAGTCGATTCGGGCTATTTCAAAGTAACGTAAATACACTACATTATTTACGTGTTGTAGTGCATCCATATCAGCCCACGCTACGGTGATGTCGGTATGGATAGGGTGCTGATCTTTAAACGTTTGCATTATTTATTGGCCCTTAATTTTAAAGTGCTTAGATTATCAACATGGGGTTACGAGCTCAAGGTAATTAATGGCATGTTTTTTTATAAGATGATTGTACCTATTTAATTTTAGGTCTACAGTTAAATTACACAGACAAACACAAAAACACACAGAGGTAGAAATATGCAGAACATAATTAATTGGTCCTTAGCTTGTTTGGTTTTTATAGCCTCTTTTACCTGTTACGCAATGGGTAACGAATCAGGCGCTATTATTTTGATGTTAGCAGGGTTTTTTTTCGAGGTTATGTTTTGGTTGCGCGGTTATAAAGAGCAAGAAGGTAATAAGCGCTTTTTTTAATCGCTAACTAGGGCCTGTTGACCTTTCAGGATTAAAATTTGTTCAATCTAGGGGCTATTTAATCGCGGCGCGAGGTTTGTGACCTAGTGGGCTCGATAACTGCTCCTGCGTTATTCTACTGACTTACATCCATGTAAGAATAAGTAAAAACCGAGCAACAAAGAGTAAATTGCCCCTAGGCAGAACCCTTCGGGCAGCGTATGTTTGGCATTTGTGCTACGTTATCGCCTATTTATGGGGAATAACCACACTACATAGGCTCTGCCTTGCCTAAATACCAAACATACTGCTGCAAATTTAACCTCGAAAGATAAACAGGCCCTAGGCTTGCTTATCACATTTGATTCTATAATAATGACTGTATAAATAACCAGTTGTTGTTGTGGTGATGAAGAAGTTTATTCACATAGACATGGATTGCTTTTATGCAGCAGTAGAAATGCGAGATAATCCAAAACTTGCATGTGTACCGCTTGCTATTGGAGGCAATAGCCGACGAGGCGTGCTCTCAACCGCTAACTATATAGCGAGAGAATATGGCGTGCGATCGGCTATGTCGAACTATCATGCTAAACAATTATGCCCCGATTTAGTTATTGTTCCTGGGCGCATGGCTGTATACAAAGAAGCTTCAAATCAAATACGTGAAGTATTTAGCCGCTACACAGATTTAGTTGAACCTCTTTCTTTAGACGAAGCCTACCTAGATGTAACAGACAGCACCGCTTGTAAAGGCAGTGCCACACTTATTGCACAGCAAATAAGAGCCGATATTTACAATGCCACAGGGCTCACTGCATCAGCTGGTATTGCACCGATTAAATTTATTGCCAAAATAGCCAGCGACGAAAAAAAACCGAATGGTCAATTTGTCGTTTTGCCTCATGAGGTCGATGACTTTTTAGCGCAATTACCGCTGGGGAAAATTCCGGGGGTGGGTAAAGTAACGCTCGAAAAGCTAAATTTAAAAGGCTTATATACCGGCAAGGATGTACGTGAAAAAGGCGTTAACTGGATGCAGCAACATGTGGGTAATTTTGGTGTGTCGCTTTATCAAAAATGTGCAGGTGAATATGTTGGTAAAGTATCAACAGATCGCATCAGAAAGTCGCTGAGTGTTGAGCATACCTACGAATACAATAAAACAAGTTTGCAAGAGTGCTTAGATGAGCTGCCAAAATTGTTAGACGAATTAGTTTTAAGACTTAATAAACAGCAATTACAAAACCGTATTAATAAGCTGAGTGTTAAAGTGAAGTTTGCAAATTTTGTAGTGACCTCAGCCGATCAGGCATACCACGAGCTAAACACAGAAATATTTATTCAACTCCTTACTAAGGCCTATCAACGAGGGCTACAACAACCTGTAAGATTACTTGGCATAGGCGTTGGCATTAAAAGCGAGCCAGAACAAAACTTCCAACTGAGTATTCTCGATTAAGCTGTAAAGCCTGTAACCCCAAGTTGCCATTTATTGGCAAGTTGTATAATTAGCTCATCGCACCTTGCTGGTCTTCAATATTTAAATCGACGATAATAGGGGCTTATGTTTTCTAACAGGACTTTATTTATGGCATACCCTCAAGCGGTTAGTGCAAGCCTTGAATGCACATCTCATGATGCGCTTATTATTATTAGTGATGACTTTTCTCTATTACCAAATAACTCATTACGTGATGCTATTTTAGACCAAGCAAAAGTTGATTCTCGTATTGGTAAACAAGTTACTTTATTAGTGATTGAAAACAAACGCGTTGTACTTGCGCCAACGGGTCCGTTAAATAGAGATTACGACGATGTTCGCCGTTATTTTGATGCTGCTAAATTAGCAATTAACGAAGCAAAAGCGTCGGGTAGTGTTAATCCTGCATTATTTTTACCAAATTTAAATGGCGATAGCCGTTATCAGCATGCTTTAGAAGTTGCTTATTTAGGCGCTTGCCAAGCCTTATGGCAGCCATTAGAAGCGCGTGAATATCACGGTGAAAGTATTGAACCTATTACTCAAATTGGTTTAGTTGGCGCAAGCGAGCAAACAATCAAAGCTGTTAATGCAATTGCTGCAGGCCAATATGCCGCGCGTGACTTGTGTGGCACCGAACCTGAGCGTATGGCTCCACCACGTTTTGCTGATTACTGCGTTGATTTATTTAAAGGCTCAAGCATTGCAGTTGACGTAATTGATGATATTGCAGCTATTGATAAAAACTACCCAATGCTAAGCACTGTTGCTCGTGCATCGTATGCAGTTGAGCGCCATCACCCACGTGTTGTTAAGCTTGAATATGTACCAGAGGGCGAAATTACTCGTACACTTATGTTTGTAGGTAAGGGTCTTGTATACGATACAGGGGGTGCAGATTTAAAAGTAGGTGGCCATATGGCAGGCATGAGTCGCGATAAAGGTGGCGCAGCTTCTGTTGCGGGCTTTATGAAAGCCGTTGCGGATTATCAGCCTAAAGGCGTTAAAGTAGTATCGTACTTGGCTGTTGTTCGTAACTCTATTGGCTCGGATTGTTTTGTGCCAGATGAAATTATTACTAGCCGCGAAGGTATCCGTGTACGCATTGGTAATACCGATGCAGAAGGGCGCTTAGCAATGGGCGACCTGCTTAGCGAAATGAAAGATTTAGCTAAAGGCGAAATAAACCCAACGTTGTTTACTGTTGCTACATTAACGGGTCACGCGGCACGTGCAATGGGTCCTTACGGTGCGTATGTTGAAAACGGTCCAGCTCGTAGCGCTGGTGTTTCACGTCAAATAGCTGACCTTGGAGATTTGTGGGCCGATGGCGCAGAAGTATCGCGCTCTCGCCGTGAAGATTACGACTTTATTAAACCACGCACGCTAGCAGACGATGTACTCTCTAGTAATAATGCGGCATCTGCAGTTACTGCTCGTGGACATCAGTTCCCTATGGCGTTTATGGCTATTGTTGGTGGGCTTGATAAACACGGTAACGACTCTGCACAACCTTTGCCTTATGTGCATATGGACATTGCAGGAAGCGGTGTTGAAGGCGGTGATTGGCAGCATGGCAAGCCAACGGCTGCATCAGTAACGAGCTTGTTTGCACGTTACTGTTTGTAAGCTAAAAACTTATATGCAATAAAAAAGCCCTGTTAATTAAGGGCTTTTGCATTTTATGATAATTATATGGGTTAGGGTTAATCTAATTTAAAACGATTAACTACGCTTGAAAGCTCTTGGCTACTTTGTTTAAGATTATCACTGGCATCGGTAAGCTGTTTAGTATTATTTAATGATTGCTCAGTTGATTGAGATAGCTCATTAATACGCAAATTAACCTCGTCGGCAGCTTGAGTTTGTTGCTCTGTGGCGCGAGCTATTTGGCTGTTCATTTCGGTAATAATTGAAACAAGTCGTTCTATTTCATTAAGTGAAGTATTGGCAGATGACGCCTGATCTACGGTAGAAACTGAAAGTGCTTGGCTTGATTTAACTGCTTCTACTGCTGCTTTTGCACCTTCTTGAAGTTTAGTGATCATGGTTTGAATTTCGTCGGTACTTTGCCCTGTACGACTGGCCAGTGTTCTTACTTCATCTGCAACAACAGCAAATCCTCGGCCATGCTCTCCTGCGCGAGCAGCCTCAATGGCAGCGTTTAATGCCAGTAAGTTTGTTTGCTCCGATATACTTCTTATTACATCAAGTACAGAGCCTATATTATGGCTCTCGTTGGCTAAATCTTCTGTTACACGGCTGACTGTTTCTATGTTGCTTGAGAGTGTTTCTATTGCTGTAATTGTTTGCGCAACCACATTTTTACCCGTTGATGCGTTTTGTGCTGCATCTTTAGCTGCTTGCTCTGCGGCTTCGGCGTTACGGCTTACATCATGTATTTGGTGAGTCATTTGCTCCATGGCAGCTGCAACTTGGGTTGAGCTATCGTTTTGAAGCTCAATAAACGAGTGGCTTGTTCTACTTGAATCATCAACTGTATGCGCATGCTCGCTTACATCGTTTGCACTTTGTGATACATGAACAAGAGACTCTCGCATTTTTAAAACAAATAAATTAAATGAGTGTGATAGTTCAGATATTTCATCGTTACCGGATTCATTTAATGTACGAGTTAAATCGCCTTCACCTTGTGAAATATCTTTCATCATATCGGCTGCTAAACGAGTAGGTATTAAAATGCTCTTGCCTATAAAGTAACTAAGTAAAATAACAGCAATAATCATAATTATTGCACTGACGACTATTAGATTACGTTGCTCGCTAAATGCTTCGTCAATTGAATCAAGATAAACACCTGAGCCAATAATCCATTGCCACTGATTAAAACCTTTAACGAATGCGATTTTTTCAACAGGTTTATCTTTACCTGGTTTTGGCCATTTATAAGGGATAAAACCCTCGCCATCTTTCTTCACTATATTTACCATATCAACAAATAATGTTTTGCCGTCAGGGTCTTTGTTATTGGTTAAGTCTTTTCCTTCAAGCGCAGGTTTTATAGGATGCATAACCATTGTTGGCTGGTAATTGTTAATCCAAAAGTAATTGGTTTTGTCGTAGCGCAGTGCTCTTATTGCATCAAGTGCTTGTGATTGAGCTTGTTGTTGAGTGAGAGTGTTATTTTGTTCAAGCGCATGATAATGCTCGATTATACTGTACGCAGTTTCTACTACATTTTGTGTTTTTATGTATTGCTCGTCTTTTAGCGAACTATATTGATGAGTTAGGCTCGATATACTAAGTACTATTAGTCCAAATACAACTATGGCTATTAACAGTGAAAAACGCTGGGATATACTAAAACTTCGTAGATTAGGCATACATTTATCCTCAAAAAGTGTGCGCTTTAGCGCATAGAATAAGCGTAGCTAAAAAAAGAGTTTAATCTAGGCTTAACGCCTATTAATGCAAAAAAAAGGCTGATTTATCAATCAGCCTTTAGTCTGTTATTACTTTACTTGCTTATTTAACGTCAAAATGGCGATTAAAGAAGTTTGTAATTGTTTGATGTAAGTGTGTTTGCACTTGTTTACCACGTAGGCTGTGCTTAGAGCCTGGGTAGGTCATCATTTCAAACTGTTTTTCGTTATCTTGTAGTTGTTTAAACAATTTAGTTGAATGCGTAAATAATACGTTGTCGTCAGCCATTCCATGATAAATCATTAATGGGCCTTTTAAGCCATCTGCATATGGAAATACTGCGCTGTCCTCATAACCTTTAGCATTTGTATCAGGATGACCTAAATAACGTTCTGTGTAATGCGTATCGTATAGAGCCCAATCGGTTACAGGAGCACCCGATACGCCGGCTTGAAAGTAATCGCCTGCTTTAAACATAGTCATAAGCGCCATGTAGCCGCCGTAGCTGTGGCCATAAACACCGATGCGTTGTGGATCTACGTAATCAAGCGTACGTAAAAACTCTACGCCTTTAATTTGATCGGCAACTTCAACCACGCCTAGGTTTTTATAAATAGCATCTTCAAACTTTTTACCACGGTTGTACGAACCACGGTTATCTAGTTGAAAAATTACGTAACCTTGTTGTGCCATGTACTGAAAGTACAAGTTTTTACTGCGCCAGCTATTCGTTACTCGCTGAGCATGCGGGCCGCCGTACACATTAACAATAACAGGATGCTTTTTGCCATCGGTTACGTTACTTGGCTTAAATAAACGGTAATGCATAACTTGACCATCTTCGGCTTTAATTGTGCCGTATTCTGGTTTTGTTAAATCGCTTAAATAAGGGGTAAGCGGATGGTTACTATCAAGCTTATTTTCTTCAAGCCATGTAATAAATTCGCCGTTTATTTTGCGAAGCGCTGCTGAATTTGGTGTGTTATCAGATGAGCTATTATCGATAAAGGTTTTGCTGTCTTTTGCTAGCACAACATTATGGTACTGACCTTTTTCGGTGATACGTTTGGCATCGCCTTTTTTAAATAAAGGCGCACTGTATAAATGGCTCTCAAGAGGAGTGTCTTTACGACCAGCAAAGTAAACAATGCCTTTTTTCTCATCAATGCCTTTTAAGCTATCAACAGCCCAATCGCCAGAAGTAATTTGGCGAACAAGTTGACCGTTTGTGCGATACAGATATAAGTGTTTAAAACCGTCGCGCTCAGATGCCCATACAAAGTGCTTTTTGTCTTTTAAAAACTCAAGATCAAAATGTAGGTTAATCCATGTATCGCTGTTTTCGGTTAGTGCTACTTTTTGTGCTTTAGTTTCGCTGTTATAAAAACGCAGCTCTAATTTATGTTGCGAGCGATTTTGCCATTGGTACGACAATGTATTGCCGTCTTTCAGCCATTTAGCACGCGCTATATAAATGTCTTCATCTTTACCTAAATCAATCCAATTTACTTTTTGATCGTTAAGTTTAACAACACCCAGTTGAATTTTAACGTTGTCGGTACCTGTAAACGGGTAGCGTTGGTTAAATAACTTAACTTCATCAGCGTAAATTTCGTTACGGATAGCTTCTTTTACTGGTGTTTCGTCAACACGGGTATAGGCAATTTTAGTTTCATCCCCTGACCACCAATAACCCGTCATGCGGCTCATTTCTTCTTGAGCAACAAACTCGGCCATACCGTTTTTAATTACGCCACCGCCATCTTTACTAAGCTGAATCTCTTTACCTGAATCAAGCTCTAAAGCATAAAGATTTTGCTCTCGAATAAATGATACGTAGTTACCTTTAGGTGAAAAGCGTGCGTCGGTTTCAAATGTTTCAGTGTCGGTTAGTTTTTTACTTTTAGCAGAGGCTAAATCGTAATAGTAAAGGTCGCCGTTAAGTGGGAATAAAAGTGCCTTACCGTCTTTAGACCATTTGTATTCTAATATGCCTTTACCAAAAATACGTTGGCGTTCGCGGCGTGCTTTTTCTTCATCAGATAGGTTTTCTGGGCCTGAAAATAACTTTGCCGAATCAACTAGCACACGGTTGGTGTTATCTTTTAGATTGTATTCCCATAAATCGTAGCGGTTGTAGTCATCGCTTTTGCCTTGTAAATAAGTTACACGGCTGCCGTCAGGCGAAAATTTAAGTTGTACAGGTGATTTACCTGAAAGGCTCGGATCGTCAAAAATACGCTCCAACGATAAAGGTTTTGCTTGAACACTAATAGCGCCAACCATTAATGGGAGGGCTAGTGAGAGGTGTTTTATTTTTTTTAGCACAAGGTTGCCTTAGCTTATTATAAATATTGCTTTGATGGTAAAGCCAAGCGTGTGCAACTGCAACTAAATGCTATAAAGTGGCGATTATTAAAGACAAAGTAGGAAATAACAATGACTAACCCTGAATTTAAACTAGCGCCAGAACTTAAACGTGACTGTATAGAGCTTGCCGATTGGCCACTGTGTAAAGTACTTTTATTGAACGACAGCCAATATCCGTGGTTTGTATTAGTGCCTAGGCAGGCTAACTTAAAAGAGATAATTGATTTATCTGAGGATGATCAAATTGTGTATTTAAAAGAGTCAGCCAAGCTAAGTAAATTATTAATGGATGTGTTTAGCCCTGATAAGTTAAACATAGCGGCTTTGGGTAATATGGTGCCGCAATTACATATTCACCATATTGCACGCTTTACTACTGATGCTGCATGGCCTGCGCCAATTTGGGGTAAGTATCCAGTTGTGCCGTATACAGATGTACAAATTACAGAGTTAAAAAAAGCGCTGCAGTTTTAAGCTGCAACGCTTTTTTAGGGTTTAGCTAAGTTTAACTAAAATTACTTAAGCCCTAGTACTTCCTTACCTTGCTTAAACGTTACATCTACAGGGATATTTGCTTTACTTAGTTTTTCTAAGTCTTCAGCAAGTTCTTCTTTTATATCGCCATGCGTTGCAATTAGTTGATCTACTTTTTCGTAATCGCCATCACCTTGTAAGGTTAAAATTAAGCGAGAAAGCTTGGCCATTGCAATGCTCATTTTTTCCATATTAACGCGGTACAGGCCTTCTTCATTTTTAGAAAAAGCGCCTTCTTGAGCAAAAAAGTTAAAGCGGATCATATTTGCTTTACCATGCGCACTTGATGCTCCAAAACGAACTGAGCGGAATATACCCGCCATGAAGGTCGTGTAATAATCTTCAATAGTTCCTTCTGTAATTTCGCCCTTTTTAAGTAATTGCTCAATCATGTAAAGGCCTAAAATGTCGGCTTTACCTTCTTCAAGCGCACTTGCGTGTTCTTGTAATGATTGACGAACAGTACCTTTACCTGTGATTGTATTCTTAATACCTAAACCGTGAGCGACTTCATGGAACATCGTATTGGCAAAAAATGCATCAAAAGTAATGTGTTTACGCTGCTCAGGTACAATTAACTGCTTTGAAATAGGTACTAAAATTTTATCAAATTTAGCACGCATCGCATTTTTAAGTTGCAGGCGACGAGTTCCTTTTTCTAGCTGTACTTGCTCATCGTTTGGTAAGTTAATTGCAATTGTTTTGCTGCCAGCGTTTGAATGCCCTGCGTAGTAAACAACATCATAGGCATTTAGATCGGCGTCAGAGCCTGGTACTTCTTGTTTGTACTTAGCATCAACGGGTAAGCCTTTTTGAAGCTCCGGTAAAAATGCGGCAAACTTAGCTAAGCGTTCGCTCCATTTTAAATCTTTAATAAGTACGTAAGATTCATAAGCTGCGCGGTAACCAAATAATTGATCTTCATAGGTCTCAATTGGACCAATAACCACATCTACTGGGTTGTTTTTCATATCCATCCAAGCAAAGTCAGATACTTGGAAGTCATCTTTTTGTAGAGCATCAGCACGCAAGTTTAGATAGTTAGCAAACTCTTTATCGTCAGCAAGTTTGCTAGCTTGACGTAAAAGGTCAGCGGCTTTTGCAAGCTCATTAGCGTATTCTTTTGAATATGGCACGCTGTAAAGCTTACCTTGCTCATCACGCTTAATTACAGAGTAAAGGCCTGTTTTGTCTTCAACATCTGCATTGTTTAACTCTTCTTTGGTTATATCGGCAGGGTAAAACTGTGCGCCAAGAGGTTTTTCTTTATAGCTGGATAAAAACGCTTCATCGCCATTTAAACGATCCCATGGACCGTAGTTAATATCGGCAAATTTACGTACTTTGTCGTCGTTTAGTTTTGCTAAAAAAGCGTCTTTATTTTCGCCAAAAGATTGTTTCCAAAATAACTCGTCCATTATTTTTGAAGCATCAATAAGCTTTGCAACCATTGCTCGTTGGTTATCGCTTAAGTGCGATAAATCACTTTGTAAGCTAAAGTCGGTGTAAATATCTAAACGTTGGTTATTTGCATTAATAAGCTCAGGGCCTGATTGTGCACTGCTTTTTTGAGCAAGCTCTGTGGCTGTGTTGTCGGTAGAAGACGGCGCTTGTTCAGAACATGCACTAAGAAAAACGACACCAGAGAGCATAATTGCTTGGCTAATTTTATTTAAGATCATTATATTGCCTGTTAAAAAGTAAGTTTAATAATTTGTACTGCTTTAGTTAAAAGACTAAATATGTACAAACGCTTCCTTATTGTGAGTGCATTAAAGCAAAACTAAATAGTAAATAGCAAGTATTTGGCGTTGTAAGGCAAGCATGAGCGATAAAGCATTATAAATAAAAATAAACTTCTATAACTTTCTTAACTTTATCGGTAAGTTAGACAATACTAATTATATTACTAATACGAAAATTAACTGCCTGAGTTTGCAGTTACTTTACAGGCTGAACACAAAAGGACGGCAGCTTTATGTCTACAGAAAACGCTTTATTAACGATTCTAGTCGATAGAATAAATAACGATACGTTGGTTTTACCAACGCTACCTGAAGTAGCGATTAAGGTTCGCCAAGCTGCAGATAACCCTGATGTGAATTTAATGCAAATGTCAGATGTAATCTCACAAGACCCAGCGCTTTCAGCTCGTATGATAAAAGTAGCTAATAGTGCGATTATGGGACGTTCTGTAAAAGTATCTAATTTACAACAAGCAGTGACTCGCATTGGGTTGCGCCAAATTAAAAATATTGCAACGGCTATGGCTATGGAGCAATTATTTGTATCAAACAATGAGCTAATTAAAGGCTACATGGGCAAGGCTTGGCAAAAAACATTAACCGTTGCTAGCCATTCAATAACACTCATGGAGTTTTACTTAAAAAACAATAAACACACTTCATTAAATCGTGATTCAATTACATTAGCTGCGCTTGTTTACAATATTGGTGTATTACCAATTTTAACAGAAGCTGAGCGCCACCCTGAAGTGTTTGCCAACCCAAGCTTTTTAGCGCACGCAATTCAAAAGCTGAGTGGGAAAATTGGCTCGTCGATTATGCAAGCGTGGGAATTTCCTAAAGAGTTTGTTGATGTAGCTCTAAGCTGGGCAGATCCAAGTTACAAACCTGATAAAGTTAGTTACGTAGACTTTATTCGAGTAGGCGCTATTTTAGAGGGAACATTACAGGTTTCTGATAAGTCAGCAGCGCTGCAAACGTATATAGACAAAGGCGTTATACCGTCTATGCAGCTATTCACAAGTGATGAGTACAACGACATGCTAAAAGATGTGAAAAACATGTTTAGCTAAAAGTGCCTTCCTACACAACCCAAAAGGGTTAACTTGCGTTAACCCTTTTTTAGTTTTATTTTTCGGTGGTATTTTCTGTTTTAGTTTTTTCGTATCTTTTTATTCCTGCTACCCATGTTTGCAGCACGTTTGTTTTGTATATCTCGTCAACAGGCACTTTAAAGTAGTCTTTATCAATTAAAATAAAGTCGGCCCATTTACCTTTTTCTAAACTACCCACCTTAAATTCTTGATGAGCTGAATAAGCGCCACCGAGAGTAAATGCACGTAATGCATCTTCGCGGCTTAGTACTTCACTTGCGCGCCAGCCGTTTTCCGGTAGTTTGTTATGATCCATGCGTGTAATGGCTGAATACAAACCATCAAATGGATTTGCAAGCTCTACAGGGTAATCAGAGCCTGCCGCAACCACCGAACCTTGCTGTAAAAATGTTTGCCAAGCATAGGCACCGCTTAATTGTTTTTCAGTTAAGCGTTGCTCTGCCATATGCATATCAGAAGTGGCATGTACTGGCTGCATTGAAGGGATTATTTTTAACGCTTTAAAGCGAGGGATATCCACAGGCGTTACAATTTGTGCGTGCTCTATTCGGTTACGTAGTAATATACCGCCCGTTTTTTTAAACACATTTTGATAAGCATCAAGTACTACTTTATTTGCTTTATCGCCAATGGCGTGGGTATTTGCGCTAAAGCCGCTTTTAAAGCTTTGTGTAAAGAGCGCTTCGAGTTTTTCTTGTGTTTCAAGCATTAAACCATGGTGACCAGGTCTGTCTGCGTATTCTTCAATCAGAGCGGCTCCGCGAGAGCCAAGTGCGCCATCGGCGTAAACTTTAACACTGCGAATTTCCATAAAGTCATTTTTGTCGTGGTATCGGCCTGCCTTTAACATTGTATTTAAATCAGGGCTTGCACCACTTAACATTGCCACAATACGTAGCGGTAAATTACCAAGGTCGCCGCGCTCTTTGTAAACCTCCCATGTGGCTTTATCAATACCTGCATCGTGAGTAGAGGTAATGCCTAAACTTAATAAATGCTTACCTGCTGCATCTAGTGAGTCACTTATATCTTGCTTTGAAGGGGCTGGCATATGCTGGGTAATTAGCGATTCTGCTTTATCTACAAAAATACCCGTAGGATTGCCAAATTCGTCTTTAATTATTTCACCGCCTTCAGGCGCTTTTGTTTGGGCGTTAATACCAGCAAGTTCGAGCGCTTTTGAATTAACCCAAATGGCGTGACTATCAACCCGCGAAAGAACCACAGGTCGATCGCTCACTACTTTGTCTAAATCTTTAGCTGTAGGAAAGCGTGTATCAGCCCAAAGCTCTTGGTTCCAACCTCGCCCAATAATCCAACCTTGTTTGTTATCGGCAAATACTTTTAGTTTATTTGTTACTTCATCAACCGATGTTGCGCCGCGTACGTCAAGTTGCGATAAATTGTCGCCAAGGCCAATAACGTGCCCATGAGCATCAATTAAGCCAGGTAATAAGGTATTACCGTGCGCGTCAATTAGCTTGGCATCTGGGTAGCTATCTTTAAGTGTTTCGCTACCGAGCTTAACTACCTTGCCATTTTTAATAACGAGGGTAGAAAACTGCTGTACTTCACCTTTGTATAAAGGGGTATAACCATTGGCGTTATAAATTACTTTTGTTTGTGCGAGAGTGTAACTAGAACTAGCGCAAAGGCTGGCTAGTATGAGTGGTTTGATTATTTTTTTGAGTGGCATAGTTACTTAATTTTTATTGTTAATTTACTTACATTAACAAACTTGATTTTATAATACCAATGAATTGATAGACCTCATTTTAAGGCTTTTCTCTATATTAACTGTTTACAAAATAGGTAATTGATGTAATTATTTAGTATGTAAAACAATCAATAAAGCATAAGGAAACGCTATGAAAGCCCTCTATTTATTACTCCCATTAACTTCATTACTTGCGGCATGTGGATCGACACCTACTGCAGATAAAAGTGTAGAAAAGCTAAACCATACTGATGTATCAAATGCTGAAATACGCGATTATATAGATTTATCAAGTGTTGAGCTGCGCGACAGGGTGAAAGACTATTGGAATATTTCCACAAGAACAGAACCACGATATCCAATAGCTGCTGCAAAAAAAGGTCTTGCAGGTTGTGTAGAACTCATGACTATTATTAATTCTGAGGGTAAGGCGCAAGGATATAAAGTAATTTCTTCATATCCTAAAGGGTTATTTGATGAAGCAGCAGCTCAATCTTTAAATACATGGGCCTGGCTGCCTACTAACGTAAATGTAGTTAAACAACCTGTACTTACGCATATCAGAATTGATTTCATGATTGATTCAATACCTGTAGGTAAAAAATATCTAAAAAATTGTCCGGCTGGCGAAACATTTCAAGTAACAGGTAAAATTAAAAAAATCTCCTACTGATGAAACATTTCAAGTAACGAGAAAAATTACAAGGTTTGAAAAAAAAGTACTTATTTACCTCACTTTAAAGTTACTTTCAGTTTGTGTAATATTTTAGCTCGAACCTTTATAAAATCTGATGGGTATGAGTTTAATACGAATATTACAAATAACTAAATAAGCATCAAGAATAAGGAAATGCTATGAAAGCTCTCTATTTATTACTCCCCTTGAGTATGATGCTAATAGCCTGTAGTTCAACGTCTGATAAACAAGTAAGCGATGAAATGCCGAGTTTTATTGATTTATCGAGTCCTGACCTGCGAAGTAAGGCCGGTGAATACTGGGATGTTGTTAAAAGAGTAGAGCCGCGATATCCGATAGAAGCTGCAAAGAAAAGTATTTCAGGTTGTGTTGAGCTTGCTATGTTAATTAATTCACAAGGTGAAGCCCAAGGGTATAAGGTTATCTCGTCTTACCCAGAGGGCGTGTTTGATAATAATGCGGCAGCTGCTGTGGGTTTATGGCGCTGGAAAGCGACAACTGAAAATACGAGTAATCAACCTGTTCTAACTTATCTCAAAATGGATTTTATGGTAAGCCCAAAACCTACTGATGCAGAGTATTTGGCGCATTGTTCTAAAAATAAAACCTGAACGTAATTAATAGATATAAATATAATAAGCTAGGTGTTTTTTTACCTAGCTATAAAACTACTTACTTGCATATAAGCCATATTCATTTAATGCTAATTTACCGTCTTTGTCACTGTCGTAGCTTGAAAACCGTGACCACAAAGCCGGGTCTATAGCGGTTTCTGAACGTGATAAAAAACCGTCTTTATTCCTATCTAGCTTTTTAAATTGCTTTGCAATGTCGTTACTTGCGGCAAAACTAAATGTGCTAAAAATACTAAACGCCAGCAGCGTTATATAGCTAATACTTTTCATACAAATCACTTAGTAAAGGTTGTTAGTTAGATAACTTTTAAATTCGACTAGCGAAATTTGGTTATCTTGGTTTTTGTCCCATTTTACAAAGGTGTTTAAAAGTTGTGGTTGGGGATCAAGTTCGTCGTGTGTTAAATAGCCACTTTTGTCGCTATCTAGGTGATCAAAGCGTTGCTTTACATCAAGTGCCGCGGCATCAAAACTTAATAGCATTAAAATGCTTATAACAAGGGAAAGTATCTTCATGGTTTTCCTTCCAAAAGATGTATTAAAAGTTCGTGGCTAAAATAAAGTAAAAAGGAAAAAAGCACTTGCCGTAATTTAACTCCCAACATTAAATCCTTTTACACACTCCCTCAGGGATTATGGCAAATGCTTTTAAATTCAGTTTACTTGTAACAAGCTTAAGTAAAGCTTAATCAGTAATTACTCATTAAGGCTTAAAGCTTTCAAATTCTTTTTTTGAGACTTTTTCATCACCGTCTTCATCTAAGTCGGCAAATTGTCTCATTACTTCTTTGTCTTCCTTTGCTTCTACAATAGATATTTGTCCATCCATATCTTTATCTAAATGGGCAAAGCGCACGTTTGTTGGCGATGCAATTACGGTGGCACTAATTGCTAAAAACATTAATGAAAAAGCGGCTATAAGTTGTTTCATAATCACGTTCCTTATTAAATGAGTTTATTGAATAAATTTTTTGAATTCATCTAGCGACAATTGCCCATCTTGATTAGTATCAATTTGTAAAAAATTTTCGTGTAGAACGGCATCTTCACCTGCTTCGGCTTCACTTAATGTGCCGTTACTGTCTTTATCAAGCTCGTTAAAAGTCGCGTGAACGTCCATTGCGTGTGCGTTAGCGCCTAAAAAGCCTAAAGCCAGTAATGATGAAATTACTAAAATGCGTTTGTTCATAATTATTTCCTTATTGATTAAAGTTATTACTCCTATTACAAAAATGATGCCAAAAATAATTGTTGTTAATTTTCAAGTGTTTATATTTTTAACTTAAAAGGGGTGGGAAGTTTTTACGGGGTTTATTGTAATTTTTGTGCGTCTTTTGCAACACTATGTAGTGAGATTAAAGGTAGGGTTTAAAAATCAATGGTTTACGTTGTCTCTATTTGGCGACACATTGTTTTTGTAGCGCTGGCTGTTAATCGTATTAAATATAATTGCTGGTTCAGCTAGTGTATAAGGTAAGCACTTAATAATAGAACGCTTAACTTAAAAGGACTAAACGAAATGCCAGCAACCATAGCTAAAAAATACCATGCAATGCTTAACTGGCGGCCTAATTTAATTGGGCAATTTGCAATGAGTATGCTGCTTTCGTTACTCCCGCTTTCTATAGTGGTGATTGTATTTTTAAATGCGCTTAACAAGCAATTAGCAGTGACTCAAAGTATCGTGAGTAACAACTACCAAGTTACCAAATCGTTTAATACTCTAAAACAAGAACTCAACAGCCTTGAGCGCGCCACTAGGCAAAACTGGGTATTAAAAAGCGAATCGTTAGATAAGCTCATTGTCGATAAATGGCAATCATCCCTGCAAAGTATTGATGAACTTAAATTTGTAAACACGGATAAAGATTACACCCACCAATGGCAACGCTTATATGCCACCTTACAAACAGCGCATGTAGAGCTTGTTGAGAAAAAACAACAGCAAGCGGAGCTATTTGTGCCAGTGAGCGATTTAGTTGCTGAGCTTACTTTATGGTTACGTGATAAAAATGAAGCGCAAATTACCAATAACCAAAATGAGCTTACAAGCCTACAAACTTCATTTATAAACTGGCTGGTGGCACTTATTCCACTTACTTTAATTGTTGGTGGTGGTTTTTTATGGCGTATAAGTGGGCGACTAAAAGGGTTAACTACGGTTATTGATAAGCTAGGGCAGGGGCATTGGCAGCAAAAAATATCTGTGAAAGGCTCCGCTGAGCTAGTTGAGCTAGGAGAAAAACTCCAATGGGTGCAAGAGCAACTTCACATGCTTGAGCAGCAAAAAGATACCTTTTTACGCCATGTTACCCATGAGCTAAAAACGCCGCTTGCTTCAATGGTCGAAGGCACTGACTTACTAACTGATGAAATAGTAGGCCCAATTACTACTGAGCAAAAAGCAGTACTTGAGCTTATTAGCCAATCTATGGTGCGCCTTCGTACAATGATTGACAGCCTGCTGAGTTATAATGCGATTCGCACCAGTAAAGACAGCCTAAGCGAAGTTGAGTTTAGCTATCTTATTAATAAAATTAATAGCCATTTTGAACATCGTTTAAGTGCGCGTGAGCAGGCTCTAAAATGGCAAAATAACTTACCAAATAAACCGCTTGCTTTACCTAGTGAGCTTATTGAGATGATTTTAATTCAGCTTATTTCAAATGGCTTAAAATTCTCAGAAGATAAGCAGATCGTTACTATTAATTTAGCACTTGAGCAAAACCAACTTTGCATTGCTGTACTTGATAAAGGCTGCGGTATTAAAGAGCAAGAAAAAACCCAAATTTTCAGCGCGTTTTATCAAGGTAAACACAGTAAAAATGTTACGCTGCAAGGCAGTGGGCTTGGCTTAACTATTGTGAAAGAGTCTGTTGAACAGCTAAGAGGTACACTTACTGTTGAGCATAACGAGCCGCATGGTTGCCGGTTTTCAATTAAAATTTCCATAACAAAAAATCTAGGAGTTAATTAACATGCGCTTGCGTTTAATCGCTATTTTATGTGTGCTCAGTAGCAGCATGGTTATATCAGGTTGTGAAATTACTAATGGGCAAGAAGAGCGTGTGTCAATTACACCTGCACCTGTGGTCGATACCAAAATAACGAACGACAAAAACAGTAAACCTAGTCCAAAACCCAGACCAAAAATTGAACCAAGCTATCCGCCTGCAGAGCAAGTTATTGCATGGCACGCTAATCAGTGTGGCGGATTTAAATTGGTGCCAAAAAAAGATATTTTTACAGGTGAAAACGATCTTAAACGTTTTTTTAAATTTATGTGCTTAAACATAAATGATGATCCAAATACGGTAATGACTAAGTTGCTAAAACTCGATTTAGCTTACTTTTGGCCAGATGATATAAAGCAATATTTATGGCTTCAAAAGCAGCAAGTGACTATGCAAATAAATGCTAAAAAAGAGCAGCAAGCACTTAACAATAAAATGCAAGAAACCCTCTCATCGTTAGCAACTATTGAGCAGCAGCTTTTACTACGAGAAGAAACTAAGGAGCAGTAACTATGGCAGCAACTAAAGTGCAAGGTGCAAAAGTATTACTCGTTGACGACGACTCTAGCTTATTAAAACTGCTCGCTATTCGTATCGAATCAAAAGGATACGAAGTAACGACCTGTGAAAGCGGCTTAACCGCACTACAAATACTTAAAAGCCAAGTGTTTGACGCCGTTATTACCGACCTACGTATGGATGAAATGGATGGCATGGCACTGCATCGTCAGCTGCAAAGCCGCTACCCTGCATTACCTGTCATTATGATGACAGCGCATGGCTCAATTCCTGATGCAGTAGAGGCAACTAAGCAGGGCATTTTTGCATTTATAACTAAACCTGTAGATAAAGATGAGCTATTTGACAGCCTTGCTAAAGCGATAGAAATACATGGTGTTAATGCAGATGAAGCAGCACCTAAAAGTAATATAGTTACGCGCAGTGGTGCAATGCTGCACTTGTTAGAGCAAGTAAAACTACTTGGGCCAACGCAAGTTAATGTATTGATTTCGGGGGCTAGTGGTACAGGTAAAGAGTTACTCGCACAGGCGATTCATCAGCATAGTCATGTAAGCGGTGGCCCTTTCGTTGCAATTAACTGCGGCGCTGTACCGGGTGAGCTTTTAGAGTCAGAATTATTTGGTCATAAAAAAGGCTCGTTTACGGGCGCAATTAAAGATCACCAAGGCTTGTTTCAACAAGCTGAGGGCGGCACGCTATTTTTAGACGAGATAGGCGATATGCCACTTAACTTGCAGGTTAAGTTACTGCGCGTATTACAAGAAAAAACAATTCGCCCCGTAGGCTTTCAAGAAGAAATAGCAATCGATGTACGTATTGTATCGGCAACACATAAAAATCTTCCTGAAGCTATTTTAAACCAGCAATTTAGAGAAGATTTATACTATCGCTTAAACGTAGTTAATTTAAAATTACCGCCACTGTGTGAGCGCCGCGAAGATATAAGCTTATTAGCACAGCACTTTAGTGCAAGTATTGCTAAGCGCATGAAGCAAAATGAAAAACACTTTGCAAGCGATGCTATGCATGCGCTTGTGCGTTACGACTGGCCAGGTAATATCCGCCAACTACAAAACGTAGTAGAGCAGGTTGTAGCATTAACGCCAAGCGATGTTATTTCAGAGCACTTAGTATTAGCTGCGCTAAATAGTAACGAAACAAACGTAGAACCATTATCACTAAACGACGCTAAAAAAGAGTTTGAGCGCGACTATGTGATTAACACTTTAAAAATGGCAGGTGGTAACGTAGCCGAAGGCGCTAAGCTCGCTAAGCGCAATCGCTCAGATTTTTATAAGTTGATTAAAAAGCATAATATTGATGTTGATAATTTAGGTTAAGGAAAAGCATGCAGTTATTTATGGTGTATTTAGGTGGCCGGATTCAAGGTTGCCACATTGAAATGCATGATATTCGTTTTGTTGTAGGGCAAAACATTGAGCAAACTTATACAAAGTTAAAAAGCCAATGGGTAGGCGACAGAAGTAGTGTTCACATGGATAGCTACATGGCAATTAATGATATTGATGGCTTTAAAGTAGAGATTGTTGATACGTACGTTGAACAAAATAAACAACTCTATTTTGTAAATTTAGGCGCTTACAGAAGTGATTCTATGGCTGAGCAACACGACTTTGCACTGTATGTTGCAAGCAGTAGCCATGAAGCTAAAGAGCGAGCTAAAAGCGATTTGCTAGCAGGGCTTAGCCATATCCATAAAGATGATTTATATGACGTAGACGATTGCTTTGCCATTGATTTACTCGACAGCCAGCTAAACATTAAGCTCACGCCCAGCGGTATATCGCAGCCTATAAAGCCAGACTGGTTTGGCTATCACATACTTTAAATTATAATAAGTAGCTAAAACTGAGTAGGATTAAGAGTCCTGCTCGTTTTGTTCATCCTTTTCGCTTTTAGCCGCCATTTTAAACGCCACAATAACCAATCCAAACATAGCAAACGGCAGTGCTGCTAACATGTATTCAACCACATTACTGTCTTGAAAATTTGCTTGTAGTAAAAAGTGACCCGCCACACACATTAAAATAACCACTAATAAAATGGGTAGTAACATAAGTTCTTTTTTTGATGAATGGTTTTTCATTAATTGTGAGGCTATAGCTGAAAATAATGCGCCATTGTAATGAGCTTACTTAAGCTTGGCAAACACCGCAGAGTTTTTTAATTAATGTTATGATTAGTATCAAACAATTTTATTAATGTTTATGGGAATAAAGTGAAAAGTAACTTAAAAAAAGTTTACCTCGTTGGTGGTGCAGTGCGCGACAAACTGCTAAATATAAAATCAAAAGATAACGATTATGTAGTGATTGGTGAAACGCCAGACACAATGCAGTCGCTCGGTTTTGTACCAATAGGTAGCGACTTTCCAGTTTATTTACACCCAAAAACAAAAGAAGAATATGCACTTGGGCGTACAGAGCGAAAAAGTGGCAAAGGCTATACAGGCTTTGTGGTTGATGCCAGCCCTACGGTAACGCTCGAAGAAGATTTAGCAAGGCGCGATTTAACCATAAATTCAATGGCGCTTGATGAACACGGTAATATTATTGACCCGTTTAATGGCCAAGCTGACTTACAAAATAAAACACTGCGCCACACCACTGAGGCATTTGTAGAAGACCCTGTTCGAGTACTGCGTATTGCCCGTTTTTTAGCGCGCTATGGCAGTGATTGGCGTATTCACCCAAGTACGTATGCATTAATGCGCGAGCTTAAAAATAAAGGTGAGCTAAATCATTTAGTACCTGAGCGCGTGTGGCTTGAAACTGAAAAAGCACTGGGTGAAAAGCACCCTGAGCTTTATTTTGAAGCACTGCAAGGCTTAGGTATTTTTCCAGAACTTGAGCGCATGGTTAATGTACCGCAACCGGCAAACCATCATCCTGAAGGTGATGTATTTGTACATACTATGCTGGTACTTAGGCGTGCAGCCGATTTAAATTTTAATTTAGAAACACGTTTTGCTGCACTAACCCATGATTTTGGAAAAGCGCTTAGTTTTAAAAAATATGGAAACCTACGTGGGCACGAACGCGAAGGTGTTGCGGTAGTTGAAAAGTTTTGTGAGCGTTTAAAAGTACCTAATCGTTTTCGCGACATTGGTGTACTCACCAGTGATAATCACACCCTTTGCCACACGATTGATCAGTTAAGGCCGCAAACCATTCACAAGCTAATAGTGACTAACTTAAATGCGTTGGTACACCCAGAACGTTTTATAGCGTTTACCCAAGCATGCCAATGCGATGCACAAGGGCGTGGTGAAACACTTGTTGATAAGCCATACCCGCAATCAGCTAAGCTGCGAGCAATTCATACTGAACTGCAAAAAATGGATAAGAAGCAGGTAGTGCAAAATGCACTTAAAAATGGCAAAAAAGGCCCTGAAATAGGCGAAGAAGTAAAACTTGCAGAAATAAACTGCATTAAAGCATTTTTAGAACATGAGAAGTCCCAAGCGTAATAAAATTAGACTAAGTAGTGCGATACGCCTTGGTTTTTAGTCGCGTCGTGCTTTCTTAGCTCTTTGTAGTTTGTACTTTTTGGTTTTACATTTTCAGACTCAGGTTTTTTAGAGGGCCTGTATAAGTCAAAAATAAAGTCTAGTTCTTCACGCTCTAGTGATGGTTTCATGAGTATTCCTTCAATTTAATACTTTAATATGATGTAGGGTATGGTCATTCGACTGAATTAAAAGTGAATAGTTACATTTGAAGTTGTACTAAATTGTAACCGGCAGGTTTTGAGGGACGAGAGGGGTTTATTTGTTAATTTATATGGAGTTAAGGTAAATTAAAGTAACTCTTTTTAACTAAAAATATACAGCTGAATTTAACTTATTGCGTACTTACTATTTGCATATAATGCTGTGGCTATAAATATAACGGTACAAATATAACGGTATAAATACAGCCTTAACCATTTACTAACGGCAGTGTTACGGTAAATACGACACCATCACCTTGTTCGTTGTTTTGCGCTGTTACACTGCCTTTATGGTAGTCGCACACCAGCCTTACAATATAAAGACCTAACCCCAAATGTGGCTGTTGCTGCATTTGCTGGCTACGTACCGACACCATAGAATCAAAAATATGCTCAGTGAGTCCTTCGGGTAACGCAGGGCCTGTATTACTCACTATTAATGTTGCTTTATTTTCGCTCTGCTTAAGGCTTACATTAATCGCCGTATTGGCTTCACTAAACTCCAGCGCGTTATTAATAAGCTTATCAAGCAGCTGAGCTATAAACTCCGGTGCACCTTGCATGGGTAGTTTGCTTTGGCATACATCAAGCGCAAATAACTGGTTTGGGTAAGTAAGCTGATAGCCTTGCATACAGCCATTTATTACTTTTTGTAAATCAAAAGGCTCAGGCTCGTTACTTTGAATACTTTGCTCGAGGCGAGTGGCTTCGCTCATGGTAGTTATTATTTTACCTAAGCGTTCAACGCCTTCACTGGCACGATCGAGGTATTTTTGGCTCAGCTCGTTTTGCGGCAAGCTTTGTAAGTTTTCGAGGGACGAGCGCACTACGGCAACAGGCGTGCGCAGCTCGTGTGATAATCGCGACGACATATTTTCTAAGTAATCGGTATAGCCACCAAGTCGGCTGACAATGTTTGAAAAACTACGAGACAGATCGCCAATTTCATCATTAGCATCACTGTAATTAATACTGCCGGTAACACGCCCTTGTGCATCAATTGCTTGCTCAGCTGTATCGCGCAGTCGCCTAATACGGCTCGATATACGCGAGGCAAAAAAGAATAGCGTGACAGTACCAATTAGCATCACGGCTAAAATAACGTTGAATAGTTTTTCGAGTGATTTATTACGCAGCGTACGTACGCCGTTTGTGGTTTCCTCTGCTATTACCGCGCCAATTACTTGATCTTGAATCCAAATAGGGTAAGCGGCCGATAAAATAACGGCTTTGCTGTCGGGGGTTAAGCGCCATGACGATGCAGGTTGGCCTTTTAATGCCTTTGCTAAGTGCGTGCCTTGCATAGAAGCTACATCGTGCAGGGTATCTAAAAACTCGTTTTCTGGGCGCGTTAATATTTTATAGTAAATTGGGTGCAAGTAATTTTGCTCAAAGCGCTGCCACCAAGTTTCAGGTGCCTGGTTAGCAAGTCCATCAGCCCATACGCCATCGGCATTTTGAATAGTGCCGGTTTGTGCCAATACCCGATGATGATTATCGACTACCCAAATACGGCTGCCACTGTGGCCCATGCCTTTTAAAATACGGCTAATTTCTGGAGAAGGGACTAATACCGAGCCTAAATCGCTTGGGTTATTTAAGTTTGAGGTCGACATTATTTTTGGCTCTAGCAGTGCCTCTTTGCTATCAATGTCAATAATGGCAAAGCCAAGTTTGTTGCCCAGCATGCTTATAGGAAAGCGTAGCTCTACATTGTAGCCAGTGTCAGTACTTTCAAAATACCCCTGAATTTTTGTAAAAGGTATTTTGGTTTTAGCATCAAACGCATTAACCCAACCGTTTTGGCGCGGCGCAATAATGTAGGTATTAAATTGGCCGTCAGGGGTTTTTAGGCCAATTTGTAAATAGTCGTTATTGGTAATGCTTAAGCTATTTTTAGCGCGATAGATAAGCGTGTCGTCAGTTACTTTAAATAGCGCATATAAGTAAGTATCAAACTTGCCCACCATATGATCAAACGACAAATTGCTGGCTTTATGAGTACTGTCTGTTTTTTGTAAGTAGCGTTTATCGTAATGCCAAAAGAGTGGTTGGTAGCTGTCCCAATCGGTGAGTTTACCGTCTAATTGAATAGGGTTTTTAAGATTATACGCGTATAAATCGCGGCCTTTTACTACTTGGTCTAAAAAGTTGGTTTGTTCGTCAAATAATGCGGGGCGCTCATGTAATGCAGTCGCAAGTGCGCGAGTGGTGCCTACTAGGGTTTTTTCTTGGCCTTGGCGTAAAAACTTTTCCATCTCCCATACGTACTCGTAGCCAAGCCACGGTAGCAAAAACAAAAAACATGAAAGTAATATAAATTTACTGCGCAGGCCAAATCGTAGCATTAGTGTTGTTCCCACCTGTAGCCCATACCATACACGGTATCTATGCAATCAAAGGCGTCATCGAGTGCTACAAACTTTTTACGAATACGTTTTACGTGTGAAGTAATTGTGCTGTCGTCTACGTAAATTTTTGCATCGCTCATTAATTCGTTACGGCTTTTAACATGGCCTGGTCGCTGGGTGAGTGAATGCAGCATCCAAAATTCGGTTACGGTTAAATCAACGAGTTGTTGTTGCCAAAACACCTGCATACGTTGCGTGTCGAGCGTTAACTGCCCTCGTGCTATGAGTGCATTTGCATCAGCGGGTTGTTCAAGTGCTTCCATTCGGCGAAATAGAGCACCAATACGTGCAGCCAAGTGAGCCAAGCTTATGTCTTTTGTCAGGTAGTCGTCGGCGCCCATACGCAGGCCGCATACGGTATCTATTTCGCTATCGCGGGCGGTTAAAAAAATAATAGGCAGTGTTTTAGAAAGCGATCGCAATGTTTGGCACAGTAAAAACCCCCCATCTATTTCATGGCCTAGGCCAATATCAACAATGGCTAAATCGGGTAGGGCATTTTTAAATTCAGCTTCTGCGCTGGCGCGATCTGAAAAGCCACTCACTTGGTAGCCCTGTGCGCTAAGCATCTCTATATAGTTTTCGCGGATTGCGGGTTCATCTTCAACGATGGCTATTTTTTTCATTCTAATCATTATCCTATCGGCTCTGTTGTGCACTATAACGAAGTTTTTAAGCTAAGTACGCTTAAAAAGGCAATTGCCATTTTTTTGCCACAATTGCTCAGCAGTTTGCCATTTTTGCTCCCCTTTGTTGCCACTTGAACTTGTTTTAATAGAGCCATCAAAACAAAACATCACAAATTTAAAGTAAGTTTAAGGATCAAATCATGAAGAAGACATTAATTGCGTTAACACTCGTTGCTAGTTTTTGTACTCCAGCAATTGCTTCAACATCTAACACACCATCAAAAGAAGCCCATAAAGAAACGGCTATTGGTTTAGGTGCAGGCGCTATTATTGGCGGCGTAGTAGGTGGGCCAATTGGTGCGTTTATTGGGGCATTTACCGGTGGCTTAATAGGCGATTCAAAAGTAGCTGATAACAAAATTGCAGAGCAAGAGCGTGCCATTACGGTCATGAAAGAAAAAACCAACGATTACCAACACGTGCTTAACCACAACAATATGTTAGAGCAACAGTTAGAGGTACTTGCCAATCAAAATGAGCAGTTAACTCAGGCTCAAATAAATAACTTACTAGCGATGACGGTGCAATTTAAAACAGGTTCAAGTGTTATTGCCCCGCATTTTGCATTGCAGTTAGACCAACTTGTTACCTTGTTAAACAACCAACCACAACTCGCGCTTGATTTAAGCGGTTTTGCCGATCAGCGCGGCGATGAGCAAGCTAACCTTTTACTTTCTAAAGCGCGTGTAAATGCCGTGCAAAGCTATTTAATAAAACACGGTGTGAGCCACAAGCGCTTAAGCACGCAGGCATTTGGCGAGCAGCAAACATTGGCTAACAGCAACACGGTAGAAGATAACTTTTTTGATAGACGCGTAACGCTTACCACTCGCTCAATGAACAGTGTAAATGGCCAAACGGCGAGTAACTAAACCTAACTGAATTTAAGTAAAGCTAAGCGTTCGATGGAGTGATTTATGTTGATATTGAGTAAACCAACCAAAGTGCTTACCCTTAAATGGGTAAGCCTTTTTATACTAAATATATTTGTGATGTTAGCAAGCTTTAAAAGCCATGCACAATCACCCAAGTTAGAGCTTTTTGATAGCAGTGGTGCGCCAGCAGGCCCAGCTATAATATTAAAAAGCGACGCCAATATGACCTTAACCGGTCTGATCAACCATGTTGTAGTAACGCAAACCTATCAAAACGAAAACCCGTTTGCAGTTAATGCGCGCTACGTTTTTCCATTGCCTGATGAAAGCGCCGTGCATGCCATGACCATGCACATTGGTGAGCGAGTCATTAAAGGCCAAATTGATAAAAAAGTGGAGGCCGAAAAAAAATACGAAGAGGCTAAAAAAACAGGTAAGCAAGCTGCACTTGTACGCCAGCAACGCGCCAATATGTTTATTACGAATGTGGCAAATATTGGCCCGGGTGAGCAAGTAATTATTGAGCTTGAGTATCAAGAGATAATTGACTACAGCAGCGGCACATTTGCTATTAGATTTCCGACTACCATTACACCGCGTTATCACGCGATTAGTGGTGAGGTTGAGGTTAATACTCAACACCAAACGCACGTTACCCCATTGCCAACTGGGTGGTTAAGCCCTGTTTACAGCATTCAAAACATCACTCAAAATAGTACTCAAACTGATAACGTACCAAGTAGTAAATTTAGCTTAAACATTGATATAGATGTAGGCTTAGAACTGGTGGATATCAATTCTAAATTTCATAATGTTGATGTACAAAACACAGCATTTGGGCAATATAAAATAGCGTTAAATGAGACAAATGCAGTTAATCGCGACTTTGTACTTGAGTTTAAACCGCTGCAAAAAGAGCAAGCTCAAGCCGCATTTTTTACTCAGCAGTTTGAAAATGGTGACCGATATGGGCTTGCTATGCTAATGCCACCGGGGGATCACTTTACACAAACTCAGCGATTACCTCGCGAAATGGTATTTGTAGTTGATACGTCTGGCTCTATGCACGGGCAATCTATGGAGCAAGCTAAAAAAGCGTTGTTTTATGCGCTGTCATTACTTGATAGCGACGACAGTTTTAACATTATTGGTTTTGATAACATAGTGACTCCAATGAGCGATAAACCACTTATAGCCAGCGACTTTAATTTACGCCGTGCAGAGCGATTTATTTATAGCCTCGAAGCCGATGGCGGCACTGAAATACAAGGTGCCCTTAATGCCGTACTTGATGGCAGCGAGTTTGATGGTTTTGTACGCCAAGTTGTATTTTTAACTGATGGTAGCGTAAGTAATGAAGACGCATTGTTCAAAAATATTCAAAGTAAATTAGGTGATAGCCGCTTATTTACAGTGGGTATTGGCAGCGCACCTAACAGCTTTTTTATGCGCCGAGCGGCAGATATAGGCAAAGGCTCATTTACGTTTATAGGCAGCACAAGTGAGGTGCAACCTAAAATGCAGCAGTTGTTTGATAAACTTGCACATCCGGCTATTACTAATTTGGCGCTAAGCGATGAAAGCGGTAACAACTTAGATTTTTGGCCATCACCACTACCTGATTTATATTTTGGCGAGCCTATCATGGTCGCTATAAAACTTAATAATGCTAAAAGTGTGGTACTTGCTGGGCAAACAGCACAAGGGCCTTTAAGTATTAAATTAAGTACACAAAATAGCTCAAGCGCTCAAGGTATAGCAAAACTGTGGGCGCGCCAAAAAATTAAGTCATTACTTTTATACAACGAGCAAAATACCGTTAAAGATGAAGTACAGGAGCTTGCACTTACTCATCAATTACTTAGCCCGTTTACTGCTTTTATAGCGATTGAACAAACTCAAATAAAAGAAGTGGCAGAGCAAACGGCGCAAGCTACTAATGCAGTACCACAAGGTATGGCGATGCGTTTACCACAAACAGATGGGCAAAGTAGGCTGCACATATTATTAGGCTGTATTTTATTATTAGGATTTGGCGCTCTTAAATTTAAACACAGAGCGAATCCCTAAATGAAAAGAGACTTAAAATGAAAAGGTGGCTAAGCGTGGGCTTACTAATAGCTGGGCTTGGATTATTTGGTCACGGTACTTATATGCAGGCAAAAGCGTGGCTTGCTCAAGTATTAATTGAACAGGCATGGCAAGAGGCACTTAAATCACCCGGGATTAAAGTAAGGCCGTGGTATTACGCCGACAGCTACGTTACTGCAAAGCTTGATTGGCCAAGCCATAATAAAACATTAAGCGTATTGGCTGGAGCGAGTGGTCGTAATTTAGCATTTGCGCCTAGCCAATTTTTACCCGCAGGGGAGCTTGGCGGAAAAGAATTTGGAAACGAAAAAGGCGCGCTAATAGCAGGGCATAACGACACCCACTTTGCATTTTTACAAAACGCAAAAGTGGGGGAAGCGTTTACTTTGCAGCTGCAAAGTGGGGTGATACAAAATTATAAAGTAACGGGGATTGAGGTTATTCATCAATCCCAAAACTCATTTTTACAAACACCTGGGCTGTATTTGCTTACCTGTTATCCTTTTGATTCGCTTGCCTCGGGTACTGATTTAAGATTGCTTGTATCTGCGCAAATGTCTTCGCCCGATTCGCTAAGCGGTATATCAACCACGAGCTCTTGATGGCGCTGGCTTATCATTACGCCAATAAATACCACAAATATGCTCAGCCATTGCCAAACGTTGAGCACTTCGCCCAAAATAATAGCTGACAAAATAAGTGTAAAAATAGGAATTAAATTAGAGTACGCAGCAGCGGTTAATACCGATACCTTGCTAATTGCATAGTTGTACATGCCGTAGCCGCCAAGGGTTACACACGAACCTAAATACAAAATGCTCATGAGCGCAGTTAAGTCGTGTTGGTTTTCGCTTGGTAGGTCGATAAAAAATAAAAATGGCGCAAAAAACAAGCTGCCACTAATACCTTGCAACGCAATTAAAGTCAGGGGCGAGTAGCGATTAGCTAAATGTTTAATACTTACGGTATAAAATGCAGCGCACACCATAGCCATAAGCTCTAAAAAGTTACCCAACAACGGATTAGGTGCCTGCTCAGAACTTGGTGAAAGAAGCGTAAGTAAAATACTGCCGCCAATACACAGCGTAAAACCAACAACAATGGCTTTGCTTATGTATTCTTTAAGTAATAAAAAGGCAAGTAGCGCAATAATTATAGGCAAGCACGATACAATAACACCGGCCTGCGAAGCCGAAGTATATTCCATTGCATGGCCTTCAAATAAAAAGTACAAACAAGGCTCAGCAAGCGACATACCCACTAAATACTTCCAGTCACCTTTTAAATACTCAAACCGAATAACATAGCGCCATAAACAAAGCGATAAAACTAACGTGGTGAGCATGCGTAAAAATATTACCAATGCAGGGTCATAAATAGCAATGGCGTATTTGAGCGCTATAAAAGAGCTGCCCCATAAAAAGGTGGCAATAATTAAACATAAACTGGCAGGCATAGAGAGTAATTTACATAATTTAATAAAATCAGATCCTAGCATGAATATTTTTAACTTGTTCAAAAATACCGAGCTGGTATAAATTAATTCATCTTTAATTAATGATTAGTAAAAAGCACATGCAAAGGGAACAGGTAATAGTTGTAAAGCTTGGTACAAGCGTTCTTACTGGTGGCACCGATAAGCTAGACAAAGCACATATGGTTGAATTAGTACGCCAATGCTGCGAGCTTAAAAAGCAGGGGCATCAGGTTATTTTAGTATCGAGCGGCGCGGTAGCTGCTGGGCGCGAACAACTATTAAAACCCTGTGGCAGAAGCTTAATTGATAAACAAATGCTTGCTGCAATTGGACAAGGTCAACTTATTCATATTTGGCAGAGCTTGTTTGCTTTATATGGGGTAAATGTAGGGCAAATGCTGCTTACTCGCGCTGATGTAGACGACAGAGAGCGCTACCTTAATGCCCGCGATACACTCAATGCGTTATTAAATTACGACGTTGTGCCCATCATTAACGAAAATGACGCAGTCGCTACCAGTGAAATAAAAGTAGGCGACAACGATAATTTATCGGCACTTGTCGCTATTTTGGCTAATGCTAATAAATTATTGCTACTTACCGATCAAGAAGGGTTATTTACCAGCGATCCTCGCACAAATGCCGATGCCACCCTCATTGGCGAAGTAACACATATAAACGATGAGCTGCGCCAACTTGCTGGTGGCAGTGGTACAAACTTAGGTACTGGCGGCATGGCGACTAAACTGCAAGCCGCTGACATTGCAAGGCGCGCAGGCGTTGAAGTTATTATTGCTAAAGGCGCAGGTAAAAACGTTATTTTAAAATGCATGAGTGACGAGTTACCAGGCACGCGTTTTTTAAAACTCACCGCTCCAAAAGATGGCCGTAAAAAATGGTTACTAGCCGGGCCTAAAAGTACCGGCCAAATTGTTATAGATGCAGGTGCTATTACAGCGCTGCAAAATAAAGGCGCAAGCTTACTTGCTAAAGGCGTTACTAATGCATTTGGACGTTTTGAACGCGGTGATTTAATTGATTTAATAGATAATAAAAATCAAGTAATTGCACGGGGCTTAACGCGCTTTAGTAGTACCGAGGTAAATAAAATAAAGGGTGCGCACTCTAGTCAAATAGGCCTATTACTCGATTACGATAGTGGCGCAGAAGTACTTCATAGGGATGATATGGTATTGCTATAGAAGCACTTTTAGTAAATTAAATTACTTGAGTGTAATTCTCGCAGTATTACACTTTTTTGATTGTAAATTTGTGCTAAAATCTGGCTCCTTAAATTGTTGTAAGCAGAGCACAGAACATGAAATTAGTTCGTTGGTTTTTAGGTTGTATAATCTTATTCTTTAATTTTGTATTTACTCCTCGCAGTAAAAAGCGTGCAAGCGACGAGCAAGCACAGCTTGATCAGCAAACCTCACAATTTAAACTGTATCAATTTAAAGCATGCCCGTTTTGTGTAAAAGTACGTCGCGCTATTAAACGCGAAGGCTTAAACATAGAAACGCGTGATGCAAAAGACAATGAGCAATATCGTCAAGAGCTACTAGAGCAAGGCGGCAAAGTTAAAGTGCCTTGCCTGCGTATAGAGCAAAACGGCCAAGTACAATGGCTGTACGAATCAAACGATATTATTGCTTACTTAAACAAAGTAGCTGCATAAACCACTTTTACTATCTCACTTATTTAAAGAGAATATACCATGACAATTCGCACCCGTGTTGCCCCGTCGCCAACTGGTGACCCGCATCTTGGCACCGCTTATATCGCCTTATTTAACTACTGTTTTGCTAAACAACAAGGCGGTGAATTTGTACTTCGTATAGAAGATACAGACCAAGTACGTAGCACGCCAGAGTCTGAACTTGCGATTATGGATAGCCTACGTTGGTTAGGGCTTGAGTGGGATCATGGTCCTGATGTGGGTGGCGAATTTGGTCCTTACCGTCAATCTGAGCGTAGCGATTTATATAAAAAATACGCGCATCAGTTAGTTGACGATGGTAAAGCGTTTTACTGCTTTGCAACAAGCGAAGAGCTTGATCAAATGCGTGAAGAGCAAATGGCAGAAGGCCTACGCCCTAAATATGACGGTCGTGGTTTAAACCATACAGATGAAGAAATTAAAGCAAACTTAGCTGAAGGCAAACCTTACGTTATACGTATGAAAATCCCAAGCGAAGGCACATTTAAGTTTAACGACTACCTACGTGATGAAATTGAGATCCCGTGGGAAAACGTAGACATGCAAGTACTTTTAAAAGCAGATGGTTTTCCAACGTACTTTTTAGCGAACGTAGTTGATGACCACCATATGGAAATTAGCCATATTTTCCGTGGTGAAGAATGGATTAACTCAGCGCCTAAGCTATTAAAGCTTTATGAAGATTTTGGTTGGGAAGCGCCAGTACTTGGTCACTTACCGTTATTACGTAACCCAGATAAATCAAAGCTGTCTAAGCGTAAAAACCCAACGTCTATTAACTACTATAAAGAAATGGGCTACCTGCCAGAAGCCGTGCTTAACTATTTAGGCCGTATGGGTTGGTCAATGCCTGATGAGCGTGAAAAATTCACACTCAATGAAATGATTGAAAACTTCGACATGAAGCGCGTATCGCTTGGTGGTCCGGTATTCGACGTAGATAAATTAAGCTGGTTAAACGGCATGTGGATCCGCGAAAACCTAACCGACGAGCAGTTAATTCAGCGCTTTGTTGATTGGAAGTTTAATGGCGAAATGCTCGCTAAAATATTACCAGAAGTTAAAACTCGTATTAATACGCTGTCGGATATGGTTGAGCTTGCAGGGCACTTTGTAGGTGGTATTCCAACTTACGATCCTGCGCTATTAACAGCCGGCAAAGCAGACGAAAACGTGATTCGCCAAGCGCTACAATTTTTTGTATGGCAGCTTGAAGGTTTACGTAGCTTTGAAAAGCCCGCTATTTTTGCAATTGCAAAAGAAGTTGCAACATTCCACGAGCTTAAGATTAAAGACTTTTTAGAGCCAATATTTGTCGCAATTACTGGCAAAACGTCAAGTACGTCAGTGCTTGATGCAATGGAAATATTGGGGTCTGACTTATCACGTGCTCGTTTACGTGTTGCACTTGCTCATTTAGGTATTTCTAAAAAGCAGGCTAAAAATATAGAGCGTGCGTACCGCGAATACCCAAGTGCATAATTACTAAAATGCACTTATAAAAGCCGAGCTTATTAAGCTCGGCTTTTTTGTGTCAGATAGTTTTATATAAGGGTCTGTTGTTCTTTCAAGGTTAAATTTACAGCAGTCTGTTTGGTATTTAGGCAAGGCAGAGCCTATGCAGTGTGGTTATTCCCCATAAATGGGCGATAACGTAGCATTAATGCCAAACAGGCGCTGCCCAAAGGGTTCTTCCTAGGGGCTACTTACTCTTTGTTGCTCGGTTTTTACTTAGCCCACTAGGTTACAAATCTCGCGCCGCGATTAAATAGCCCCTAGTTTGAATGAATTTTAATCCGCAAAGAACAACAGACCCTAGTCTGATTGGCTATATATCATGGCGTTTTAGTCTCGTTTAAAAACGAAGTAAGACCCAGCCCAATGATACAATAAGACACATAAACAATATGGAGGCAGTATGATTGCAACCGTTAAAAACAAAGCTATTTTTAGCAGTAATACATTTTCGATAAACCTTGTTACTTACCCAACTAATCACAGCGTAATGAACCATATTGACCCTGTGCAGCAAGGGCGCTATTACAAGCTCAACTTTGTATTAGAAAAACCTAAAGCGGGTGGGGTATTTAAATGCTCAAAATGCATTATAAATTTATTTAATCGCGTGTATTTATTCAGACCCGATAAGTACGAACACAGCGTATCTAAAATCGAGTCTGGAAAGCGCGTACTACTTAGCTTTGCGCTTAATATATAATTTGCACTTTTACTTATTAATAGTCGTAGGCCTGTCCGGTGCATAAAACAGATAGGTCGCAATACGATACAGACGTTTCACTACAAGAATTAATAGTAAAAGCATTTCCGCCTCTGCGCATGGCATCAGCTTTAAGTAAATCAATTGCGTTTGATTTAGAGCGGTTATAGCTTACATTATTGTTACCCATACCGTCGCCATCACAGCTTTCACCTTCTATTCGGCCTAGGAGTGTAGCGCCACTTTCGTGTGCTTCTTGGTCGCTATAAAATTGCTGTAAATCTCTTTTATTAACGTAGGTGCCAATTTCTTGAGATAAAACGCCGTTGTCTATATCTGTATGATAAGTCATGCTTGAACAACCCGTTATTGTGGCGAGCACTGTTATTGCCGTTATAAAACGTAGCATATTTATTAGTCCCTTAACTTATTATTTGAAATAGTAAATTACTAACAAAATCAAATGCGGGCAATGTTTACTACTAAGTAAATTGTTAGCATTTGTAAATGTATTTAGATTTTATTGAGCATCGGGTAAGTAAACAAAAAGAAGTGGCAAACATTAACCAACCAATGGCATAAAATAGCCCACTCTAAGCGCTGCGTTTTATAAAAAACATAGCCATACCCCAAGCCTGCAATAAATGAAACCAATACATAGTTAATTCCTCCAGCAAAATGTGCCAAAGCAAAAATACCTGCAGTAATTACAGGGGCAAGTATTGCTAAACGGGTAGGTGTAATTATTTTGCTAAGCTTAGTTTGTAGTAAACCTCGAAATAAAGCTTCCTCGGCAACACAGGTAAATAAAAGATTAATAGCAATAAAGGCTAACCAAAAGCCAGGAACCTTAGGGTTGAAGCTTACAAGTCCAAGCATTAAAGCCGCAGTGAGCGTAGCTAAAACAGTAGCAATAACTATTAAAATGGGTTGTTTAACGTTTAATGGGCCCGCTTTATTAGAGTCTGCTTTTAAAGCTTTTTTATTCGAATAAAAGTAAGCACAAAGAAATAAACCCGCCATAGCTTTATCAAAATTAGCATAAAGGGTAAATGCAATCGCATCGCTTGTAATACGCTCGTTTATAACAATAGGGAGGTTATTAAAACCAGGCATCCAATGAAGTGCTAATGCCAATGAGGAAACTATAAAAACAGTACTTAAAGTAGCGCGTATTATTGCCTGCTTTGTATTTAGCGCACAGTAGTATAAAACAACGTAAAGCCCGGTTAACAGCAGGGCATATAAATTTATATAACCTTGAAAATATGCACTTACAACACTTAAAGCTAGTAAGTAGTGCCAAAGGGGTTGCCGCATTATTGATATTTTGCAGTACGGAAAAACACATATAATTGATAGCGCTAATAAATAAAAGGTCATTGTTTTTTATTGCTCTGTTTTATTTAGCAACTAATCTAACAGATTCGACCTCTCAGTATTTTTTTTCTGGTAATATAGATAGGTTATAAGCAGTTTAAGCAGTGAACAAACTATGTTAAGTCCTTTTTTTCAGCAGCATGCTGATTATGTTTCTATCTCTCGTGAGCAAGGTTGTCGATTCGCTAAATGCGTTGCTGACGATTACAATCCACTTCACGACAAAGATGCCAAAAAGTTTTGCGCGCCAGGAGACTTACTTTTTTCATTGGTACTAGACCGCTACGGTATTAGTGAACAAATGGAATTTACTTTTGCCGGTATGGTTGATGAAAACACCAAACTTAACTTCCCTGAAGGGGCTGATGAGTTTGATGTAACCAATGGCGAAAAAGTTATTTTAAAGGTAAAGCGCAAAGGTAAAACCAGCCAATGCCCAGCACTGACTAATAGCCTAATAAAAAATTATGTTGAGTTTTCTGGTACTACTTTCCCGCATGTAATTATTCCATTAATGGGTAAGCAAGAGGTAATGATTAACCCTGCTCGCCCAATGATCATTTACGAATCAATGCTTATCAACCTTGATAATCTTGATATTACAGCACCAGAACTTGAGTTTGCAGAGCCTAGTTTTGAGTACGCCGGCAAGCGCGGAAAAATTACACTTCGTTTTAACCTGTTAGAAAACGGCGTTAAAGTGGGTAGTGGTGAAAAGCATATGGTAGTTTCGGGTATACGCGAATACTGCCAAGCAACAGTTGACGATTTAATAGCGTTTTACAACGAGCGTAAAGCGACACTAAAGCCAGCTTAAAGCTACATAAAATTATAAAAGGCGCTAAATACAGCTGTTATTTAGCGCCTTTTTTATTGTTTTAGCGCTAAAGTGAAAGTGAGCAACCACGATTAAATACTTTTCTGGACTGGTTAATTTACGCAGTACAGTAATATGCGTACAATAGCGCTCTTTGTTATTTTAAAGCTAAGCCTATGTCTGCCACTACGTTCTCATCACTTAATCTCGACCCGTTATTATTAACAGCGATTGAGCAAAATAATTACACTCAACCTACCGCAATTCAGATTAAAACTATTCCGCCTATTTTAGCCGGAAGTGATGTAATGGGCAGCGCGCAAACAGGTACGGGTAAAACTGCCGCCTTTGTTTTACCTTTATTACATAAGCTTTTAAATACCCCTAAAAAAGATGAGCAAGGCCTTGCACGTGTAGTCATTTTAACGCCAACCCGTGAGCTTGCTCAGCAAGTATTTGCAAGCTTTGAAAAGTACGCACAAGGCACTAATATCAATGGCGCTTTAGCCTATGGTGGCGCAAGTATTGGCCCTCAAATAAAAGCACTTAAAACAGCGCAAGTTATAGTGGCAACACCTGGGCGTTTGCTTGATCATATAGTTAAAGGCAGTGTGGTACTTTCAAGTGTAGACTCCTTAGTGTTTGACGAAGCTGACCGCATGCTTGATATGGGCTTTATTGATGAAATTAGACGTATATTGCGACATATCCCGGGCGATCGCCAAACTTTACTATTTTCAGCTACGTTTGATGACAGCGTGTTTGAACTCAGTAAAAAGTTACTTAAAAACCCAGAACTAATTGAAGTTGATAAACGTAACTCAGCCGCGGTTGAAGTAGAGCAAGTTATTTACGCTGTAGATGAGGATCGTAAGCGCGAACTTGTATCGCACATGATTGGTATGAAAAACTGGCGCCAAGTGCTTATTTTTACTCGCACAAAACAAATGGCTGATCAGCTTGCTAAAGAAATGTGTAAAGACGGTTTAAAAACCGAATCAATCCATGGCGACAAATCGCAAGGCGCACGCGACCGTGCATTGCAAAACTTTAAAGAAGGTATTACACGCGTACTTGTTGCAACCGATGTAGCTGCGCGTGGTTTAGATATTTCTACACTTAGATACGTAATTAACTTTGAACTACCTTACATTGCCGAGGATTACGTGCACCGTATTGGCCGTACAGGTCGTGCTGGTGAACAAGGACTTGCTATGTCGCTGGTAAGTCTTGATGAGCAATGGCTGCTAGAAGAAATTGAAGTACTACTCGATACGCGTTTAACGCCGCAGTGGTTAGAAGGTTACGAGCCAGATCCTAATAAAAAGCCAAAAGATAATCGTAAAAATACTAACAAGTCGCGAAAAGATCGCGATAAAAAACGCATCACTGGTAAAAGAGAGCCAAGTAGACGTCGCAAATAATAGCTTTTACTTTGCTTTTTTGCCTATACTGGAGCTACTAAATAGCCGAGGTAAAGCAATGTTTGAAATTGATCAATGGGCATTTTCTGGTATTGATGGCCAAATATCTTTGCATAAATGGCAAAAAACAATCGACCTTATAACGGGGCTTTTTTCAGCCCCGTCTGGTTATATAGTTCAGGCAACAAGCAAAGGCTATCGCGTTGTTATTAGAAGTAACGAAGGTGGCTCTAACTTTGAGACCAATCCTATACTTCCTCCTCAAACACCTCTGTTTTGTCGGTACGTTGCTGAAACTAAAAATATTTTATATGTTAATGATGCAAGTAATAACGATGCATGGAACACCCTACCAGAAGTAGTTGAAGATGGTGTTGAATCCTACCTAGGTTTACCTATTCATTGGCCTGAAGGCGAAGTATTTGGCACGCTATGCTTAAAAGACACTCAGAAAACAAGCTATACCGATGAATATTTTGAACTCATAGAACAACTACGTGATTTGATTGAAGACGACCTAGCGCTTGTGTATAGCTATGAGCAAATGCGCGAAATAGCCATGTTAGACTCATTAACGAATATTTATAATCGCCGAGCACTTAACTTATTAGCCCAGCAAAAACTTAACTTAGCGCTACGTTTAGGCTTTGACGTGTGTTGTTTGTTTATCGATATAAACGACTTTAAAAAATTAAACGACACCTGCGGACATGAAGTGGGCGACAAAGCCTTAATTATATTGGCGGATACGCTAAAAACGCATTTAAGAGATGCTGATATAGTAGGGCGCTTAGGTGGCGATGAGTTTGTTGCAGTAATGCAAGTAAGCGATAAAAGCAAGATTAACTACATCATGGATAAAATTTCGACTGAGTATTCAAAAGCCTTACTCAAAGAAGACGTTTGCGATTTATCGCTTAGTATTGGTTATAGTTTTACTAATAAACAAAAGCAGCCCTTTGAAGCGCTATTAAATGATGCAGACCACGCAATGTATAAAAATAAACAAGCGTATAAGCTCGCTAAAAAGGCACAATAGTAAAAGGAGGTTCGTCATGACTCATGCCACACAAACTTGGCTGGTTTTTTCTGCGATAGGTTTTATTTTTTCCTTAGCAATAATAAGCTTATTTGAAACGTTTACTAGCATTAGATTTATATCTAATGAGGGAATAGTTTTTGGTGTTATGTGCTCCTCTATGGGGTTTGCCTTAAAAAGGCTTGAGAGTAATAACCAAAAACAGCTTCAATAAATAGCTTAAGCTGCAAATTTTTACTTGTATTTATTAATTCATTTTTCAAAGTACGGACATAAAAAAGCAAGCCATGAGGCTTGCCAAGAAGGGTGTTAATTAGCTCTTACCTAGCCTTTAAGCTATTAGCTTTTCCGCAAGGTTCAATTCCATAATGGCTTTTAATAAACGGTATAAGTTAATTGACGCGTCAATTTCTTCTTTACGGTTTGTTAAGCTTTCAATATTTAGGCCCAGCGGTACATCTAAATGCGCACAGCTTTTAATTATTAAGTCGAGGTTTTCGCGGCAAATACGCACTGATTCGCTTAATGTATTGTCTGCATCAAGCATGCGCCATTTTGTAGCTTCTGGCACTGAAATACCCAACCACTTCATAAAGTCTAAGGTTTTTTCGCCGCCGCACGGGGTAAACGTTAATATAATACGTTGTGGTGTAATACCTTGTGCTTTACATGTACGCGCGTAACTAGTGATTAACTCTATAGTCGCTTGTGCGTCGTAAACAGCTTGCGATATAAAAAACTGACAACCTTGTGCTGTTTTTTCTATTAATCGTTCGTGCTCATTTCGTTTGCTTGAATGGCGCTCAGCAATAGTAACGCCACCTAAAAAGAAATCATCTGATTGCTCAGCCAATGCTTTATATGCATCTGGCAGACTTAACTTGATATCGCCTACCGATGACGGGCTACCTACTAAAACTACATTTTGTAAATCGTAGTCGTTTTTAGTTTCACTTAACCAATCTTTAAATTCACCCACGCCACGCTGCGCCACACTTTTATAAGTAATTACATCTTGTGCAGATAAATTACGAATTAAATGGCTGTATTCACGCGGATCAACGGTTTGTTTAAATGGAAATGGGCGGTCTTGATTGGTTCGGCTGCTTTCGTCTTGAATGTCGTAAATTATTACGCCGTCGTATTCAATTTCGTGTAAGCGACCTAATAGCTTTTCTGCAATGGTTTTTAATTGCGCTTTATCGGTGCCAATTTTAGGCGGGGTAGTACCAATAAGATAAACACCTTGGTTGGTGTCCACTATCTTCTCTTTTAGTGATAAAGCCATAATCCTCATTCCAGCTAAGTTTGTTTTGATGGATTTAATATAGCAGCCATTTAGACGTCTAGATAGATTTATTTAGTGAAAGTTTTTCAACTAACATGATGTTTATTCATAGTGCTTGTTCCCATTATTTATAATTGACACAGTTGTTTACATAATAAATTCCCTTGGGGCTCTTATATTTATTGGCTTTGGGGCATAATTAAAGAGTTAAATCTGACAACAAATTTGCTCAATTTAAAAAGGGACAACAATGAAATTTAAATTATTAGCAACCAGCTTAGCGGTATCGCTGGCGTTAACAGGTTGCGCCATGCAACAAAACCAAAGCACGCAAACAACAGCACAACAAGAACAAGTAAATAAAGCTGATGATCGTGTTTTTTCGCAAGATTATTTAATTGAAGAGCTAGAAAACGGCTTACGTGTCATGGTTGTTAAAACTGATTACCCTGATGTAGTGTCGCTTCAAATTCCGGTATCGGTTGGGTCGCGTAACGAAGTTGAAGAGGGCAAAACAGGCTTTGCTCACTTTTTTGAACACATGATGTTTAAAGGCTCACAAAAATACCCTGAAGATGTGTATTCAGACATATTAAAAAATTCAGGTGTTGATAACCGCGCGTATACAACAAACGATTACACCAACTACCATTTAAACTTTTCAAAGCAGCATCTTGATAAAGTACTTGAGCTTGAAGCTGATATTTTTCAAAACTTAACCTACACCGAAGAGCAATTTAGAACCGAAGCACAAACGGTAAAAGGTGAGTACTTAAAAAACAACGCGAGCCCAGTTCGTAAATTATTAAGCGCTGTACGCGAAGAAGCGTTTGATAAGCACACGTATAAACACACCACTATGGGCTTTTTTAAAGACATAGAAGCGATGCCCGATCAAATGGCGTACGGTAAAGAGTTTTTTGCTAAATTTTATAAGCCTGAGTATGTATCGATTGTAATTGTGGGCGATGTAGAGCCACAAGCAACAATGGCTATGGTTAAAAAGCATTGGGGCAGCTGGAAAAAAGGTAACTACGTTGCTGACATTAAGGCAGAGCCTGTGCAACAAGCACCAAAATATTTGCACCAGCAAGATGAAGCGCTACCAGGGCATTGGTTACTTGTATCGTACAAAGGCGCTGCGTGGGAGCCTGCTAAAAAAGACAGAGCGGCGCTTGATTTAATCTCACAGCTTTATTTTTCAAGTAATTCAGATTTATATCAAGAGCTAGTGGTCGACAAACAAATTGCCAGCCAAATGTTTACCTATAACCCAGAGACTAAAGATCCGGGTTTATTACACGTATTTGTTAAAGTAGAAAACGCAGACGATTTAGCCACTGCACGCGATGCCATTAACCGAACTTATGCAAAAGCACGCACTGAGCTTGTTGATGAGCAAAAGCTGAGTGATTTAAAATCGAACCTTAAATACAGCTTTATTAATGGTTTAGATTCGTCGCAAGCGATTGCATCAACCCTTGCCAGCTACATGCATTTTGAGCGCGATCCTGAGGTTATAAACCAGCTGTATAAATCGGCAGATAACATCACCAGCGCAGATATTAAAGCTGTTGCTAATAAATACTTTACTGATAACGCACGTACCACATTAACAATGTCGGCACTTGATGAAGCGCCAAGTTTTGAGCAAGAAGTTGATTTAAATGCGCTTACTGCAAAGCTTAAACAAGCACCTGCGGCTCCTGTATTTAAAGTACTTGATAAAACCAATAGCTCGCCATTAATTGATGTTAACTTTTTATTCAATACCGGTGCGGCTGCCGACCCTCAAGGCAAAAAAGGCGTTGCTGCGTTAACTGCGGCTATGCTTGCACAAGGTGGCTCAGAGGCGACAAGCTATAAAGATATTCAAAAAGCACTTTATCCGCTTGCGGGTAGCTTTGGTTATCAAATAGATAAAGAAATGCTGTCGTTTCAAGGACGTATTCATAAAGATAACGCGTCGCAGTGGTATACACTTGTGAGCGATCAATTACTAAACCCAGGCTTTAGAGAGGATGACTTTAAACGCCTCAAAAAAGAAATGATCGACGGTATTAAGTCAGGCTTAAAAGCATCTAACGATGAAGAGCTAGGCAAAGAAGTGCTATACAGCGCGCTTTACAAAAATCATCCTTATGAAAGCTACAACTACGGTGATATTTCTGATTTAGAAGCGTTGACGCTGGATGACGTTAAAGCATTTTATAACAGCGAGCTTACGCAATCTAAACTCACGGTTGGCTTAATTGGGGCTGTGCCTGCAAAACTTAAAGCTAAAATGATGAGCGATTTTGCAACGCTACCAAAAGGTGATCAAAGCCGTTTAAGTATTCCTGATGCACCAGCGCTTAAAGGTCATCATGCAACTATTGTAGAAAAGTCGGCGCAATCGACTGCGGTATCGTTTGGTTTTCCTATTGATACAATAAGAAGTAGCGAAGACTGGACAGCACTTTGGCTTGTGCGTTCGTACTTTGGTGAGCACCGTAGTTCTAACAGCTTTTTGTATGAGCGCATTCGTGAAACCCGCGGCATGAACTACGGCGATTACGCATACATTGAATACTTTCCACGTGGTATGTTTCAAACCAAGCCTGATGCAAACCTAGGGCGCTCTGAGCAAATATTTCAAGTGTGGTTACGCCCACTTCGCTCTAATAACGATGCGCACTTTGCAACTCGTACGGCTTTATTTGAGCTAGATAAGCTAATTAAAAATGGTATGAGCGAAGATGACTTTGAAGCCACGCGTAACTTTTTAATTAACTTTGTACCGCAAATGGTTGCAAGTCAAAACCGCCAATTAGGTTACGCACTTGATAGCGAATTTTACAACACAGATAGCTTTGTAAGTTACGTCACTAACAAACTTAAAACGCTAAGCGTTGCTGATGTAAATCGCGTTATTAAAGAAAACCTACAAACAGACAACGTTCAATATGTGTTTATAACCGCAGACGGCGCTGATATGCAAAAACGTTTAGCGTCTGAGCAAACATCACCAATGGTTTACAATACCGATAAACCTGCCGAATTAGTGGCTGAAGATAAAGTAATTGCTGATTACAAATTAGCAATTCCTGCAAAAAATATTGAAGTGATGAAAGTTGATAAAGTATTTCAATGAAGGTTTAAATAGTTATATAAGTTAAGATAATTAAAATGCCCCATATATTGGGGCATTTTTTATGGTATTGGATATAGTATTGAACCAATTTTTACACCTAACCCAAAAAGTATCATTGCACTTATTATTACAACTAAAGTGATGTGGCCACGTAGCTCTTTCGACTCATATTTTGACATTGCTGCAGCTCCTTATTTCATAATAAAAAAAACAGTTATCATGCCTAATATGAAGCTGACTACTGATGACAATGCTAACACCGTGGTTATAGTGTGCTTGTTTAAAGTTGTTGCACCACCGAGAGGTGTTGTATCTTCATCAAGCTTAATTAATTTACCCTGGCGTACTTCTAAAACCGCGCATAAAGCCATTGTGGTTTCTTTTGATGCCGCGCCTTCTTTTTCTACCCGTTGGATTGTTCTCAAGCTTACATCGCAGGCATCGGCAAGTTGCTGTTGCGTCCAATTAAATTGCTGCCTAAGTTCTTTTATTGTTTTAGGATTAAGTTGCATTTTAAAATTTCCCAATCAAGAATTCTAAAATTATAATTAGCAAGTAGCCACCAACTAGGCCTCCAAAAAAGCAGCCAAAAAGCACTTTTAACGAAGTTTTTGGGTTATTTAATAATGATGATTGTTCATAACTTTTTATAAATTGGCCATTTTTATAAAGTGAGCACTCTAACCTGCCAGTTAAAATATTACGCATTTCAAACATTACTTTAAAATCATTGTCACCAATATTAAATTGATGGCCACTGTGAATCCTTTGGTTACGCTTATTACTTATAAGTTCATCATTTACGTATACTTCTTCTTTCCCTGTAAAGTAGCTACCAAAACACGCTATTTGATTATCGCCATCTTGAAAGTAAAATTTGTAACCTAATTTTCTTGTATTTAATACATCGTTTTTCATCATCGTTATCCTTGTTGAGTTGATGATGCTAATTTAGCGTTTGTTTTTGTTATTTACGCCGTCAGCTGTACGCCAGTATGTATTTTGGCATATGACAGGTGAACTGTCATATGTTGTTAGCTTTTGATTTTTATTAATTTATTATATTTTAAGTATGTATTGGAAATTTTAGCAACTGTCGTATAGCTTAATCTAAAAAGTGGGTACGTATTTAAAATATCATTTCTGGGTGCTAGTTATATCTAATAACCAGAACAAATAACTAAGGGATTAACACCTTAGGCTTTAAATCCGTTAGACTTGGGAAAAGGCTATTTTATATCAACTTAAGGCAGTGCAGTATTATGCGTCATGCAATTTGGCAACAGCTTCGCGAAGAAGCTAACGATGTAGTAACACGTGAACCATTATTAGCAAGTCATGTTTATTCATGCATTTTGAATCATGATTGTTTAGGTTCGGCATTGAGCTTTATTGTTGCTAATAAGTTGGCTGATGCGGTGGTATCGGCATTCACTATCCGAGAGCTGTTCGATCAAGCATTTGTAAAATGTGACCGTATGCTATCTTTTGTTGCTGAGGATATTAAAGCGGTAAAAGACCGCGACCCTGCATCAGAAACCTATCTTACGGTTATATTAAATCTAAAAGGTTTTCATGCTATTCAGGCGCACCGTTTGGCTAATTGCTTGTGGCAACAAAACCGCAAAGAGCTAGCGCGCTTTATTCAAAGCCGTAACTCTGAAGTGTTTGGGGTCGATATTCACCCAGCATGTAAAGTGGGTAAAGGCATTATGTTTGACCACGCAACCGGTATTGTTATTGGTGAAACAGCGGTAATTGAAGATAATGTATCAATTTTGCAATCTGTAACGCTTGGCGGTACAGGCAATGAGCAGGGTGATCGTCATCCCAAAATTAGAGCGGGCGTATTAATTGGCGCCGGCGCTAAAGTACTTGGTAATATTGAAGTAGGTGAGGGCGCACGAATTGGTGCGGGCTCAGTTGTACTTAGCAATGTTCCACCACACACAACCGCTGTTGGCGTGCCCGCTAAAATTATTGGTCGACCGGATTGTGAGTGTCCGGCGCAAAGTATGAACCAAAACTTTTTAGCAAATCCTGAGCCTGAAAACGAATCGCACACGAGTGCAATGCTATAAGTAATTAAAAATAATAAAACTTAAAAGGAATTAACATGAACAAGAATAGTTTATTGGCTCTAGGGATTGGGTTTATTGCGGGTGTAGGTTTAACTTGGAGCTACTTTAATGCAGCTTCAAGTCATCCAGAATCTGTTAAGTCGCAGCCAAGTTATGCAAAACAGCAAAAGCTTCATACTGGACAACAAAGTAATGAGGTATTAAGTAATGCAGACTCTGCAGTACCTGAGCAAGTCGCTAGTATAGAGCCCGCTGAAGAGACGCCTCCAACCTATTCAGAAACCCAAATGCTTGATGAGCTACCTTTAGAAGAGCAAGTAACTCAGCTTAAGCAGCAACTTGCTGAGCAGAAAGCGACAGTTAAAAGCATTTTAAAGCAAATGAGAGGTCCTTCAGATTTTGAGAAGATTTTACGTGATAAATTTGAAAAGCAAACGCGTGACGAAGAATGGGCTTATCGTACTGAAATGGCATTACAAGATTTTTTATTAACAGCTGATTTAGCGATTATACCCGATGTTGTTAGCGCAAAATGTAAAACGACGATATGTGAATTTGAACTTGCCGCACCCGCGGATAACGACACATTTGATAATTCTCAATGGCGAGAGCTAAACGACAAGTTGATGAAGCAAGAGTTTTGGCAACAATTTAAAAGCACTACCTCCACATCAAGCGATAGCGAGCTTAAATTGTTGCTAAGTACAGAGTTTTAAGTAATACCAACTTTATGTAACAGGTATAACCTGTGATTCTATAGAGCCATCAACGAGCTCTGTAATCAAAACATCGCCTGTTTTAATTTGCCCCACAGATTTAACCACTTTGCCTTGTTGTGTTTTAGTGATGCTATAGCCGCGCGCTAAAACATTAAGCGGACTTACTGAATCTAACCTGCTTGCTTGCAGTGCTAAGCTATTATTCGCTTGCTGTAACTGATGTTGTATAGCTTGGTTTAGCCTAGCTTGTAATTGCGAAAGTTGATGGCTTGCTGTAGCGAGTTTTTTATCGGGTGATTGGCGCATTAAACGCGGCGTTAAGTTATTGAGTGTGCGTTCTTGTTGGTATAAACGATTACGCATCGCCTGTTGCAGCGCAATGCTTAGCTCATCCAAACGTTGTGATTTTTGATTAAGCTGATTACGCGGATGACATAAATTAAGGCGGTGTTGTAACTGCGTTGCTAGTGCGCGCTTGTCGGCAATGCCGTGCTTAAACGCGTTAGATAAACGATTAACTAATTGCGTTACTTTGTTGTGTAACTCTTGCGTATTAGGGCTTACAAGCTCAGCTGCGGCTGATGGAGTCGCTGCACGAACATCAGCAACGTAATCGCTAATAGTGGTATCTATTTCGTGGCCTACCGCACTTACTATCGGTAATTCACTTTTGAAAATAGCGCGGGCGAGCTGTTCGTGATTAAAACACCATAAATCTTCAAGTGATCCGCCGCCTCGCCCTAAAATAAGTACGTCTACTTCATCACGTGTGTTGGCTAATTCAATTTGGTTAATTAAATGCACGTGCGCTTCTTTGCCTTGTACCATAGCAGGGTAAATGATGACTTCTAGCTGCGGTGCACGGCGTTTGAGTACCGTTAAAATATCTTTTATAGCAGCGCCGGTTGCTGAGGTAATAACACCAATGCGATTAATATTTTGGGGTAATGGCTGTTTGTGAGCAGAGCTAAATAATCCTTCGGCGGCTAAACGCATTTTAAGCGCATCAAATTCTTGTTTTAGCTGACCTTCGCCTGCGGGTTCCATATGCTCAACAATAAGCTGGTAGTCACCGCGAGGTTCATAAAGCGATACACGCGCTTTTACTGTAACTTGTGCGCCATTTACAGGGCGGTAGCTTTGGTTGCGATTATTGCCTCGCCACATTGCGGCTTTAATTTGTGCTTTATCGTCTTTTAACGAAAAGTACCAATGTCCAGATGCAGGGGTAATAAAGTTAGAAATTTCGCCCGTGAGCACTAAAGATGCAAAACCTTGCTCAAGGATTGTGCGAATTTCTCTATTAAGGCGTGAAACGGTGTAAACCGCCTGCGAAGGCTTCGAAAACATAAAAAACAACCTAAAACTATTTATTGCACTACTTTATCATAAATATTTGCTAAATATTATTTACTCATGGCAACAACGCTGTTAAAATTTGGCCGCAATTCCTTATCTTAGATCCACATGTGAGAAGTTGCCAAAATGCTTAGAATCGCTAAAGAAGCTCTTACCTTTGATGACGTACTTTTAGTACCTGGTCATTCTACTGTTTTGCCACACACGGCAAATATTTCAACTCGCTTAACGCGTGGTATCAAACTTAACTTGCCGCTTATTTCAGCATCTATGGATACTGTTACAGAAGCTCGTTTAGCTATTGCCCTTGCGCAAGAAGGTGGTCTTGGTTTTATTCATAAAAACATGACTATTGAAGAACAAGCGAAAAACGTACGTAAAGTTAAAACCTACGAAGCAGGTATTGTTTCATACCCTGTAACGGTGACTGCCGATTTAACAATAGCAGACGCTATTGAGCTTTCACACGAAAAAGGTTTTTCAGGCTTTCCAGTTACCGATAGCGACAATGTACTTGTTGGTATTGTAACTAGCCGTGACATGCGTTTTGAAACTAAGCTTGAACAGCCTGTTTCTACCGTTATGACTAAAAAAGAAAAGCTTGTTACCGTTAAAGAAGGCGCAGCTCGCGAAGAAATTTTAGGCTTAATGCACGAACACCGCATTGAAAAAATCCTTGTTGTTGATGACGCTTTTAAACTTAAAGGCATGATAACAGTAAAAGATTACCAAAAAGCCCAAGACAAACCAGACGCATGTAAAGACGACCAAGGTCGTTTACGTGTAGGTGCTGCTGTAAGTGTTGGTGCTGGTACTGATGAGCGTATTGCTGCATTAGTAGAAGCGGGTATTGATGTTTTACTTATCGATACATCGCATGGTCATTCTCAAGGTGTTATTGACCGTGTTACTAAAACTCGCAAAGAGTACCCAGACTTACAAATTATTGCCGGTAACATAGCTACAGCAGAAGGTGCGATTGCACTTGCAGACGCTGGCGCCGACGCAGTTAAAGTAGGTATAGGCCCAGGTTCTATCTGTACTACACGTATTGTTACCGGTTGTGGCGTTCCACAAATTACAGCTATTTCAGATGCTGTTGAAGGCTTAAAAGGTCGCGACATTCCTGTAATTGCTGATGGCGGCATTCGTTTTTCTGGCGATATTGTTAAGGCACTTGTTGCTGGTGCATCGTGTGTAATGGTGGGTTCTCTTCTCGCTGGTACAGAAGAAGCACCAGGTGAAGTTGAATTATACCAAGGTCGTTACTACAAGTCTTACCGTGGTATGGGCTCATTGGGCGCGATGGATCAAAAAGAAGGTTCATCAGATCGTTACTTCCAAAAATCAAACGAAGCAGACAAGTTAGTACCTGAAGGTATTGAAGGTCGCGTAGCTTACAAAGGTCCAATTGCAACGATTATTCATCAGCAAGTAGGTGGCTTACGTAGTGCTATGGGTTTAACGGGTTGTGCAACAATTGAAGAGCTTAATACAAAACCACAGTTTGTACGCGTTACTTCAGCGGGTATGGGTGAATCGCACGTACACGATGTGCAAATCACTAAAGAAGCACCAAATTACCGCTTAGGTTAAGCAGCGTAATTAATTTAATATACTGGGCTTGCTTTGCAAGCCCTCTTTTTAGTCGTTTACATTAACAAATGACATTTAGCATCAGACTTTACGAGATACTCCATGAGCAAAGATATTCACGATTCACGAATTCTCATTTTAGACTTTGGTTCACAATACACGCAATTAATCGCGCGCCGTATCCGCGAAATTGGTGTTTACTGTGAGCTATGGGCATGGGATGTGACTGAAGAGCAAATCCGCGAGTTCAACCCACAAGGTATTATTCTTTCTGGTGGCCCAGAATCAACAACACTTGAAAACAGCCCGCGCGCTCCAGAGTACGTATTTAATGCAGGCGTGCCTGTGTTAGGCATTTGTTATGGCATGCAAACAATGGCTGCTCAACTAGGTGGTAGTGTACACAGCTCTGATAAAAAAGAGTTTGGTTACGCACAAGTTGAAAAAGTAGGTAATTGTGCATTGTTTGATGCAATTGAAGATCATATTACCGATGGTGGCAACGGCATACTCGACGTATGGATGAGTCATGGCGACAAAGTAATGGATATTCCAGCTGGTTTTGCAACAACAGCTAAAACATCTACTTGTCCACATGCTGCAATGTCTAACGAAGAAAAACGTTTTTATGGCGTACAGTTTCACCCGGAAGTAACGCACACGCATCAAGGTCAGCGCTTATTAGAGCGTTTTGCTATTGATATTTGTGGCTGTGAAAAATTGTGGACTGCAGCAAAAATTATCGATGATGCTATCGAGCGTATTAAAGAAACCGTTGGCGATGACGAAGTTATTTTAGGTCTTTCTGGCGGTGTTGATTCATCGGTAGTGGCTATGCTTATTCACCGTGCAATTGGCGAAAGGCTAACATGTGTATTTGTTGATAATGGTTTACTTCGTTTAAACGAAGGCCAGCAAGTAATGGACATGTTTGGTAATAAATTTGGTTTAAACATTGTTAAAGTTGAAGCTGAAGAGCAGTTTTTAAATGACCTTGCAGGTAAGTCTGACCCAGAAGATAAGCGTAAAGCCATTGGCCACACGTTTATTAATGTATTTGATGAACAAGCTAAAAAGCTTAAAAATGCAAAATGGTTAGCGCAAGGTACAATCTACCCAGACGTAATTGAATCAGCGGCATCTGCAACTGGTAAAGCGCATGTTATTAAATCTCACCACAATGTGGGCGGGTTACCAGATGACATGAAAATGGGTCTTGTTGAGCCATTACGTGAGTTATTTAAAGACGAAGTACGTAAAATTGGCCTAGAGCTAGGTTTACCGTACGACATGCTTTATCGTCATCCTTTCCCTGGACCTGGTTTAGGTGTTCGTGTACTTGGCGAAATCAAAAAAGAATACTGTGATTTATTACGCCGCGCTGATGCGATTTTCATCGAAGAGCTTCACAAAGCTGAGCTTTACCATAAAGTAAGCCAAGCGTTTACTGTATTCTTACCTGTTAAATCGGTAGGGGTTATGGGCGATGCACGTAAGTACGATTGGGTTGTATCACTTCGTTGTGTGGAAACAATCGACTTTATGACAGCGCGCTGGTCACATTTACCTTATGAGTTTTTAGGTGTGGTATCAAACCGTATCATTAATGAAATAGACGGTATTTCTCGTGTTGTTTACGATATTTCAGGTAAACCACCTGCAACTATCGAATGGGAATAATTAATTTTAGTTTTAATTAACTAATTTTAAGTGATTAAAAAACGGCGAATTAGCATGCTAATTCGCCGTTTTGTTTATTTAAAAAGCAGTTAAACTAAAAGAGTGATTTTTCTCTTTACCTTTGGCGAAACTTCTCTATAATTCGTCGTCATTGCAGGGGCGTAGTTCCAATTGGTAGAACAGCGGTCTCCAAAACCGATGGTTGGGAGTTCGAATCTCTCCGCCCCTGCCATTTCTTCTTTACATCGTTTTTATTACTTCTTATATTGTTCAAATGTCTAATCTACTGAGTTGTTATGCATCCACGTTACGCAGCTATTTTTGATATAGAAAATCTTGAACTCAATCAACATTATTGTCCTCAAGCAAATGATCAAGCTAATACTTTATCGCAAAGCGCGATAGCTAGTTCTTTAACGCTAAATGAGCAACTACTTGCAGACATTAAACTCAGTGCAGAACCTATTATTATAAATAGCGTTGTACAGGGCAGTGAGATTCAATTAAACGACAATAAGCTTACATTGCCAACCCCACAGCTCAACGCCTCTGAGAAGCGTGCTTTATGGGCTTTAATGAGTGAACACCTTGATAAACTTTAAATCAGTAGATGAAACTGCAATACCTCAATTAATGGCCATCGAAACAGCGTGTCATAGCCATCCGTGGACTTTAAATACAATGGGTTCATGTATAGGCGGGCGCTATTTTAATGTTGCCGCATTTGATGAGGCGAGCATGATTGGTTTTTATATTGGTGAAAAAGCAGGGCCTGATTTTACACTTATGGATATTTGTGTAACACCAAGTCACCAGAGTAAGGGTATTGCAAGGCAGTTGTTAGCGCAGTTTATTGAATATGGTGAGCAGCAAAATGCTGAAAACCTCTTTTTAGAAGTACGCGAATCAAATACGCGTGCTATTGCGCTGTACGAGCGCGCAGGCTTTGCTGAGATGTCAGTGCGTAAAAACTACTACCCAAGCGATAACCCTGCTAAAAATGGCTTTGAAGACGCTATTTTAATGGGTATGGCGCTAGGTTTAAACTTTTCATAATTAAAGTCGGTAATTAGCATTTAAAATATAGAGCCGCTAAAGTACTGCATTTGTACCGTTTTGTAAGTTTACTTTTTAGGTTACTTTGTCGCTAATTGCTTGCTCAATGGCTGCTATTAAATCATTTACCAGCTCGTCTCTTGGTACTTTATTGTTACTTTTTAAGTTCTCTTCAAGTGCCGCAGCGCTATGGTAAATTTCATCAAAGTTAAAGCATCCAGAACTGCCTTTAACACTGTGCGCTATACCTCTTAATGCTTCCCAATCATCACAATGCTGCAAAGCTTTAACTTCTTCTAAATATGTAGGTAAGTTAGCTAAGTAATTATCGGCAATTTGCTGAAACTTTTCGCTCTTTAATAGGCTATCCCATTTATTTTGATTATCTTTTTCAAGATGCAGGTAGCTTACGAGTACATTTTCAAGAGCATCTTTATCAATGGGTTTAGCCAGTGCTTTGTCGCAACCAGCTTCTAGATAAGTGCCTATATCATGGTTCATTACATTGGCAGTAAGGGCAATGATAGGGCCATCATACGCTGCATGACGAAGCATTTTAGTCGCTTCTAATCCGCCCATTACAGGCATTTGCATATCCATAATAATAAGTTGGTAGTCGTTTACGAGCGCCATTTCTACAGCTTGTGCGCCATTACTGGCAATATCGGGTTCAAGACCCCAGGTTTGCAGTAATAATTTAATTAATAGTTGGTTATCTGGGTTATCCTCAGCCACTAATATATTGGCGTCGAAGCTATTGGTTGCAAACGATAAGAGAGGGTCTTTCTCTGGTATTAACTGGCTGTCTTGCGTTAAAAATTCAAGCATGGGTTGATCATCAGATAGCTGACATGCCACCCTAATTGTAACTCGGCTACCTACACCCACTTCACTTTCAAGGTTTACATCGCCACCAAGTAACAGTGCTAAGTTTTTAGAAATACACAACCCAAGACCTGTACCACCAAAACGACGTGTAGTTGTGGCATCGGCTTGTTCAAACGGCTTAAATACACGTTCTATTTGATGCTCAGACATACCAATACCAGTATCTTTAATTACAAACTCTAGCTTTTGACTTGCTTGTAAATAATGCACACAAATAGACACGCTGCCATTTTCGGTAAATTTAACAGCGTTATTAGCAATGTTTATAAGTATTTGTTTTAAGCGGGTCACATCACTATAAATGGTGCGAGGTAGCGGCAGTTGATAGTCGATATTAAGGGTTAATTGTTTTTCTTGTGCCAGTGGTTGAATAATTGATTCAATGTCGTGCACAAGCTGCACTACATTTAACGCTGACAAATCAACAGCCAGCTTTTCAGCTTCAATTTTAGATAAATCGAGTATGTTATTTATTAACTCTAGTAAGTGTTTTGAATTACGTAAAATAGTGCTTAGGTGTTGTTTGTCATTCGCTACTTTATCGTTGTGTAGTAACTGCTCTGTAAAGCCCATAATGGCCGTGAGCGGCGTGCGTATTTCGTGACTCATGTTAGCTAAAAAACGACTCTTAAGTTGATTAGCTTGCTCAGCTTGGCCAATAGCTAACTCAAGTTGGCTGTTCATAGCTTCAAGTGCTTGGGTACGACTTTCCACTTTATCTTCAAGGTGGTGTTTGTATTCTTCAAGCTGTTGTTGGTAGTGCCTTATTTGATTAACCATGTGGTTAAAGTCGTTAAATAAAACACCTACTTCATCATTTGTATGAGCTGGTAAGTGCACCGACAAATCGCCATCACCAACACGATGACTCGCAGCCCCGAGTAACTCAATTGGGTTAAGTAATAAATTGCGGACCACTACAAAAATTAATATTGGCAGGGTGATCACCGAAATAATAACAATTAAGCCTGTTATTAAACTTATGGCTTTACCTGATTGATAAAGCACCCCTTTGGGAATGGTCGATACGTAATAATATCCGCCGGGCATTTGCACTGCAAAAATCATTCGCTCTATTTTGTCTATGCTTGAGAGTTCAATAGTTGAAAGCATGCCGATATCAGCGAGGTCGTGCACTTGATTAAGTTCGTACTCGCTTATGTATTGGCCACGCATATTATAATCGGAGCTAAATAAAATTTTCCCGTCTTTAGTCAACATTAAATTAAGCGTGTTGTTATATGGCGCTTCTAAAATACTAGAGTTTAGTATTGAAGGTTCTATATGTATTACAATAAAACCAAGCTGCTGTGGTCGTTTTAAATAGTAATCAACACTATAAATTCGTTGAATAAAATATAAACTAGTGGTGCCATCATCCTTTTGAATCATAAATTGCTGTTTACTTAAATTACTTTGCAATACTTGATTAAAAAACGGGTAGCTTTTAGGCGCTGTTGTTAGGTTGTTAGAGTAGTAGGCATCGCTTTTCCCACTGGCTGAAACTAAATTAATGCTAATTATATCGGGATAAGCCTCACTGTAACTGGCAAATACATCCATAAGCGCGCCAAGTTTTCGGGTGTAATTACCGTTGGCACGAATGTCGTTTGCTAAAAAATCACTAAGTACTGGCGAGGTTGAAAGTAGTTTTGCTGTAGAGTGAAAAGAGTCGATATAATTAAATATTTTTTGCTGTTGTTGCTCAACAAAACGGCTCATTATTAAATCAGCTTGTTTTTGTGTTGAATTAGTTACATTGGTGAGCGTAAAGCCACCTAAAAATAGCAGCGGTAGAATAACAAGGGGTGTTATATACCATAATAATCTAATACTTAACTTACTGGTTTTCATGACCAAACGACTTATCCTCCATGCAATCTATCAATAATATGCGTTACGACTTTATTACACAAGCTTGTGGCGGTCTTGGTGGCTAAATTACAATCAGTAGTTACATGGTATTTAGCTCTGTATTGGTGTTTTTTTATTTTATTAAGTTATTTTAATTTAATAAGTTACATGCTTATAACTGTTATTTTATTGTTCAAAAAAGTTTACATAAATTTACATCTTTTAAAGTCATTTTTTTAAAGATAAATGCTATCACTTAAAATTAAATTTTCTAATTTACTCTTAGTTATAAATACCAGTGGGTTAACGCAGGGCTGTTAGCCGGGCCACTAGGTTATATTCTCAAGCAAGGCTTAAAAATTCTAATGGTGTGCAGAGGCTTGGTGTATTGTGTGCTGATCCTATTTATTTGGCTTATTACTGATTTTTTTGTACCTCATTTGCAGTTAGGCTTCCCAAAATCCATATTAATAAAAAAGATCAGCTAATAACCAACCATTGATTGTTTATAAGGCCAAGATCAGCGAAAATAGTCTTCAATTACGATTAACATAACGGATCGCATGTGAAGGGCCAATTTAGGGCTTTTCTGATGGTGTGTTGAGCTTTCGAGGTTGCTCTATACCAATTTTATTAAAAACAAGATCGTTCTAGCGTATTAAATAACTCACTAACTACGTTAAAAATTATTCATAGAGAATAACTCTATGTGATAATTTCGCCTTGTTATTGCGCTATTTTATTATCGCTATAATAGAACGCTAATTTAATGCAATTGGTATTATTTAAGCCTTGAAAGCTCAGCATACTTAAAGTGGATAATATCCGTATACAAACTAAAAGAACTTTTTTAATGGCAGATCAAAATCTCCTTAGCGAAATTAATAAACGACGAACCTTTGCTATCATCTCTCACCCAGATGCTGGTAAAACAACCATTACCGAAAAAGTATTGTTATTCGGACAAGCTATTCAACGAGCCGGCACTGTAAAAGGCCGTGGCTCTAACCAGCATGCAAAGTCTGACTGGATGGAAATGGAAAAAGAGCGTGGTATATCTGTTACTACCTCTGTAATGCAGTTTCCATATAACAACGCACTTGTTAATTTACTTGATACTCCAGGACATGAAGATTTCTCGGAAGATACTTACCGCACATTAACTGCGGTAGATTCGTGTTTAATGGTTATTGATGCGGCAAAGGGTGTAGAAGATCGTACCCGTAAGCTAATGGAAGTTACACGCCTGCGTACAACGCCAATTGTTACGTTTATGAATAAATGTGACCGTGAAATTCGCGACCCAATGGAAGTGCTTGACGAAGTTGAAACAGAGCTAAATATTGCCTGTGCACCCATTACTTGGCCAATTGGCTGTGGTAAAGAGTTCAAAGGTGTTTATCACATTCATAATGACGAAGCTGTTTTATACAAAACAGGTCAGGGTCATAAAATTCAAGAAGTTCGTACCATTAAAGGTCTTGATAACCCAGAACTTGATATTGCCATTGGTGAAGATTTAGCTGCGCAATTACGCGATGAGCTTGAGCTTGTTATTGGCGCATCAAACGAATTTGATTTAGATCTGTTTTTAGCAGGTGAGCTTTCGCCAGTTTATTACGGTACCGCACTTGGTAACTTTGGTGTTGACCACGTTTTAGATGGTTTAACTAAATGGGCACCAACGCCACTGCCTCGTGAAACCGAAGACAGACTTATTGTTGCAACTGAAGAAAACTTTACTGGTTTTGTATTTAAAATTCAGGCCAACATGGACCCTAAACACCGTGACCGTATTGCATTTATGCGTATTGTATCGGGTAAGTACAGCCAAGGCATGAAAATGAATCACGTGCGAATTGGCAAGCAAGTGAGCATTTCTGATGCGGTAACCTTTATGGCGGGCGATCGTGAGCGCGCAGCTGACGCTTACGCGGGCGATATTATTGGTTTGCATAACCACGGTACCATTCAAATTGGTGATACGTTCACACAAGGCGAAAAACTTAAATTTAGCGGTATCCCTAACTTTGCGCCTGAATTATTCCGCCGTATTCGTCTTCGCGATCCACTTAAGCAAAAGCAATTATTAAAAGGCTTAGTACAGCTTTCTGAAGAAGGTGCTGTGCAAGTATTTAGACCGCTTATAAACAACGATTTAATTGTGGGCGCGGTAGGTGTACTTCAGTTTGATGTAGTTGTAGCGCGCTTAAAAGCCGAATATAACGTAGATGCTATTTACGAAGGTGTAAACGTAAATACAGCGCGTTGGGTAAGCAGCGACGATGTTAAAAAGTTTGAAGACTTTAAGCGCAAGTGCGAAAGTAATTTAGCACTCGATGGTGGCGATAACTTAACTTACATTGCGCCGAGCCGTGTAAATCTTAATTTATCAGTAGAGCGTTACCCAGAAGTGACATTTAACCACACTCGCGAAAACTAGAATCGACTGACTACAGTTAACTGAAAGCCTGCTTTGGCGGGCTTACAAAGGTAAAAAATATGAATATTCGTACTATTTTAATCGAAAAAGCCATTGCCGCTATGGCGGGCGCAGGCTTACCTGAAGATACAAACCCAGCAGTAACACAAAGCACACGTCCACAATTTGGTGATTACCAAATTAATGCAGCAATGGGCGCGGCTAAAAAAATGAAAAGCAACCCACGTGAGCTTGCGCAAAAAATTATAGATAATCTTGATGTAAGCGATATTGCTCAAAAGACTGAAATTGCTGGCCCAGGTTTTATTAATATTCATTTAAAGCCTGAGTTTTTAGCTCAAAGCGTACAAGCCGCTAACAGTGATGCAAAGCTTGCTGTAAACGAGCATGCTAACCCGCAAAAAGTGGTTGTTGACTATTCATCACCAAACCTTGCTAAAGAAATGCACGTAGGCCATTTACGTTCAACCATTATTGGTGACTCAATTGTGCGTGCGCTTGAATTTAGAGGCGATACGGTTGTACGTCAAAATCACATGGGTGATTGGGGCACGCAATTTGGTATGTTAATCGCGCATTTGGAAGATCAAATTAGCCAAGGTGTTGATTTAGATTCTGTAGCGCTTGCTGATTTAGAAACCTTTTACCGCGATGCTAAAAAACGCTTTGACGACGAAGAAGGCTTTGCTGATAAAGCACGTAATTACGTTGTTAAATTACAAGGCGGCGATGCGCACTGTGAAAAACTTTGGAAACTGTTTATAGCTACCTCAGTTAAGCATTCTGAAGAAGTATACAAGCGTTTAAATGTAACACTTACTCAAGCTGATATTATGGCTGAAAGCGCATACAACGCAGAACTTAACGATATTATTAGCCTACTTAAAGATAAAAATATTGCAGTAGAGTCGCAAGGCGCGCAAGTTGTGTTTTTAGATGAACTTGCCAACAAAGATGGTGAACCATCTGCGTTTATCGTACAAAAATCTGGCGGTGGTTTTTTATATGCAACAACAGATTTAGCGGCATGTGATTATCGTTCAAATAAATTAGGTGCTGATCGTATCTTAATTTTTGTAGATGCACGTCAAAATCTACACTTTAATCAAGTAGAGCTAACAGCGCGTAAAGCAGGTTTATTACGAGACGAAACAAGTTACGAGTTTTGCCCGTTTGGCACCATGATGGGCGCCGATAACAAACCATTTAAAACACGTACTGGCGGCACAGTAAAACTTGCTGACTTATTAGAAGAATCAATTAACCGTGCAGCTGCAAAACTAGCTGAACGTGAATCGGATTTAAGTGATAGCGATCGCAGCGAGATTGCACGTAAAGTAGGTATTGGCGCAGTTAAATACGCCGACCTTTCTAAGCACCGTACCAGCGATTACATTTTTAACTGGGACAGCATGCTAAGCTTTGAAGGCGCAACCGCTCCTTATTTACAATATGCTTATACACGTATACGCAGTATTTTCCGTAAGTCAGGCGTTGATGCAGCTACATTAAATTCAGATGTTACAATTATTGAGCCTCAAGAAAAAGCACTAGCACTTAAGCTACTACAGCTTGAAGAAGTACTTGATTTAATGATCAGCGAAGCAACACCGCACGTATTATGTGGTTACTTATATGAGCTAGCAAGCTTATACATGACATTTTACGAAGCCTGCCCAGTACTTAAAGAGGGCGTAGAGCCAAGCGTGCGCGACAGCCGCTTAGTGCTGTGTAATTTGGTTTCTAAAACACTAGAAACGGGATTGGATCTACTAGGCATTGAAGTCATGGAGCAAATGTAATCACCTTCTGCTGCGTGTAGTTCGCTTTGACTGCGTTGTCGTGCTTTTTTAGCCTAAGTCACATACTAAATGTATGCTCCTTGGCATAAAAAAGCACTCCGTCTTGTCAGCACTTCTACACTTGCAGATATCTGAGTTGTGTAGTTCGTTTTAGCTGCGTTAAGAAGTTTATTTAGCCTAAGTCACATACAAACCGTATGCTCCTTGGCATAAATAAACTTCTTGCCTTGCTAGCACTCCTACACTTACAGATACCTGAGTTGTGTAGTTTACGTTGTAGGTTGGGTTGAGTGAAACGAAACCCAACGATACGCCTGAGACTCTATGTTTATTACTATCGAATGCACCTGAGGCTCTGTGTTTATTGCTATCGCATATACCTGAATCTTAATATTTGTTATTACTCAACATCTAATGTTTTAAGCTCGCTACTCTAAGCTCTTTTCTAGGCTCTATTTAAAGGACTTGTTATGAAACTCGAAGATATCCGCCGTGAATACCTGCAAGACGCGTTAAGCGAAGATAACTTGCAAGATGATCCATTCAAGCAGTTTGAAACATGGCTTGAGCATGCGGTAGCAAGCAAACTACCCGATCCAACAGCAATGGTTGTAGCAACTGTTGATGAAACCGGTCAACCTTCACAGCGCATTGTGCTTTTAAAGCATTTGGATGATAACGGCTTTGTGTTTTTTACTAATACGGGCTCGCGTAAAGCGCAAGAGCTTAAAGGTAATAATAAAATTTCCTTGCACTTTCCGTGGCACCACATGGAACGCCAAGTTATTGTATATGGCGAGGCTAAACCATTACCTACCTCTGCTGTGGCAAAGTACTTTTTATCTCGTCCTAAAGAAAGCCAATTAGCTGCATGGGCATCAGCGCAAAGTCGTCCGGTGTCATCACGTAAAGTACTAATGGAAACCTTCGCCAACATGAAAAGTAAGTTTGCTAAAGGTGAAATTCCATTGCCTGATTTTTGGGGCGGATATTGTGTAGTACCCACTAAAATTGAGTTTTGGCAAGGTGGGGCGCATCGTTTGCATGATCGCTTTATATATCAGCGCCAAGCAGATAACAGCTGGCAAATTACACGCTTAAACCCTTAATTAAAAGATGAGTAAGTAACCGTGCAATTTATTGACTCTCATTGCCACCTCGACTTTAGCGAGTTTGATTCGAATCGTGAATCGCTCATAAGTGAGTGTGTAGCAAAGGGAGTTAATCAGTTTGTTGTGCCGGGTATTACGCTTGCTCAATCACATACTCTCATAAAACTCAAAGCAACTTACCCAAGTATAAAAATAGCCGCAGGGCTACATCCTTACTTTTTAGAGCAACATAACGAATCGCACATAGAAGCGTTATTTGAATTCGCGACTACAAATAAACATCAGCTGGTTGCTATTGGGGAGTGCGGGCTTGATCGAAGTATTGAAAACCTTCCTAAACAAACTTATTTATTTGAGCAGCAAATAGGGCTTTCTAATGAGCTTAATTTACCGCTTATTGTGCATCATAGGCAAAGCCATGATTTAATTGCGCAATCGTTTAAGCGGTGTAAGCCAAAAAACGGGGGAGTGATTCATGCCTTTTCGGGCTCACTTCAACAAGCGCAGTACTATATTAAGCAGGGTTTTAAGCTTGGCATAGGCGGTGTTATTACCTATGATCGCGCAGTTAAAACACGCGCTGTTATTGCTGCTATTGAGCCAGAGCACTTAGTGCTTGAAACCGACTCACCTTCAATGCCGTTAAGCGGTCATCAAGGTGAAGTTAACACGCCATTACATATACCTGATGTATTTAACGCGTTATGTGATTTAAAGCCACATAGTGAAAGAGGGACGCTTGCAAAGCAGCTTTACGATTCTTGTTCAGATGTTTTTTGCATATAGCGATTTACCTGCCAACGTTTTAATCCACGCCCTAACTGCCACGTAAAAATACATGCAATCACTAGCATTAACAATACTTGACGACCTAAGTCATGAAAATGATTATGGCTGTCGGATATTGCGGCGCGAGTTAAATAAGTAACAGACACAAAGCCTATAGGGCGGTCATCATCGCTTATCACGGGTTCCATAAAAGGTGTTTTTAGTTTACTAATACCCGGTGTAGAGTCAGGGAGTTGTCCATAAATATGATGTGACTGCCAATTGTCACTGCTAGCAATTAAAATGCCTTGTTGATCATAAATAGTCGCAGAAAGTACAAATTCATCTTTACTTATATCGTTACAAATGGCGTTGAGCTGTGGTTTGTTTTTTTCAATAAGCGGTGTTTTAACATTTAAAGCCATAAACTGAGTGAGGCTTTTTGCCGTGCTATCGGCACTATCATAAAGTAACTGATGACTCTGAAAACTACTATTAACACCTACCCAGCTTAGTAATACAAAACAACCAGCCGCTAGTATTAAGCGAACAAGTCGTTTTCTTTGAGAAGCAGTAATAGGGTTTTTAATATGGTTATTTTTCATAGTCACCGTTTATGCTACTGACAGCATTTTGATTTGATGTTACAACTACACTAACTATAACCTTAAACCCCACCTGATGGCGAATTTAGTGTTGATAATACCAGTTATGATATGCCAATTATCAGGAAAATAAAAATAAACACGGAGATTCCATGTCGCAAATCAACATGGCACAGCAAGCTGCTGAGCAACCATTACAACACTTAACTCTAAATAAATGGTTTAGCTATAGTGGTGGTGCATTTACACCTCTTGATTATATACCAAACAAAGCATTAGGGTTATTTAGCATCGCATTTGCGGGTGATTTTGAAGAAAAACACATTGTTAGCATTATTGATTTTTTAGCTATGCATAACCAAACCGTCACTGCTATATGCCAATATCAACCAGATTTAGGGTTAGCTCCAGCACTGTGTTTTTACGCGCAAAACTCCGATCAAGCTATAAACCCGTTAGTACTACAAGAGTTTTCAAGCACTCTAGATTGTCAATTAGTGCAAGTTGCTACTGTGCCTAATTTATATGAGCCTGGTTTATTGGTTATGGATATGGATTCAACTGCAATAACTATTGAGTGCATAGACGAAATAGCACGCCTTGCGGATGTTTACGACGAAGTTGCCTCTGTAACCGCACTTGCAATGGCGGGTAAACTTGATTTTAGCGAGAGTTTAAATCAGCGCGTAGCTAAACTGGCTGGTATTGAAAAAAGCTTAATTGAAGAGCTAAAAAGTGCATTGCCACTCATGCCGGGCATTAAAGTGCTGTGTCAAATTCTAAAACAGCATGACTGGTATTTAGCAATTGCATCAGGTGGTTTTGTACCGTTTGCAGAGCGCGTTCAAGAGCTTATTAATTTAGATGAAGTGCACGCTAATGTACTCGAATTTAAAGACGATAAACTAACAGGTAAAGTACTGGGTACAATTGTAGATGCACAACAAAAAGCAATTATTCTAGAGTCGTTACAACATAAACTAGGGCTTGAGAAGTCGCAAACAGTTGCTATTGGCGATGGCGCAAACGATTTAGTCATGATGGCAAAAGCTGGCCTAGGTGTAGCAGTGCATGGCAAACCTAAAGTAGTTGAGCAAGCACAAGCGGCTATTTGTGAAGGGTCATTATTACAATTGTTGTATATGTTGGCCATTCCGTTAGATAAAGAGCCCGCTCTTTAAAGTTGTTTAAGTTAAACTGCTTAGCGTAAGCGGTTTAACCAAATTAGTTTACGGCGGCCCATTTGTTCAACTTGCTCTTTTTTAAGCTCTAAATGGCTTAGAGCTTCTTCAGTTATATCTACTACGTCCCCCACGCCTGCAACAGCCCATAATGCTTCTTCTAAATCTTTTGCTTTATGCATTGCATATTGGCTTACGTATTTAAGCTCATTAGATAGGTAGTCAGTATCGGGGCGACCTGTGCGCGAAATATACAAACGCATCACAAATATAAGTTGTGATGTAATGCCTTTACTAATTTGTTTATAAAAGCTTGAGTAGTCTTCACCTAAAGCGCATTGGCTAACAATAGCCTCTTCAATTTTGCCCTTACGAGGGTCGAAATTAATAGCGAGTGTAAAAGCGAGCGGTGCATCTTGGCGACTGCGATCTTTAATATTAGGCGTTATTACATTAATAATTTGCTCTTCGGTAAGGATACTCGAAAAGTCAGTTTTGTTACCTAATAAGCCAAAATTTTGCAAAATAACATGCATAGGACTGGCGTATAAGCCATAACCAATTGCACCTGTTTTAAAGTGTGCAGCTTCCTTGTGTAAATACAGCGGAAATTGGCATACACTTTTTGTAACCATATTTCTAAGCGCGGTAGATAAGCCTTCTACTTTTGGCGCTTCTTCAGATACTTTAAGTTTGTCTTTATTACCTTCTATTAGCTGAGTGAAAAAAGTCACGCCAGCATGGGGTAAATCAGCAACACGATTCGCTTTTAGGTTAATAGTAGTGAATGACTTACTAATGGCCATTATTTCGTACTTTAGTTCGCTAAGTTTATGCTTTTTAGTTATTTTTTGAAGCTCAGGAAATGTTAAAAGTACTATATCACCTTTTTTAAATGTGACTGGTTGCTCGGACTCTAATTGCAAACCCATTACAGAAAAGTCACGTGTATAACCGTTAAATACTTCATCATTAATAGTGACGCTAACCGGTGTTTTATAAAGGTAGCGCTTATGCGAGCGTAAATTTACGTATTCAAGTGGCACAATATCTAAATAAGGTGGCGTTTTATGTTTTGCGTGGCCAAAATGTTTAAGCTGATTTACTAACGCTTTATCAAAAGTAAGTTGTTTATAATCTGCTTGCTCTGTTTTATTGCCAATACTTGTAAGTACAACAATATATTTAACGTCTTTTATAAGGCCTTTAACTCGAGGGGAAGGCGGCTTGTTGAGTTTTTCAATATTAGCGCCAGCACTATTAGGTAATGAAAGCGGTATAAAAGAATCATCTGGATGACTTGGCATTATTTGTATTTTAAAGCACTGCCAACTTTCTTTTTGGCTACCAAAACCTAAAAATAGATCACGTAATTTAGGGTTATTATTTAGCTCAGTTCGTGTCGCAGAGTAATAGTAAATTTTACCCGATGATATATGTGTAAATGTATAGAGGTAATCTTCTTTGACCGCGGTAATTTGGGTTAGTAATTGTGTAATGCGCTGATGATTGAGTATATTGTACAAACACGGTGTTTTTCTTTCATCGGTAAAATAGCGCTGGATAAAAATATTATTTTCAGTAGTAAGGCTAAGGCTTGGGTAATACTGTTCATCTTTTTTGCTTAAAAATACATATAAAGACGTTACACGAGGGATGTAGTATTGCTCATACCCCTTTGATACTACAGCATCGAGCGTGTTATCTAAATTTACTTTATAACGACGTTTATTACCGTGAATAAAGCTTTCTAAAAAGTCATTAAAGGCGTCGTTATTTTCGATATAAGTGCGTTTTAAGCGAATGTGGTTGTATTCACGAGAGATATTTTCAACGGCAACAACCTCGTATTGAATACCGTTTTTTAGGCCAAGTTCAAAGTCTTGTTCAAGGCCTACCAAGCGCATTGCTATTAGTTCACCTTTTTTTATAGAGTAGCGCGTTGCAAGCTTAACTTTACAACCGCTTAAAGATATATCTGAGGTACTAGCAGCAATGTTCTTTTTATCTTTGTAATCAATAGTTACTTTTATTGAGTAATTCATCCGTTCTTCACGGCGGCTCTCGTAAGAGGCAAACTTAATGACTTCAGTGCTTAAGTTACTTTCTGATTCTTGTAGTTCTGATTTTTCGGCGGCTTGTTTTTGTAATACTCGGTGGTTATTTTCTGTATTCATTACGGCTTCGTAAACGGCTAGGGTATATTCACCATGCTGTTTAAGTGCTTTTTCAAACACTTCAATGGCTGTGTCATCCATAAAGTGCTGTTTGCCGTTATGCTCATACGGTTTTACTTGGCCCGTCACTAATCCACGAAGATCAACAAAGCGTGCCACTGGCTGAGATAAGCGTGACATTTCCATTTTCATCAAAAATTGCTCAGGTTTGGTTAACCCAGCGGTTTTTGATTTGAAAATTAGGTCAAATTTAGCATTGCCTAAATATGTTTTTAACTCATTCACGAGGTCTTCGTGTTTGAGCATTATGTCATCAGCCATTTATAAAACCATCACCGTCTAATTGAAAAAGTAGGTATACTGTTAAGTCCATTTATTAGAAGTTCAATAAACGTTAAATCGCGCTATGTTATTAATATAGGTACAATTATTTTAGTTACTACTGTTTAGCTCTTGTTATTATGTGTTATATGCCATTTTGTTGGCAAGTTACTTTAAACTATTTCAAAGCAAAAAGTATGCCCTAAATTATAGCTAAAAAGAAACACCATGTGTATTTAATGATTGTGACGCTAGATTTTTACGCAGGCAAGAGTTTGTTGCTAAGTAAATGCTTGAAGTGGCAAAATAAGTTATTAGAAGTAAATGTTTTTAAAATTAGAGAATCGTAGATAAGGTTATAAATGACTAAAGCGGCAAAAATAGAGTTTGTGTGTACAGAATGTGGCATGAACTACCCACGTTGGCAGGGTCAATGCCGCTGCGGTGCGTGGAACACATTAGCAGAATTTAAACCTTCAGCAGGGCAGAGTAAAAAAGCGTCAGTTCGAGCAAATGTAGGTGGTTATGCTGGCGGTGCTGGTGGCGGCTCTAAAAAAATTAATGATATTGCTACGTCAGAGGCAGAAAAACAGCTGACAGAAATTGGCGAGCTCGATCGTGTGCTAAGCGGTGGTGTAACTACCGGCTCTGTTAATATAATTTCGGGTGATCCAGGTGCTGGTAAAACAACCTTGCTATCTGATCTAGTGGCGAGAATGTCACAACGTATGCCGTCACTTTACTGTACGGCCGAGGAGTCATTATCGCAGTTTAAAAACAGGGTAAATCGTTTAAAGTTAAACTATAACCCTGACGAGCTTTATTTACTTTCAGAAACCAGTGTTGAAACCATCATTGAAGAGCTCGAGAAAAATAAAATTAAGTTTGCTGTTATTGACTCTATTCAAGCGGTTGTAACCGAAACGGCAAATGGTAGCCCAGGTTCGCCTTCGCAAGTAAAAAGTGCCGCCCAAGCATTGACTCAATACTGTAAGCAAAATGATGTAACCATGTTTATTATTGCTCATGTAAATAAAAATAACGAAATAGCAGGTCCTCAAACACTTGTACATATTGTCGATGCGCTTTTACACATAGACACCAACGATGGGCAAATTCGAACCCTTAGGGCAAATAAAAACCGCTTTGGTGATATAGATACCGTTGGCATTTTTAAAATGTGCGAACGTGGGATGTTAAGCGTTGATAACCCGAGCGAAATTTTCTTGTCGGGTTCAACCACTGACTCGCCAGGCTCTACAATTACCTGTATTCGTAAAGGCAATCGTAATTTATTGCTGGAAATTCAGTGTTTAACGACCGAAACCGAGGCGGAATTTCCGCAGCGTGTGTGCGTTGGTTTAAACATGAACCGCATAAAAATGCTGACTGGCATATTACGAAAACACACTAAAACCAAAATATTCCACGATACGTTTTTTAATATTGTGGGTGGCCTAAGAATTGATGAAACAGAAACTTGTATTGATTTAGCATTAGTAACCGCGTTACTTAGCAGCTTAAATGAATTTGTTGTGCCACGTACCACATGTATTATGGGCGAACTCAGCTTAAACGGCGATGTACGCCCAATTGATAGTGGTGTGCCACGTGTTAAAGAAGCAGCACAACATGGTTTTACAGAAATATATATTCCATTTCGTAATTACCATAAGTCGATGGAAGGGCTGGGCGCTAAAATTACCCCAGTTAAAACAGTACATGAGTTGCTTAGTTTAATTAATTAATACTTACGGGTGTTAATGTGTAATGTTACTCTTAATAAAACTCGGTTTACACAAAGAATAGAATAAGGAAATAACATGAAAAAGTTAGTAATAGTTGCAGCGATTGTAGCTGCGGGCGTTGGTGGCGTGAGCTATGCAAATTATGTAGCTACACAAGAAGTGCGTGCAGAAGTAGATAAGCAACTTGCTTTAGTAAGCGAGCAAACTGGCGCTACATTTAAATACGCTGGTTTATCGGCAAGTGTTATTTCAAAAAGCGTAGAAATAACAAATATGGAAGTAATAAGCCCAGAGGGCGACAATGTTGCTAATATTCAAAGCATTGAAATAACAGGTTACGAGCCAGATAAAATATCACCGCATACATCATTTGATGTAAAAAGCTTTCAGTTTGATAAAGATTTTGTTTCAAAATTACCTGCTGATACAAACGAAATGCTCGCGTCGGCAAGTTACGACTTACATTCATCACTTGATTACGATGAAGAGTCTGGCAATAGTGATGTAGTCGTTAAGCTTGATGCAAAAGACATTGTTAGTTTTAATATGGATATGGGCTTGGCTAATTCAAAAGCATTAATGGATGCTTCATTAGCGATTAGTAAAGCGCAGCAAGAAGCGGGTAACCAGCCACTTACTTATGAGCAAGAGTTACAGCAGCAAACACTTGTTATGCAAGCAATGAGTAAGTTAGAGCCGCGCAATGTTAGCTTTGCCTTAAATAACCAAGGTAAGTTAAAAGACTTACTATCAAGTGAGCTTGAAAAGCAAGGCATGACGCTAGAGCAAATGGAAATGATGTTAGAGCAGCAGTTACAACAGGCTCCTGTAACTGAAAATATTGCAGAGGCTTTAACTAGCTTTGCTAAAGGTTTAAATTCATTCAGTGTGTCTGCAAAGCTGCCTGAAGGCAAAACTATGATGGAAATTAACCAACAAGTTATGATGCTAGTAGGGCAACCTGAAGAGCTAGTTAAGTTTATTAACTTAGAAGTTAAAGGTGATTAAGCCTTAGTTTTGTATTAATAAAGGCGCCAATTGGCGCCTTTATTATTTTGTGTTGTTATAAGCAGTTAATAACTCTGATTGCTAAAGCAGTTTGCTTTTATGATATTGGTGATTATTTGTTGTGATGGTTTTATTTTTTCCATAGCTAAAAACTCATCAGGCTGATGCGCTTGGTTAATTGAGCCTGGGCCCATTACGATTGTTTCACAACCGAGTTGTTGGATAAACGGCGCTTCAGTGCAATAATTTACCGCGACCGCTTTTTGCCCCGCTATTTTTTCAGCCATTTTAACTAAAGCACTGTCGGTGCTACCACTAAATGCCGGGATTGGTTCATGTAAATCAATAACGCTCACCGCATTTGGGTATTGCTGATTTATCTCTTTTATTGCATCAAGCACTAATGCTTGTAGTTCTTGTACACTTAAACCTGGTAATGGGCGCATATCTATATGCATTTCACAGCAACCACAAATTCTATTCGCATTATCGCCACCATGAATATTACCTAAGTTTAATGTTGGATAAGGAATTTCAAAGTGATTTATTGAATACTTATGCTTTAATTGCTCTTTTAAGATCATCAATTTTGTAATCACTTTATGCATTACTTCAATGGCGTTAAGGCCACGTTCGGGATCTGAGCTATGCCCAGAGCGACCAACCACTCTTATTGCTGTACTCATATGGCCCTTGTGCATAAATACTGGCGTCATATCAGTAGGTTCGCCAATTATACAGCGTGCAGGTTTTAAATTAGGGTGCTTACATATTTGCTGTGCACCTGCCATAGTTGTTTCTTCATCGGCAGTGGCGAGTATTAAAATAGGTTGAGTTTGCTGCTTTTCATCAAGTTCACTAATCGCTTGTAATGCAAAAGCAAAAAATCCTTTCATATCAATGCTTCCCAGCCCATACAATTTATTGTCTAGTTCGGTAAGTTTAAACGGATTGTGGTTCCAGCAGCTGTCATCAAAAGGCACTGTATCTGTGTGGCCCGCAAGCATTAACCCGCCATCGCCTTTTCCACGCTTTGCTAATAAATTAAAGCGGCCTTTACCTCCTTCTAATTCAATAATTTCACACGTAAAACCGAGTGTTTCGCACCACCTAGCAAGGAGTTCAATTACGTTTTTATTGCTCATACACAGGTTGTCTTCAATTGCACTAATAGAAGGGGCTGCAATCAATTGTTGATACATAGAAATAAACGAAGGCAAAGGCATAAAAAAATCCAAAATTATTATTCAATTTAATTGCATAACAATATAAAAGTATTTATGATGAATATCAATTCACTTTTTGAGCATAAATATATTAAAGTAAAGCTATGAAAATAATGCGACGATAATCTACAAATTCATTAAATTAAGTCTTAATTTAGCGTCTTAGCTAGTTTAAGCGAACAACATATATATTTAGCAGTAAATTTAAAAATAACGAGTAATCAATGAATGTAGTTATTATTGGCGCAAGCGGTTATAGCGGCGCAGAGTTAGCAAGCTTAGTTGCTAATCATCCAAACCTTACCTTAACAGGCTGTTATGTATCTGAGGGTAGCTTAGATAAAAATAAATTACTAAGTGATTTATACCCAGAGCACCTTGGCTTACTAGATTGTCCTTTACTTCCTCTTAGTGCATCAGCTTTTGATGACATTCAAAGTGATGCTGACTATGTGTGTTTATGTACCGATCACAAAGTAAGTGTTGATTTAGCGCCTCAATTTTTAGCTATGGGTAAAAAAGTATTTGATTTATCTGGTGGCTATCGCCTAGCAAATAATGATGATTACGTTACTTATTATGGTTTTGAGCATCAACACCCAGAGCTTTTAAATGAAGCGGCTTACGGTTTAGCAGAGTGGAACAGTGATGCTATCGCTAACGCAAAGCTAATTGCTGTTGCAGGCTGTTACCCAACAGCGGCGCTCAATGCACTTAAACCGCTTAAACAAGCAGGCTTATTGAGCAGCGAAAGTATTATCATTAATGCCGTTTCGGGTGTTACGGGTGCCGGGCGTAAAGCGAGTGTAGGAACACATTTTTGTGAGGTATCGCTTGCACCTTATGGTTTGTTTAACCATCGCCACGGTCCTGAAATTGAACAACACCTTGGCCACAAAGTATTATTTACACCGCATCTAGGTAGCTTTGCGCGCGGTATTTTAGAAACTATTTATGTACAACTTAAGCCTGACGTTACCAAGGAAAACGTTGCATCGGCTTATCAAGTGCTTGCTAACGAACCATTAATTCGTTTGTTAGGCGATAAAATACCTTCAATTAAAGGTGTTGCTAAGCAACCATTTGTTGATATTGGCTGGCAGCAACAAGGCACGCAGTTAATTGTAATGTCTGCCATTGATAACTTATTAAAAGGCGCTGCTGGACAAGCTTTGCAGTGTATTAATATTTCTATGAATTTAGATCACACTACGGGCTTAAAAGGAGCGTTTTAAATGAGTAAAAAAACGTGGGTTATTAAACTCGGTGGTGCAGTACTTAATACAGAAAATGCAGCAAAAGCGTTATTTGACGTGCTAAGCGAGCAAAAAAATGATGAGTTTGTCATTGTTCATGGCGGTGGTTCTTTAGTAGATACATGGCTAAAGCAAGCGGGTTTTGCTAGTGCTAAACACCAAGGTTTACGTATTAGTCCAGCAGAGCAAATGCCTTATATAGTGGGTGCGCTTGCAGGTTGCGCTAATAAACAATTAATGACTCAAGCTATAAGCGCAGGGCATAAGCCTGTCGGCTTAAGTCTTTTTGAGGCGGGTGTGACTGCAACCCAAAAATTAAAAGCGCTTTGCTTAGTGGGTAAATGCACAAGTAACGACGATTCTATCATCAATGATTTACTTAGAATTTCTCGTTTACCTATTGTTAGCTCTATCGGCTTTGATGAACAAGGCTTGTGGTACAACGTAAATGCAGATGAAGCTGCAGCGGCTATTGCCAGTAATTTAAATGCAGAACTAATTTTTATGACGGATGTAGAAGCGGTGCTTGACGCAAATAAACAACCGTTACATCAACTTGACACAAAACACATTGATACTTTAATTACAGATGGAGTAATTGTGGGCGGGATGGAGGTCAAAGTTAAGACCAGCCTTCACGCTGCCCAACATTTACGACGCGGTGTGTATATTTCCAGCTGGCAAAAGCCAGAAAATTTAACTGCTCTGCTGCAAGGTGAGCATGTCGGAACAAAGATTACACCATAGGTTTATTATGTTTGAGAATTTTTTAACAGGTTTAGAATTAGACCAAAAAGGCGCACTTAATTTATTAAAGTTAGCGCAAGATATAAAAGCAAAGCCAGAAAAATACAGCCAAGTATTATCGGGTAAATCAATCGTAACATTGTTTGAAAAGCAAAGTTTACGTACACGTTTATCGTTTGATATAGGTATTAATCGCCTTGGTGGTCATGCTGTTTATTTAGATCAGCAAAATGGCGCTATGGGTGCACGTGAATCAATTAAAGATTTTGCACTTAATATTTCTACTTGGGCCGACGGTATTGTGGCGCGTGTAAATCAGCACAGCACATTAACCACGTTAGGTGAATATTCATCGGTACCAGTGGTAAATAGCTTGTGTGACTTGTACCACCCTTGCCAAGCACTTGCTGATTTTTTAACACTCCAAGAAGTACATGGCGATGTGAGTCAGCTTAAAGTAGCTTACTTAGGTGAGGGCAATAACGTGACTCATTCATTGATGTTACTTGCCGCAACGCTAGGTACTGACTTTGTTGCTGTAACACCAAAAGGGTGTTCGCCAGATTCACAAATACTTAAAAAAGCAGAGCAAATTGCAGCAATGAATGGCGCATCAGTCATGGTGAGCGATAGAGTTGAAGCTGCGGTTGGTGCAAACGTTGTATACGCAGATACATGGGTATCAATGGGTGATACAACGCCGCTTGAGCAAGTAAAAGAAAAATACATGCCTTATCAATTAAACCAGGCATTGCTAGATCAAACAGGTGCGACTACGGTATTACATTGCCAACCGGCACACCGTGAATTTGAAATTACCTCTGAGGTAATGGATGGTCCAGCATCAAAAATCATTCAACAAGCAGAGAATCGCATGCATGCGCAAAATGCTCTGCTAGTTACATTACTAAATCCAAATTTTGTTAAGGAACACCTATGAGTTCAATTAAAAAAGTCGTTTTAGCCTATTCTGGTGGTCTTGATACGTCGGCTATCGTGCCATGGTTAAAAGAAAACTACGGCTGTGAAGTAATCGCGTTTGTTGCCGATGTAGGTCAAGGCGCTGAAGAACTTGAAGGCGTAGAAGCTAAAGCAATTGCCTCTGGTGCATCTGAATGTTACGTAGTTGACTTAAAAGATGAAATGGTAAGTGATTACATTTACCCAACGCTTAAAACGGGCTCAATTTACGAAGGTACTTATTTATTAGGTACTTCTATGGCGCGCCCAATTATTGCTAAAGCACAAGTTGAAATTGCACGTAAAGTAGGTGCTGATGCACTTTCTCATGGTTGTACTGGTAAAGGTAATGACCAAGTTCGTTTTGAATCATGTTTTGCAGCACTAGCCCCTGATTTAAAAGTAATTGCGCCATGGCGTGAGTGGGACTTATCGAGCCGTGAATCATTACTTGATTACTTAGCAGAGCGTGACATTCCGTGTTCAGCATCTGCTACAAAAATTTATAGCCGTGATGCTAACGCATGGCATATTTCGCACGAAGGTGGTGAGCTTGAAGACCCATGGTGTCAACCAACTGAACAAGTATGGACTTGGACTAACTCTCCAGAGCAAGCACCAGATAAATCAGAACTAGTAACATTAAAAGTTGTTGAAGGCGAAGTGGTTGCTGTAAATGGCGTAGAGCTTAAACCTTACGATTGTTTAGTTAAATTAAACGATATTGCATCGCCTCATGGTGTTGGACGTGTTGATATTGTAGAAAACCGTTTAGTTGGCATGAAGTCACGCGGTTGTTATGAAACGCCAGGCGGCACAGTCATTATGGCAGCGCTTCAAGCCATTGACGAGCTAGTGCTTGATAAAGCAAGCCGTAAGTGGAAAGAAGTACTCGGTGGTGAGTTTTCACATTTAGTATACGACGGCCGTTGGTTTACGCCTCTTAAAGATTCTATTTTAGCCGGTGCTGAAGCACTTTCTAAAGTGGCAACAGGTGAAGTGGTACTTAAGCTATACAAAGGCCAAGTAACTGCAGTTCAAAAGCAGTCACCAAATAGCTTATACAGCGAAGCATTTGCTACATTTGGCGAAGATGATGTGTACGACCAATCACACGCTGAAGGCTTTATTCGTTTATTCTCGCTTTCAAGCAGAATTTCAGCACTCGCTAAAAAGTAATTTATTACGCCCCTCATAAAAGGGGCACTACAGGGTTTGGAGAGATTTCATGGCATTATGGGGCGGACGTTTTTCTACGGGTCCAGATGAGGCGTTTAAGCAATTTAACGACTCTCTTCCCTTTGACTACCAGTTAGCAGAGCAAGATATTATTGGCTCTGTGGCATGGGCTGGTGCACTTGAACAGGTAAGTGTACTTTCAAGTGACGAGCACACAAGATTAGTGGCTGCATTAAATGAGCTGCTTGAAGAAGTTAAAGCAGATCCACAAGCGGTAGCTACTTCAGGTGCAGAGGATATTCATTCACATGTTGAAGCAGCTCTAATTGAAAAAGTAGGTGATTTAGCTAAAAAATTACATACAGGCCGAAGCCGTAATGACCAAGTTGCCACCGACTTTAGATTATGGTGCCGTGATACGGCTGACCATTTACTAGATGCTATTGCACAGCTTAAAGGCGAGTTTGTAGCGCTTGCAGAGCGAGAGCTTGGCACAATATTACCAGGTTACACGCACTTACAGCGCGCACAACCAGTATTGTTTAGCCACTGGTGTATGGCGTATGTAGAGATGCTAGAGCGTGATGAAAGCCGCCTGCAAGATGCTAAAGCGCGCATGAATTTTTGCCCATTAGGCAGTGGTGCATTAGCAGGTACAGCTTATCCGATTGATCGCCAAGCATTAGCGCATGGGCTAGGTTTTACAGCGGCTACAAAAAACAGCCTTGATGGTGTATCTGATCGTGATTTTGTTTTAGATCTTTTAAGTTGTGCGTCTATTTCGATGATTCACTTATCTCGTATGTCAGAGGATTTGATTTTTTATAATTCGGGTGAAGCCGGATTTATAGAGCTTGCTGATAACGTAACATCAGGCTCATCGCTCATGCCTCAGAAAAAAAATCCTGATGCACTCGAGCTTATTCGCGGTAAAACCGGACGTGTGTTTGGTGCATTTAGCGCTATGATGATGACGTTAAAAGCGCTGCCACTTGCATACAATAAAGATATGCAAGAAGACAAAGAAGGGCTATTCGACGCTATGCCAACATGGCTTGCATGTATTCATATGGCGCAAGCATGTATTAAAGGCGTTAAAGTAAACGGCGATAAGACACTTGCTGCAGCAAAAGGAGGGCATGCAAATGCCACCGAACTTGCTGATTACTTAGTTGCTAAAGGTGTGCCATTTAGAGAAGGGCATCACATTGTAGGTGTACTTGTACAGCTTGCGATTAGCGAAGGTAAAACGCTTGAAGAGCTATCGCTTGAGCAGTACAAATCAGTAAACACTGTATTTGAAGACGATGTTTACCCAGTACTTGAAATTGATGCATGTATAAAAGCACGTAAAGCCCTTGGTGGGACGTCTATTGAACAAGTAACTAATGCTGTTAAAGAAGCCAAAAAAAAACAGCAAATAACGGTACGTGATGCAAATTTAGATGATGTAGAAGCAATTGCCACACTTATACAGCATTGGGCAACGGTAGGTGAAAACCTGCCTCGTGCAAAAAGCGATATGGTGCACTCTATTAACGAGTTTGCAGTAACGGAAATAAATGGAAAAGTGTCGGGCTGTGCGTCGTTATACATTTACGATACCGGCCTTGCTGAAATACGCTCATTGGGTATAGACCCAAAAAGTAAAGTGTCGGGGCAGGGTAGACAGCTTGTAGATCATCTACTTACTAAAGCCAAAAAATTGGCACTTAACCGAGTTATTGTATTAACACGCGTACCAGATTTTTTTGAACAACAACGTTTTACTTTTTGTAGCAAAGACTCTTTGCCTGAAAAAGTAATGAAAGATTGTGAACTTTGCCTTCGTAAAGAAAATTGTGACGAAGTAGCAATGGAATATATTTTGAAGCTAAGTACACGTGCGGAGATCCCGTGTAAATACGTAGCTTAAACTCCCTGGATACAAAAAACGTACGGTTATCCCTGTGCGTTTTTTTATGTTTGTAGTAAACTGGTCGGAGCTGTTTGGTTTGATTATATAAGTATGTTTTGAGTGAGTTTTAAGATGTCAAAAAAAGTTGGCACATTGGTTGCTTTGTATAAGGTAGATAGCAAAATAGCTATCACTACTTTAAACAGGTGATGCATTTATCTACATAATAATGTGGTTAAAAGTTGCACCAAATATAATTAAAACTTTTACAAGGATCAATCACATGCAAGTTTCAGCTAATAGCCAAGTACAAATGCAAGCATACAACAAAACACAACAATTAAAGCCTGCAATGGAACAAACTGCTAGCCCTAAAACCCTGCAATCTGATACAGTAAGCATCTCTCAAGAGGCGATGAGTGCCGCCAGTGCTGAAATTCAACGTGGTGGTGTTTTAGTAGATCTTAGCCCTGTTAAGCCCAAGTAATATTTAAAAAGGTCGTTGATGTTTATAACTGAGTTTTTTGGTTTGTTTTCCTTGTCAGCTTTTGCTACATGGGGTTTTTTAATGGCGTTTTTTTTTAATGTTTTTGTATTTGCGTTAGATATTAAAAGAAAAACTACCTTATTACTCAGTTCCTTTATCATGATGGTGTCTTATTCAGCTTCGGACTATTTATTTACTTGGCTTTCAATTGAAAATTCAGTTTATTTAGATTGGGTTCTATATGATTATGCTACTATTTTTGCACTTTTTCTGACTTATTCATTTTTTGGAAAAACAACTCGATCTTTTATTTACATAATTATTGGGTTATTCATAAACTCGACATTAAGTCTAAGTATATATAATGACCTTTATTTAAACGGCAATAGAGAACCATGGTTTTTGTGGGACTTATACACATTTGGAGTAAATATAATAGATTTTATTATGATTATTGCTCTTATCGTAGATAGAGACTTTCTCGGTTTTCACAAATTAAAGAACAAAATCCTCAGCTACTTCAAGTCAAACGATACACACAAAGTAACCTAGCTTAAATGTATGTTACTGAACCCCTAATGGTTTATATGCAAGCTTTCACTCAATGGGGCTTTTTAATGGCCTTCCTGTATTGTTTGGCCTCTACTATAAATAAAGAAAATAAATCCACTGTTTATTTATCTGCGCTTATGCTCTGCTCATATATTTCCAGTGGTTACATAAGCTTATTAGACAGTTTATATTTAAACTCGGCGCTCTACGATTTTATTACAATTTTAGCTTTGTTAATTTTAGAGTACTTTAAAGTACTTCACCGCTCTATAGCTTTTCACTTCATCATCTTTGCGTTAATAATAAATGCTGTGCTTACCTTAATATTACATTACGATCTATACGTCTTATATAACTATGAGCCTTGGTGGTATTGGAGTGTTTATTCTGTTGGCGTTAATATGTTCGATGTTTTAATGATTCTTTCACTAGTATTCAATAAAAATCTCAAAAATAATGGATAATATTCTAGTTAATCCAGCAATTTCTTTTTACATAGGAGCATTTGTACAGTGGGGCTTTTTAATGGCTTTTTTGTACTCATTAGTTGTAAGTATTAACACACCTAAAAAAGAAGCTGTATGGTTATCATTTGTTATGTCAATTTCTTACTCCTCAAGCCTGTTTATCGATATACAACACATATCGTACCTTCAGTTCTTTTTGTTTGATATAACAACTATTTTAGCCATCATTATTTTAAGGTTTTTCATTATTAAAAATCTTATATCGAGCTACTTGTTGTTAGGGTTGACTATAAACTCATCATTATTTCTTGGTATGTATATAGATGTGTCAGTTTATAATAATTACGAACCTTGGTGGTTTTGGTTTTTTTATTCAATTGTTGTTAATTTAGCCGACTTTATGATGCTAGCTATATTTTTTATAAACAAAGATTTTTTAGCTTTAGCTGCAATTAAAACATGGTTCCACAATAGTATTATGAGAAGGAATAATATTAGTGGCTGACATACTTTGGGCTCTGGTTGATTTAGGATATAACGTAGCAATACTATTTACATGGTTCTTCCTAATCGCATTTTTATATAACCTATCATCGAGTATTAATAAAAATGATAAAAGTAGAACGCATCTTTCACTTATAATGATGGTTTCATATATATCTAGCCTTTTTATGGATCCACTTATTGAAAGTCCTCATCTAAATTACTTCTATTATGATCTTGCTACTATCAGCGCCCTGATACTTTGGCGATTTATATATAAAAAATTAGTACCAATTGCTTTCTCCTATTTAATTGTAGGCCTTTTTATTAATGCATGTTTATTTTTAGGTATGCACTACGATATTGAAATTGCAGGTACTCTTTACTATTGGTGGTTTTGGACTATTTATATTTTTGGAATGTATTTTGTCGATTTTACAATGGCATTGGTGTTGATCATCAACAAGGATGTTTTAGGCTTAAATAAGCTCTTGAAGAGTGTTAGAAAGTTACATTTAAATCGCTGAGGCAGTAAAAATCAACTTAAAAGAAGAGTGATTTTGTGCCTTTATTTGATGTTGCCGTAATATGTAAAGCGGTATAATAATTTTTTATCTAGTGTTGGAGTAAAATGGTTGAGCTACTTTTAAATACAAATATCTCGTTTTATATAGGTATTTTTGTACAGTGGGGCTTTTTGATGGCTTTTTTATATTCTTTAGTAAGCTCTATAAATAGCGCAGATAAAAGCATTGTTTGGCTATCTTTCATCATGGCACTTTCTTACTCTTCTAGTATGTTTATTGATATGGACGCAATAACTTACTTCGATTTTTTCTTATTCGATATTATTACTCTATTTGTTATTATTTTATCTGGTTTTTTTATAAAGATTAGCAGCATATACATTTATTTATTATTTGGTTTAGGTATAAACACCTTACTATTTTTTGCAATGTATATAGATAATGATGTTATGCACCATTATGATTTTTGGTGGTTCTGGTGGGTGTACATAGTAGGTATAAATTTTACAGATTTGACCATGGTTTTAGTTTTCTTTATAGGTAAAGATGTTTTAAAACTTACTTGGTTAGAAGGAAAGCTAAATAAAGTGTTTAATAAAAGGGCCTATTAGTAATGGATTTCAGTGCTAACAGGCCTTATTTATTATTAACTGCTACCACAACCCAATTTAGTTTTTAGCGCTTTAACAATTACAGGGTCTACAAACTCGCTTACATCACCATTGTGGCGAGCTACTTCTTTAACGAGTGTTGATGAAATAAATGAATTTCGCTCTGCGGGTGTTAAAAATACACTTTCTAAGTCGGGGTTCAGGCGGCGGTTCATGTTAGCTAATTGAAATTCATAGTCAAAATCAGATACAGCTCTAATACCGCGAATAAGCACATTAGCATTGTGCTCGCGTGCAAGATCAGCCAATAAACCAGAAAAACCAATCACCTTAACATTATCTATGTGGCTTAAAATAGTGTTTGCAAGCTCAACACGTTCTTCAAGGTTAAAGCAGGGTTTTTTACTTGGGTTATTAGCAACCGCAACTAATACAGTATCAAACATTTTAGCTGCACGTTGAATAAGGTCTGTGTGCCCATTAGTTAGTGGATCAAAGGTGCCAGGGTAAATTGCAATAACTTTCATAATGTTCACTATTTATTATTTTAGCGCTAGTTTAACAGTGTTTATGCCACAAAGCAGCCTAGCTAAAAAAGCATATAAACACTTACTTTCTTTAAACAGGTCAGTCCATGGTGGGAGTGTTTTAATGATTCATATTTGTTTATACTGTTTACCTCTTTTGAGTGTAATGTAGCCTATAGATAATTTGAGTATTAGCATATGAATACCAAGGATAAAATAATACACACCAGTATTTTGTTGTTTAACGAAAATGGTGAGCGTGCAATAACGACAAATCATATTGCATCAAACTTAGGGATGAGCCCGGGTAATCTTTATTATCATTTTAAAAATAAAGAAGACATTATCCGTCATATTTTTGCGCTGTATCGCGATCATTTAAATACTCACTTTAAACCTATTAATAAAGATGATGATGCATTTAATCATTTAACGGCTTACCTAGATTCGTTATTTGAGCTGATGTGGCGCTATCATTTTTTTTACGATAATCTCGGGGATATTCTCTCTAGAGATGCTGATTTAAAACAAGCTTATATTGATTTTCAGTTAGAGTTGTTAGAGCAAGTTCGTAAAATTATTTTAGGACTTCGCGATAGTGAAATGATTGCTATTGATGAGCAAGATGTCATTGATTTAGCACATACATTAAAGTTAACGGTTAGTTTTTGGACGCCTTATATTAAAGCCCGTAGGCCAAGTGGTACGCTTGCTGAGCAAGATATATATCATGGCATTTTAAAAGTACTTACATTATTTAGAGCGTACAGTACCGATAAAAGCATTGATAAAATGAACCTGCTACGTGAAAAATATACTGAATTAGCGCAACAAGCCTTAGGGCCTGTTGACCTTTCAGGATTAAAATTTGTTCAATCTAGGGGCGATTAAATCGCGACGCGAGGTTTGTAACCTAGTGGGCTAAGTAAAAACCAAGCAACAAAGAGTTAATCGCCCCTAGGCTAAACCCTTTGGGCAGCGCTTGTTTGGTATTTATGCTACGTTATCGCCTATTTATGGGGAATAACCACACTACATAGGCTCTGCCTTGCCTAAATACCAAACACACTGCTGCAAATTTAACCTCGAAAGATAAACAGGCCCTAGCTGTAGTTTAATCGATAGTAATAGGCTGTTTCCTAGGCGCTGAATTTTTTGCTATAATCCCGCGCCAAATGCCTGGGAGCGCGAATTCCCGCAGTCTAAGAGTGAACTATGCTTAAATTTATCGTCAAACTACATCCTGAAATAGCCATTAAAAGCCGTTCAGTCCGTAAACGCTTTACTAAAGTGTTAGAAAATAACATTAAAATTGTATTGCGCCGTGTTGACGAAAAAGTACAAGTAAGAAATAACTGGGATAACATTTCAGTTGTTACAAAGCTTGAAGACGCGCAAGTTCGCCTTGATTTTATCGATAGCCTTAAACGCATCCCTGGCATTGTTCAATTTATTGAAGTAACCGAAACACAATTCGAAACTCTTGATGATATTTATCAAAAAACCATCGCTTTAGTTGGTCATACTATTGTAGGTAAAACCTTTTGTGTTCGTGCTAAGCGCATAGGGCAACACGATTTTACCTCAACTGATTTAGAGCGTTATGTTGGTGGTGGATTAAATCAGCATATTGAAGGCGCAAGCGTAAAGCTTAGCCGCCCAGAAGTAACAATACGCCTAGAAGTAAAAGACGATAAAGCTTACATTGTTTCTCATACACATTTTGGTATGGCTGGTTTTCCTCTGCCAACTCAAGAAGATGTGCTTTCGCTTATGTCGGGTGGCTTTGACTCTGGCGTAGCAAGTTACCAAATGATTCGTAAAGGCGCACGCACGCACTTTTTATTCTTTAATCTAGGTGGCGCAGCGCACGAAATTGGCGTTAAGCAAGCAAGCTACTACTTATGGAAAAAATACAGCTCTACACATAAAGTTAAATTTGTAACGGTTGATTTTGAACCTGTTGTTGCTGAAATTTTAGAAAACGTTGAAAACAGCCAAATGGGTGTTGTACTTAAACGTATGATGATGCGCGCAGGGAGTGTGGTTGCGCAAAAGTTAAACATTCAAGCACTTGTTACTGGCGAAAGTATTGGCCAAGTATCTAGTCAAACATTAGCGAATTTAAGCGTGATTGACCGTGTTACTGAAACGCTTATTTTACGCCCGCTTATTCAACACGATAAGCAAGAAATTATTAATATTGCTCGCCAAATTGGTACGGCTGAAATGGCAGAAACAATGCCTGAATACTGTGGTGTTATTTCTAAAAAGCCAACGGTTAAAGCCAAAATAGACGTTATTCTTGGTGAAGAAGAAAAGTTCGACTTTGATGTACTTGATACCGTTGTAAACAACGCACGTATAATGGACGTGCGTGATATTGACGTAGAAGCCAAACAAGAACTTAAAGAAGCTGAATCGGTTGCTGATTTGCCTGTAGGCTCTGTGGTAGTTGATATTCGCTCACCAGAGGAAGAAGAAGCTGCACCGCTTGCAATCGACGGTGTTGAAGTGGTTCATTTACCGTTCTTCCGTCTGGCGACTAAGTTTGGTGATTTACCAAAAGACACTGACTACTATTTATATTGTGATAGAGGCGTAATGAGCCAACTACAGGCACTTATGCTGCACGAACAAGGCTTTGAAACTGTAAAAGTTTACCGCCCATAAGGTTTGTAGTCTTAAAGTTAAGAATTTATATAAGCGTGGTTTATACCACGCTTTTTTTTGCCTGAATTTTGACAAACAACTCATCATTGTAAGGTGTAGGAATACCGTAAATTTTACCTTGTTGGCCAATATAGCCACATATAGCTGATATTTCAGTTTCTCTGCAATGCGCTACGTCTTGCTGCATTGAAGAGTAATTATCGGATGTTAACTCCATTATTTTATAAGCGGTATTGAGCGCTTTAATCAATGGAATATTAAGTCCTTGCGCCTTCGCTATGTTGCACGCTTCAGTGAGTGCATTAAAAATTATAGCGTTGTACTTAGGTGCGCGTAACTCACCATTTTTTACATTACTTAAAGCGCTTAATGGGTTAATGGCAATATTTACGAGTAGTTTTTCAAAACGAAGCTGCTGAATGTTATTAGTAAACTTTAGGCTGGGTATCACTTTAAAAATATCAGCTATTGGCGCGCTATTTTGAAAAGCTAATTCATTACAAGCACCAATAACACTTTGTCCCTCACCAGTGTGCTGCACAATGTATTGGTTTGATTTAAAGCCCGCTATGCTTGTCGTTAAAAAGTAGAGTGCTTGGTGAGTACTTAGTTGGCTATTTACCTCATCAACATTACCCATTCCGTTATGCGAAAGTACAACAGAGCAATGATTTGGTAAAAATGGCTTTATTTGCGTAAATGCATCAAGTACTTGAAAGGCTTTAACGGTAAATAAAACAACATCAAATTCAGCTGCTTTATTTAGCTGATTTAATGTAATAAATTGTGCGTCAATTTTTTTAGATGCACCCTTACCTCGACTATAAAAGCGGGTATTTGTTGGGCTTTTGCGAGTTAAAACACTGACATTATGCGACGCACTTAGAAAATGACTAAGTAACAAGCCAATAGCACCATCGCCGACAATTAAAATATTAGCCATATGGGTTCTTTTTTCGAGGTGTAAAAATTACTCTAAGTAAAAAGTAGCTTGCGGCACCTGCAAAATCAGCAAAAAAATCACCGAGTGATGCTTGCCTATATGGAAGTGCGTCTTGCATTATTTCTATAGAGGCGCCATAACCTGCCAATAAAAGTATTTGCGCATATAAAGGAAGCTTAAACGCTTTATCCATTATTATGGCTAGTATAAAAAAAATCCCAAAATGGGCCACTTTATCAACATGAGGAAATAAATTTACAACGCCACCTTTTATTTCTTTGGCAAATAAAAAGGTAAAAGCTACTATGCTGATTAAAAAAATTGCTTGATAAACACGCCTTGTCACGACAAATCCTAAAATCGCTTAAAAAAGAGGCGCAAGTATATCAAACTAATTTAATATCGCACCTGAACAAGATGCAGAAAAATGTAAAGATTTATAATTTTAGCGTTATAATTACCACATAAAATTAAGATTAAATAGTTAGGAGCAAACCAATGCCTTCATTTGATATTGTATCTGAAGTAGAAATGAACGAAGCTAAAAACGCAGTTGATAATGCAAATCGTGAGCTAGAGACTCGCTTTGACTTTAGAGGCGTTGATGCATCTATTGAGCTAAATGACAAAACAATTAAGCTTAAAGCTGAAGCAGACTCTCAGGTTATGCAATTATTTGATATTTTAGCTAACAAAATATCTAAGCGTGGTATGGATGTATCAAGCTTAGAGCTTCAAGATATTACCCGTGCAGGTAAAAATGTATTTCGTAACGTTGGCTTAAAGCAGGGTATCGAAAAGGACATGGCTAAAAAAGTAGTTAAAGCCATTAAAGACTCTAAAGTTAAAGTTCAAGCTGCTATCCAAGGCGAAGAAGTACGTGTAACGGGTAAAAAACGTGACGATCTTCAAGAGGCTATGCAAGTAGTGCGCAGTGCTGAGCTAGGTCAACCTTTTCAGTTTAAAAATTTCCGCGATTAATTAATAAATAGTTTTAAATTAAGCATGCTTTAATCTGTTTATACTTACAGACAGATTGAAGCTACTTACTCTTTTTAAATATCTCACTATTATCCCTCTTTGCTGCCTAGATACTCCCGTATGTATTAATCTTCTTTTTGATATTTAAGCTATTATATTTAATCACATGCAATTAAGTACTTCACACTAGAAGGTATTAAAATGAAACTTCATCAATTATTTTTGTTATTTGTTTTGCTTACATTTACCAAACCAAGCTTATCAAAAACAGTTGATATTGATGTACTGGTTGAAGATGGCTACTTTCCCATTATTATTAATGCGCAAAAAAAGCAGGGTTTTGCTCCTGAGTTTATTAAGATTTTAAACGGCGCACAGCAGGAGTTTAACTTCGTACTTAAGTCTCTACCTGTAAAAAGGCTTGCTTTGTCAGTTGAAAAAAATAATTTTGATGTTTTATTTTTAATGGCACTGCAATGGATCCCACAATCAGCGCAAGAGAATATAAAAAAAACCGAATTTTATACCATTACCAAAAATGAGCTTTATACGCTTAAAGAAAATACAAATGAGCAAGCTTACTTTGACGACATTACGTCATTAACAAAGGTTGGGGTTCTGGGGTACTCGTATCAATTTGCTGGATTTAATACAGATGCCGAATTTTTAAGTGAGGAACATCAAGTAAGTTTAACCATTGATGAATTCAATGTGGTTAAAATGCTGCTATTAAAGCGCGCGGAAGTAGGCGTTTTAAATAATATTGCTTACCAATATTTTAAAAATCAAAATACTTTTAATATGGATTTACTCTATAAAAGTAACGTACCAGATGCCGTTTATGAAACGCACTTTTTAGTTAACTCTAAATCAAATAAGATCACTAGTAATAAAATGGATGAAATACTAAGCTTACGTACTGCACAAATACAACTTCAGAAGCTACTTAATAAATATGGCGTTTCTTCAAACTATACTAGCCCTTAACTGCATTTTAAAGGTTTTTAGCTGTATAGACGTCCATTGACATTTGTAAACAAAATACTCACAATAGCGACATATTTTCAAGGTGCTTGCTAGCCACTTCATGTAATGATTTTTTTAGCAGGATAATCGGGAAGTTGGTGCGTTTTCATGATGACTACAAGCCCAACACTGCCCCCGCAACGGTAAAGTATTGCATATTTTGATGTGCTTACTGAGTCCGGAGACCGGCCTTGATGCAATCTTACTTACTTAAATCTTTGCGGTGGGCAAAGGTAGGGGACATCATGTTAAACAAAACAACTTTAGGCGTTGCTATTTCTGCTGCGCTTTCATTTTCTGTGTCTGGCGCAGAGCAATCAATTGAAAAAATAACCGTTACAGCTAATAAATTTGAGCAATCAATCAATGACGTTTTAGCAAGTGTAAATGTTATTGAGCGTGCAGAAATAGAAGCAAGCAACGTACGCGATTTACCAACCTTATTAAGCACGCGAGTTGGTTTTCAGGTTAATCCAAACGGTGGTTTTGGCCAAAATACAGGTGTGTCACTTCGTGGTACTGGCTCTGGCGATACGCTAATTTTGATTGACGGTGTACGTACAGGCTCAGCAACACTTGGTCAAAAAGCATTAAATAATGTCCCTTTAAATAGTATTGAACGCATTGAAATTATTAAGGGTTCTCGCGCGGCTGTTTACGGCTCTGATGCACTTGCTGGCGTAATTAACATTATAACGCGTGAATCAGATAACTTATCTGTGAGTGCTACGTTTGGTTCTGATTCTTACCAAAATTATCAAGTGGCAGGCTCTGTAAAATCAGGCGATATAACAACAGCATTTAATGCAGGCTTTGAAAAAACAGATAACTTTGATGTACTGCAAGGCGTAGCACCAGATGAAGATGGCTATGAAAATAAAAACCTTGGTTTTAAAGTAAATTATACTGATGCACACTACGGCGACTTTAAGTTATTAGGTCAATACAGTGAAGGATTTGCAGATTACGACAGTCGCTTTAGCCCAGCCGACAGTACGATTGAACGAGATGATTTTAAAAACTATCAGCTTTCTGCAGGTTGGAGTAAAAACTACACTAACCAAACGCACAGTATTGATTTAGCGCTAGCAACGGATGATTCAGACAATACATATGTCGATTTTTCAGTTGGACCAACAACAAGTACTTTTATAACTAAACGCACACAAATTGATTATAACGGCCAATACCTATTATCTGATGAGCTTAACATTAGTGGTGGTATCAATTGGTACAACGATGATGTATCTCATAGTTCGCAACTATTTGTTGAAGACAGCCGAGATGTACTTGCTGTGTTTGTAGGTGCTTACTACGATGCAGATAAAGTATTAGCTAATTTAACTGTTCGCCAAGATGACGACGAGCAATTTGGCGACGAAACAACGTATACCGCAGCTGCGGGTTATCATTTATCTGAAGATGCAACATTTCGTATAAGCCAAAGTACTGGCTTTAAAGCCCCTACATTTAACGATTTATATTTCCCACTTTATGGTAACCCTGATTTACAGCCTGAAAAATCAGTAAACCGTGAGTTAGGTTTGAGTGTGGACTTTGATATTGCGCAAGTTGATGTTGCAATTTTTAGAAACGATATAGAAGATAAAATTGATTACGATGCAAACTTTGCATTAGCTAATATTGATGAAGCACGTTATGAAGGGGTTGAATTTAGCTTATCTCAGCAGTTTTTTGGTTTTGATAGCAACCTTAACTTTGCTTATTTAAGTGCAGAAGACGAAGAAACGGGCGCAGAGTTACGTAATGTTGCTAAACGTACTTTTAACTGGGAACTTGCAAAACAGTTTGGTGCTTTTGATGCAAGCTTAGACATGCAATATCGTAGTGACCGACAAGGTGCTGTGACGCGTTTAGGATCATACACGCTTTGGAACTTAGCGGGTAATTATCAAGTAAATGAGCATATTGAAGTTTCGCTTCGTGTAGAAAACTTATTTGATAAAGAGTATAACGCTGTTGATTCAAATACTGATTTTACAACGGGTCAAGTGTATTACTACAACACGCCAGAGCGTCGCTTTTTTGCAGGCGCAAGCTACCAGTTTTAACGGTATTTATTAATATTAAAAAGCCCGACTTACGTCGGGCTTTTTAATGTGTAGCTAAGTTTAACTAATCAATTTAACTGCTCAAATTAGCTAGTCAGCTAAGAATTCTTTAAACACAGTTTCAAACTTATGTAATTTAGGTGCTATTAAAATACTACAGTAACCCTGCTGTGGGTTTTCGTTATAGTAATCTTGATGATAATGCTCTGCTGGATAATACGTAGTGGCAGGGCTGACTTCTGTTACAATGGGCTCACTCACATGGCTTTGCAGTTGAGCTATCATTTCATTGGTTTGCTTTAGTTGGGCTTCATCGTGATAGTAAACAACGCTTCTATATTGTGTGCCTATATCGTTACCTTGACGATTCAATTGTGTTGCATCATGCAAAGTGAAAAACATTGCTAGCAGTGTTTCAAAGCTAACTACAGTGGTGTCAAATTCAACTTTAACAACCTCAGCGTGCCCGGTTGTGCCAGAGCATACAGAATTATAGGTTGGGGTGTCGGTTTCGCCACCGGTATAGCCAGAACTCACATCTAATACGCCATTTACACGTCTAAATGCTGCATCTATACACCAAAAACAGCCGCCACCAAATGTTGCTACTTGCGTTGTTGAGCTCATAAGTATTCCTAAAATGTATATGGAGTTTAAAGGCGAGCATAAATTGTATGCGCCGCAACAACAAGGTTACGGCGCAATAAAGAGATTAGATCTCTTCGAAAGGCTTTTCAGCAGCTTGTTTATTCAGCTTTTGTTGTAAAAACTCAGGTGATTGTGTATTTTTCGATAGAGCATAATACGCAGCAGGTACAACAAAAAGAGTCAGCAGGGTAGATACAATAACCCCTGTAAACACAACTACACCAATTACCATACGGCTTTCGGCGCCGGGGCCTGAAGCAAAAACCAAAGGAACAGAGCTCATAACGGTTGTAAGTGAGGTCATTATTATTGGGCGAAGGCGCTGGGTAGCTGCCTGTAGTATTGCTTCACTAAACTCAACGCCTTTATCGCGTAATTGGTTAGTAAATTCCACAATCAAAATACCATTTTTAGCACTTAAGCCTATGAGCATAACAATACCTATTTGGCTGTAAATATTTAAGGTCAGTCCTGTAGCCCAAAGCCCAAACATAGCGCCCATTAAACCAAGCGGTACGGTAAGCATAATGACAAATGGGTGCATAAAGCTTTCAAACTGCGCAGCAAGTACTAAAAAGGTAACGGTGAGTGCAAGTATAAATACGTAGGTCATCGCTGATGCGCCTTCGTAATAAAGCTGCGATTCACCTTTGTAATCTATTGCGCCATCTATATCGTTTTCTTGCGCGGCTACTTCGTTTAAAAAGTTAAGCGCTTGCTCAAGTGTGTAACCGTCAGCTAAGTTGGCGCTTAATGTAATTGCGCGCATACGGTTATATCGGTTTAAGCGTGATGCTGTTGCTTCTTCTTTTAAGCTGATAAGGCTATCAAGTGGAACTAGTTCACCGCTTCGTGATTTAAGGTATATATTTGAAATATCAGTAGGATTGGTAAAATCTTCTTTTGTTCCTTTTAAAATCACATCGTATTCTTCACCGCGGTCAATAAAGGTCGTAACACGGCGCTGGCCAAGCATTGTTTCTAGTGTACGGCCTACATCAGATACCGAAACGCCTAAATCGGCAGCTTTGTTTTTATCTATGCTGACTAAAAACTGCGGGAAGGTTTCTTTATAATCATGATCGATTCTTACTAAACCTGGGTTTTGTTCAGCACGCTTAATTATACGGTCACGCCAATCGGCTAGTTGAGCGTAATCATTACCTTGCAGTACAAACTCAATTGGGCGAGATGAACCACCACCACCAATACCACGGCGCATAATGGCAAATGCACGAACATCGGTAACTTCTTGCATTTTACCGCTTATTTCATCCATTACTTCCCACGTTGAGCGTTTGCGTTTATCCCAATCGGCCATACCCACAATCGCAACACCGCCGCTGCCACCCCAGCCAGGCACTCGAACAAGTACGCGACTTAGCTCACCGGCTTGCGAGTAAGGCATTAAGCGCTCTTCAATTTTAGCCATATTAGCGGCGTTATTTTCGTAACTTGCGCCCTCAGGGCCGCTCATCATAATAAAGAACGTACCACGATCTTCTTTTGGCGTTAGCTCAGAAGGAACTTGTAAAAACAACGAGTAACTAACAAAGCCAGCTAATAATAAGCTCACCATTAAACCCCATTTACGGGTTATGTTGGTGGAGAGTGAATTACGGTAACTTACTTCAATTTTAGTAAATTGGCGGTCCATCCATTGGCTAAATTTATTTGGTTTGTCTGATACTTTAAGTACTTTAGAGCACAAGGCTGGTGCGAGAGTCAGTGCTGTAACACTTGAGAAAAATACGGCAGCACTTACCGCCATAGCAAACTCAGTAAATAATGCACCTATACGGCCATCCATAAATACTAATGGCACAAACACCGATATTAGTACAAGCGTGGTTGCTACTATAGCGAAACCTACTTCACGCGCGCCTCTAAATGCAGCTAGTAACGGCGGCTCACCCAGTTCAATACGGCGGTGAATGTTTTCAAGCATTACAATAGCATCATCTACTACTAAACCAATGGCCAGTACTAAGGCAAGTAAAGTTAGTAAGTTAATTGAGTAGCCCATTGCCAATAAAAACATAAAGCTACCAACAAGTGCGACCGGTACGGTGACCGCAGGAATAAGCGTTGCTCGTATATTGCCTAAAAACAAAAATATAACGAGTACGACTAAACCCATAGAGATGGCAAGTGTGCTGTAAACTTCATTAATAGACTCTTTAATAAATACAGACGAATCGTAGCTGTCTTGAATTGTAGTGCCTTCAGGTAGGTTGCGTTTGATTTTTTCAAGTTCGCTGCGTGCGTTATCTACTACGGTAAGTGTGTTTGCTTTAGCTTGTTTTACAATACCTAAGCCAATCATATTACGCCCGTTACCACGAAATAAGCTTTCGTCATCGGCAGCTTCTAAACGTACATCGGCAACTTCACCTAAACGTACTAAGTAACCTTCATCACCACGTTTAATTACCAGGTTTTTAAAATCGCGCTGATCTTTATAACTACGGGCAGTACGCACGGTAAAGTCACGATCTATAGATTCTATTTCGCCAGCCGGTAACTCAACGTTTTCTGTACGCAGTGTATTTTCAATATCGCTTGAGGTAATGCCACGTGCAGCCATTGCTTGGCGGTTTAGCCAAATTTTCATGGCGTATTGGCGCTCACCACCAATACGTACGTTAGATACACCATCTACTACGGCTAAGCGGTCAACAATAAAACGCTGCGCGTAATCAGAGAGCTGTAACGAGTCCATTGTTTCGCTGTTTAATACAAACCAGGCGATTGGGCTTTCATCACTATTTGATTTAGATACTTCTGGCGGGCGTACCTGATCCGGCAAACTATCAAGTGCACGTGCTACACGTTCGCGTACATCGTTAGATGCAGCATCTATGTCGCGGTTAATATCAAACTCAATGGTAATGTTTGAACGTCCATTACGGCTCGAAGAGTTAATACTTTTGATGCCTTCAATACCTGAAATTCGATTTTCTATTATTTGCGTTATTTTGGTTTCTATAATTTCGGCAGAAGCACCTGTGTATTCAGTGCTGATATTTACAATCGGCGTTTCAATATCCGGGTATTCACGAAGTGGCAGCATAGTAAACGCAACTAGTCCAAAAGTAAGAAGCAGTAAATTAATTACAATGGCAAAAACGGGGCGCTTGACGCTAGTATCTGTAATTTTCACGTATTACCCCTTTACGCTTACTTTACTTCCAGAGCGAATTTTTATTAGCCCCTCAGTAACAATTTGCTCGCCATCAGTTAGGCCCTCGTCGATAGCAACCCAGCCATTATTTCTGCTAGCAACATGCACTTCAATTTTATTAGCTATCCCATCTTGAATTTGAAAAACAAAGTGTTTATCTTGCAAAGGTATAACCGCTTTTTCTGGCACCATTAAAGCTTGGTTGCTGCTTAGCTCAAGTGCTGTATTTAGTAACATACCAGGGCGAAGTAATCCTGATTTATTGGCAAAACTTGCTGTAACTTCAACACTGCGAGTAACCGAATCAATACGCGAGCTAATATGCGTTACCTTGCCGTTAAATGTCTGTCCTGGGTAGGCATCGTTTTGCGTAAGCACTTTCATGCCCATATTTAATTGTGCTAAATATTTTTCAGGTACTTTAAAGTCAACTTTAATAATACTAATATCATCAAGTGTTGTGATTATTGTTGTATTACTTACGTAAGCACCTATTGATATTTCACGCTTACCTAACAGGCCTGAAAAGGGCGCACTAATAGTCATTTCGTTTAATTTAGTTTTAGCGCTTTCTAGTTGGGCCTCTGTTGCATCAACACGAGATAACTGCTCTTCAAGTAACGACTTTGCCGTTGATTGCGAGCGTGAAAGTTCGGTTAGGCGATCTAACTGGCGTTGTTCTTCACGTAAGTTAATGCCAAGCTCTTTAACGGCAAGCTGTTCTTGTTGGCTCTGTAACTGTACTAACTTTTGTCCTTTACTGACTAAGTCGCCGTCTTTAAAATATATATCTGTGACATAATCGTTTTGCGCACTTTTTATATAGATTGCTTGGTTTGCACGCGCGCTACCGATCGCTTCTATCATCACTGCGTTTTCCTGAGAAGTAACAGTATGAGCTGTTACTTGAGTAGACATTTGTGATAAATCGGCCTGTTCGCCGTGGCTAGCGGGTAGATATAAATAAACGCTAAATATTAGAAGTAACGTAATAATAAATGGAAAAAGTGCTTTACCTGATTGTCTTGAGTACATTGATTTCATACCTGAAAATGAATTGTAAGTATTGTACGAAATAAGACCGGGAAAAGACGGTTATGTGTCTCATAAATTTGTGCGTTAAGCGTAAAAGTAAATAAGATTTATTCATTGTTCCTATTTTGTTGAGGAAAAAGCGGTAATGTATGAAATTTAAAACCACCTGTAACTTATGTATAACAACAAGAAAGGTCATAATTTGGGCTGTTATTATGTTTGTTTTTTATATGGTGTTTTACCAATATGGATAAACCTAACAATGTCATTAAGTTTCGGGCACAAGGTGCGCGAAACGCAATTGAAGTGCTTGTTGCAGGTGCAATTGGTTTAGTTTTTATTATGTTGTTTAATTTACTGAGGCCGGGTGAGATTAGCATACTTGAAATATTTTTAGTGAGCTTGTGTATTGCCGCTATTTTTATTGGATATTTAAAAACTCAAGAACCATATCATAGCCTTATATTAAATGAGTCTGAGCTCGTTTATTGCCATAAATACGGAGCTTGGTGTATGCCTCATAGTAACTTTCATCACAGTGGTATACCCAAAGTAGAAGATGGCTTTGATTACTTAGAATTAAATGCGGTTGGTATAAAGGTAAACGACATAGATGACTTTTTAACAAGCATAGCGCCTCGAATTGCAGGGAAATTATTAATAGAGCAGCGTAATTTGTTTATGCAAGTTGTTCAAAAACATTGCAAAAATGGCAATTGCCCATCAGAATGGCTAATAGAAGATACACATTACACATCCCATAAAGGGATAAGCTATACTGGTCTTATAGCTATGTTTGCTAACAGGACTAAGCACCTTCAACTGTTAACCGGTTACGATTTATTATTACCAGCCAGTGTGTTAGATAGAGATATCTGGGCATTTAGTGCTAACTTAAATAAGTGGAAGCGCGAGCCTAGTCAGTTTATAGCGTCGCAAATTAATAATTAAGCTGCGACTGTAGGAAAGAAAAATGAGTCAAGAGAGAGCCTTTTTAAAAAGTGGTCGAAACACCATAATACATAAAGATAAAAAGCATGATTTAGTGATTGTAAACTCTGAAATTCATCCTAAAATTAAAGTGACTCAACATGGCTTAGAGCCATTTAAAGAAGAGTTACCTAAAAACCGCCGTGATGCAAAAGATCGCTATTTAGAAATAGTCTATGTTGGAAGCCCTGATGTATTTGGCGAAGAAAAACAATTACTATTTATTCAAGCTTTAGATGGGCGTGAATACAAAGTAGATTACAGTAAAATCGGTACGAAGTTGTTTGTACGCATTCATCAAGATACATATATGTAGTACTTTAATGGCATCTTTATTGCTAGTAATTACACTATAGTAATTATTTGACATAATAAGGTGCTGCGTATGAAAGCGTTTGCTTTAATCCCCCTCATTTCTTGCGGTTTGCTGAGTGCGTGTGGAGGAGGTGGCGGTGATAGCGATAATACAGTTGTAGAAACATCTGTTAATGCTGGAACCGATTTACAAATTATCGAAAAAACTGAATTTACCATCACAGCACAAGGTTCTCCCGCTGATGGTACGTTTTCATGGCAACAAGTTAGCGGCCCAAGCTTAGAAGGTTTTCCGCTTGAAGGCGCTGAGCAAACATTGACAGCCCCTGACGTAAAAACTGATAGTGAAATAATCTTAAGAGTAAGCTATCAAAGTACGGGTAGTAGCGCTGTTAGTGACGACATTTCTATTTCAGTGAGCTCTAATAATCAACTCCCTCTTGCTGTTGTTACCCAAACATTTCCTGAAACACTTCCTTCTGTATACAAAGATACAGTTACTTTGAGCGCCCTTGAGTCGAGCGATCCTGATGATAATGGCCAAATTGATAGTTATTTGTGGCAACTGCTATCAGGTCCTGACTTAGATATTGCTAGCTTTAATGAGTCAACTCTTAGCTTCTCTCATCCATTACTAGAAAGTAACGTAAATTTATCTTGGCAGCTAACAGTCACTGATGATGAAGGCGGTGAGGCGAGTACTCAATATTCAATGACGCTTAATAAAACAAATGAACTAGTGGATGCAAATGCAGGCGCTGATCAAAATGTCGAAGAGTTTGAAGAAGTAACGCTTGATGCAACGAATAGCGAAACTGTCACCGATACCTATCAGTGTAAGTGGCAACAACTTACCGGTAATAGCGAAACATTAAGTAATAGCGAGCAATGTACAACGACATTTTTTGCCTCTGATGTAGATACTGAATCCACGTTGAGCTTTGAAGTAACGGTAACCGACTCAAAAGGACGCACCGATACAGATTCTTTATTTGTTGATGTATCACCAAAAGCGCTTGGGCTTATAAACGATAGTGGTGTTGGTGAGTGCTATAACAACACCCAACGCATTAACTGTGAAAGCGATGACTTTCCAGCGCAAGATGCTGAACTTGGACGCGATAGCTATGCAAACCGCTTAGATAAGGTTGGTAAAGGTAATTTAGCGTTTGATTACACTAAACTTAATCAGTTTGCGGATGAAGTTGGTGATGATAGTAGTGACTTTACCTGTATACGCGATAATGTTACTGGACTTGTATGGGAAGTAAAAAGTGAATCCTCAGGAGTATTGCCAAATACAAGCTTGCGTGAGGGGCAAAATCATTACTTTTGGGATTTAGGCGATACTACTTTTACCGATACCAGTACAGCCAATTCAACTTGTCCGGATGATACGAGTTGTGGAGTACAAAGTTATATAAACGAAGTGAATAACTTAGATTTTTGTGGTGGTACAAATTGGCGGTTACCTACTTATACAGAGCTTTTAGGTTTAATTGATTATGGTAAGCAAGGGCAAAGCATATTAATTGATGAGGTGTTTTTCCCCAATATGCCAAGTGAAAGTGCATTAAGCCACTTACGTTATTGGACTTCACAAACCGCAGCCGATGGTACAAGTTTATCGCAAGCGTACATTATTGATATGAGTGATGGTAACGATCTTGCTTATCCAAAAGAAAATACCGCGTATGTTCGTTTAGTTAGAAGCCGTTAGGAGAAAATAATGAGATTTAAATTACTCTATGCACTAGCAACTATAAGCTTGAGCTTTAATATTGCAGCGGCGCAAACGTGCTACGACGGTGCAGATACCACAACGCCGACAGATAGATTTACTATAAATACAGATGGCACAGTGTCTGATACCGAAACAGGTCTTATGTGGCAACGCTGTAGTTATGGGCAAATTTATAATACAGATACAAAACTTTGCGAAGGCTCTACACCTTCTCTTACTTGGCAAGAGGCACTACGCGGTGCTAAAAATGATACAACCGCAGATTACGATGATTGGCAAATGCCTAACATTAAAGAGTTGGCGAGTATTTTAGAGCACAGTTGCACCGAGCCGAGCATTAATGAAGAGGTGTTTTTTGGTACTAAGCTTCAAAACTATTGGTCAAATACATCGGGTGTGAGCACGATGAGCTCTGCATGGGTTTATCAATTTGATAGTGGGTTGAATAGCTTGCATGCCAAAACTAGTAATGTGTATTTACGGTTAGTTCGCTACGAAGAGTAAATTACATATTAAGATTAGACAGATGAAAGTGCAGCCTTAAAACCGCTGCATTTTTTTGTTTTACATAAATTTACGTTATTTCAATAATAAAGCGCTTACAACGTTGTCACTTAGTGCGTTTTTTTGCCATTATAGGCCGTGATTTAATTACGAAGGAACATCACGGTGTATTTAAGCTATTTTGGCCTGAATGAAAAACCTTTTTCAATTTCGCCCAACCCTCATTACTTATTTTTAAGTGAACGACATAAAGAAGCCTTAGCACACCTTACCTACGGATTAGGTGAAGACGGTGGTTTTGTATTATTAACAGGCGAAGTGGGTACTGGTAAAACTACAATTACCCGCAGTATGTTAGAGCAGTTACCTGAAAACACGCAAGTAGCGATGATCCATAACCCAGCACTATCAGAGCTGGAGTTATTGGCTAGTATTTGTGATGAGCTCAACATTAGTTACGATGCTAATAATGCGACGCTTAAAAGTCTTACCGATATTATAAAAAAGCACTTAGAGACCAATAATAAATCGGGTGGGCACACCATACTTATAATTGATGAAGCGCAGTTACTTGCCCCTAATGTGCTTGAACAATTACGCTTGCTGACAAATATAGAAACCGATCATAAAAAATTATTACAAATAGTATTGGTTGGTCAACCTGAGCTACAAGAGCTTTTAAAGCGCAATGAATTAAGGCAACTCGCCCAGAGAATAACAGCTCGTTACCATTTATTACCACTTACGCAAGGCCAAACAGTTGCTTACATAAAGCATCGGTTACATGTTGCAGGATGTGATAAAGGAATTTTTTCGATGGATGCCATGCAAGCTGTTCATCAATTAACTGGTGGTGTGCCACGATTAATGAACTTGGTATGTGAGCGAGCTTTGGTAGGCACTTTTGCAAAGCAGCAGTTGATAGTTGATAGCGATATAATAAAAAAATCAGCACATGAGTCATTACCCATGGATTTTGTAGCGCCAGTTAATGAGGCCAACAAAGCAACGTCATTTGTACCATATAGCCTTGCATTCGTTGCTTTATTTGCCGTAGGCATTGGGCTTTCATTTATTTTATAGTTAGGTAAGTTATGTCTTATTTATTAGATGCGCTAAAGCAGTCGCAGCAATCAGATATGAGTGCTGAGCAATACGACTTACAATCAGAGCAGTTAAAGCAACAGCAAGCACTAAAGCGTTATAGACGATTAGCGTTAGTATTTGGTACAAGCTTAGCTGCTTTTATTGCTGTAGCTGGTGGGTTTACTACTGGTAAGTGGTTTCAAGGTACTACTTTATTAAACACATCGGAACCCGCTGTAATTAAGGTGGTTGAAAGCGAAAAATCGTCACCTAAAGAACAAGTTAAAGAAGTAGATGCCGCAGTTGAAAAGCAGCAAATAGCTAAGTTAGAACCCGCTAAAATAGCTCCAAATAATACTGCAACGATTGAAGGGCAACTTGTACATGTGCAAACACCTAATGGTGTACAGCAAATGTTATTAACGCCTAATGGGCAATATATTCCTATGCCATCGAGTCCGGTCACGAGCGCAATGGGTTATAATCAGCAGAACGTGCAACAAGTAATGCCAGTTCAAAATTATAATCAGCCAGTATTTAATCCACAAAATAATTACAATCCAAATAATACACAGAACGCTTCGGTATTTGGGCAAAGTCAAAATACAGCATCAGCTCAACTAGATATGAGTAAATATAAAGTACTAGGTAAGCCAATTAATGGTAACAACCAATCTCAACAGATGAGCGATCCTGAGCTTGATGAGGTGCCTACAACACTTAAAAATGCGTTTGCGCAAGCTATACAAGACGTCGAAAAAAATCAGGATTATGAAGTTACCCATGCATCAAAAACGTCATCACGTGTTGAGCCTGTAGAATTACTACCAGATGGTTTGCAATCAATGTTGCCTAGTATTAAATATCAAGCGCATATTTATTCATCGAGTGCTGACAAACGTTGGATCAAGCTAAATGGCCGAGAGTTACATGAAGGAGAGAGCATAGGCGCTTTAACTGTAAGAGAGATTACACCTGAGCAAAGTGTACTTGATTTTGATGGTTATGAGTTTAGCTTAAAGGCTTTGCAAGACTGGCCGCAGTAAACGTTTAGCTATTATATTGAGAGCTCGGTAGAATGTTGAGCTCTCAATATTGCTTAGGGTAATATTGAGTTTTTATAAAAGCGTTCTAAATCAATATTATATTCTTTAGGTTTCACCGCTGATTCAAGGGTGTCTAAGGTTTTTTTATTAGATAAATCGATATCTTTTATCTCTGTATAGCGACTATGTTTGGCGCTGTAAAATGTTTTAACGATAGGCTTTAGTGGTGTACTGGGGTTACTCTCGGTCACTAAACCCACTTTTTGACTCGATAATCTAACGAGCGTTCCTACCGGATGAATACCAATACATTGAATAAACTTATTAAGCAGCACGGGATCGAAGCTATCTGGGCATCCGTCTTTTAGTATTTTAAAGGCTTTTATTGGCTCCATGCCTGCTTTGTAAACACGTTCTGCGGTAAGTGCATCATACACATCTACAATTGATGCCATACGTACGTACTGACTTATTTCGTCGCCCTTTTTACCAAACGGGTAGCCTTTACCATCAAGCCTTTCATGATGCATACCTGCAATATCAACCGCGATACCCGTTAAGCCAGACTCTTCTAATATTTCTTTACTGAAAAGCGAGTGCATTTTCATTATTTTAAATTCATCATCGGTAAAGCGGCCCGGCTTATTGAGTATTTCATCAGGGATTTTTATCTTACCAATGTCGTGTAAAAGTGCGCCGGTAGTCAGTTCAACAATAATGTTTTTTTCTATACCTAAATGTTTAGCGAAAATCCCCATTAATATCGATACATTAATAGAGTGCTCAAGTAGGTAAGCATCTTTTTGGCGCATTTGGGTAAGGCAGGCTAGGGCATCTTGGTTTCTAAAAACAGAGTCCATAAAGCCACTTGCCAGCTCTTTGAATGGTGCAATATCTATATCGCGGCCTGCTTTAATATCTTTAAATGCTTTTATTTGCAGTGTTTTAGCTTCGTCATACAGTTTTTTTGCCTTTCCCATTTCTTGTTCGGCACTGTGTGTTTTTTGCCAAGGGTCACGCTTTATTTTTGTTGCAGGTACAGCAATAGGAGCTTTTTCAGGGACTGATTCAATGAGGGTTTTATCAGGGTCGATTTCTACTTCTAAAATACCTGCTTTTATTAGGTTATTAATACCAGCCTGAGTTTTAACCCAGCCTTGATTTTTAATTTTAATACTGCCAGTTTGTCTAGTAACGCTTTGCACAAACATACCAGGCAGTAACTGACCAACAGGAATTATTTTCAAATTTATTACTTCTATTATTAATCTTTCATTAAGCTAACAAATATATACGTTACTACCTAATAAAAAAGGCACTTTTCAGTGCCTTTTTTATTTTTTAGTTAAAAAGCATTAGCTTAATTATTCATCATCTTCAACAAGCGTCATTAGTGATGTGTTACCACCTGATGCTGTTGTATCAATACTGATTGTTTTTTCAGTAATAAGACGTTTGATTAATGTATCGTAATACTCAGAGCTAATTACTGGTAAAATAGCACCTTTACGCTGTGCAAGCTGTTGGCTAAAGTAGCCCAAGCGAGACGAGCGAGCAGCAACTACCGCACCGGCTAAATGAGGGTGCGCCAAAATAGCTTGTAACTGGTTAGGTTTAGCTACTTGGAAAACACCTTCTGCAACACCTGTAGAGATAAATTTATCTTTAAAGGCAACTGCTTCATCATAAAACAGCTCAGACGCTACAGTAATTACCGTATTACCTGCGGCAATAGCAGTGATGATAGACAATGCCCAGAAGTTAAATGATGTGCTCTTATCTGCATAACACACTACACAACCACGTGCTTCTAGATGAAGTGTATTAGACTCACCCGTTGGCCCAGGCAGGGTAGTAAACTTACGCATGTGCTTTTCAAGGCGGTTAAGCTGTGCACGTGCTTCTGATAATGTTAATGCTAAGTCGTCTGCTAAATCGTCGATAATTTCTACCGTCGCGATTTTAGCAAGCAACTGACGTACAGCCGAAACACGGTCGTTTAGTGGTGTTGCACGCCAGATTTTTTCATCGCGCATTGAGTTAGCCATTAGCTTTTTAACTTGTTCATTCGCACCGCTGTAGTGGTGTAAATCAAGTTCGTCAGGCGTTAGGTTAGTCATTTGTACGTTATCTGGTGATGCTTTTTCTTTTACTAAACGTTGTAGGTAGTTAGGGCCACCGGCTTTAGGGCCAGTACCTGATAAACCACGGCCACCAAACGGTTGCACACCAACAATGGCACCAATCATGTTTCGGTTAATGTAAACATTACCCGCACGTGACATTTTAGCAAGGTACTCACAGCGCTCTTCAATACGTGAGTGAACACCCATTGTCAGACCATAGCCCGTGTTATTTATTTGATCCATCACATCATCAAGTTCATTCGATTTAAAGCGAACAATATGAACACATGGGCCAAATACTTCACGTTTAAGTACTGATAAGTCTTTAATTTCGTATAAACGAGGAGCAAAAAAGTATGCGCCATTTTGAGTATTATCAGGAATTTTACATTCGTAATGAAGTATAGAATTACCTTTTAAGTACTCAACGTGTTCATTTAAGTTTTTAAGTGCTTTTTCATCAATTACAGGGCCAACATCAGTTGATAGTAACGATGGATCGCCAATGTGTAACTCAGCTAGAGCGCCTTTAAGCATTTCGATAATGCCATCAGCTACGTCATCTTGAATGAATAAAACACGAAGAGCAGAACAACGTTGGCCAGCACTTTGAAAACCAGAACTGATCACATCGTCAACTACTTGCTCAGGAAGCGCCGTTGAGTCAACAATCATACAGTTTTGGCCACCTGTTTCTGCAATTAACGGTACTTGAATATCGTTACGTGCAGCAAGTGTTTGAGAAATTAATGTGCCTGTTTCAGTAGAACCTGTAAACATAACCGCTTGAATGCGCTCATCAGGAACAATTGTTTTACCTACTTCAGAGCCGCGAGCGATAACCGGTTGAACAACGTGCTCAGGTAAACCAACAGATAGCATTAGTTCAATGGCACGAAGGGCGATTAAACTTGTTTGCTCAGCAGGCTTAGCAATTACAGTGTTACCTGTAACAATCGCAGCAGCAACTTGACCTAAAAATATTGCAAGCGGGAAGTTCCACGGGCTAATACATAAAATAACGCCACGGGCTTCAAAACGCTCATCTTTAGATAACTCTTCAGCGCGCGCTGCGTAGTAACGACAAAAATCAACCGCTTCACGCACTTCATCAATACCATCTTGCGCTACTTTACCTGCTTCTTTAATACAGATAGCGACTAGTTCATCATGATGACGCTCTAAAATGTCAGCAACGCGACGCAGTAAATTAGCGCGCTCTTTTACTGGTGTTTGTGACCATGATTCAAGTGCGGCTTCAGCGTTGGCCAGTAATACTTTCATCTCTTCGCCAGTTTGTAACTTAACGTGGCCGATGATTTCTTTGTGGTTCGCTGGGTTTTTAACAGCCAATGAGCCCTCTGGTACTTGGCTTTGCTCAATTAGGTGCTCGTTAAACCATGTTTCAAGATTCTCTTTGAAAGGGGTAATAACGTTAATATCGGTTAAATCCATGCCTTTAGAGTTAGCACGTTCTTCACCGTATAAATCAATTGGCATTTTGATTTGCGTATTGTACTTGTTACGCAAGCCTTGCAATGTTTCCACAGGGTCTGGTAGTAATGATTCAACAGGTTTTGTTGTATCTACAATCGCGTTTACAAATGATGAGTTAGCGCCATTTTCTAATAAACGACGAACAAGGTAAGCAAGTAGGTCTTCGTGTTGACCAACAGGGGCATATACACGGCACTGGATTTTTTCCTCGTTTACGATTTGGTCGAATAATGATTCACCCATACCGTGCAAACGTTGAAATTCAAAACCGGTGTTGTCGCCTTTCGCTACTTCTAAAATAGTCGCGGCAGTGTAAGCGTTGTGCGTTGCAAATTGTGGATAAAGTACGTCGCGCGCTTCAAGCATTTTAATTGCACATGCTTTGTAAGAAACATCGGTTGTTGCTTTACGAGTAAATACAGGGAAATGCTCTAAACCATCTTGTTGTGTGGTTTTGATTTCAGTATCCCAGTACGCGCCCTTAACTAAACGTACCATCATTTTACGACCAACACGGGTTGCAAGGTCTGTTAGCCATTCAATTACAAAAATAGCGCGTTTTTGATACGCTTGAACCGCTAAGCCAAATCCTTGCCAATCACCAAGATCTTCATCACTAAATACTGCTTCAATGACATCTAATGAAATATCTAAACGGTCAGCTTCTTCAGCATCAACGGTAAAGCCGATATCGTATTTCTTAGCAGCAAGCGCAAGCTCTTTTAACTTTGGTACAATTTCTTCCATCACACGGTCTTTATGAGTGAACTCATAGCGCGGATGAATAGCAGAAAGCTTAACTGAAATACCAGGGCTCTTAATTGGACCACGACCATTTGCCGCTTTACCAATCGAGTGTATAGCATTCATGTAGCTGTCAAAGTAACGCTTCGCATCTTTCATTGTGCGCGCGCCTTCGCCTAGCATATCGTAAGAATATACATAACCTTTTTGCTCTGTATCGGCAGCACGTTCAATTGCTTCGTCAATGGTACGACCCATAACGAATTGCTTACCCATAATTTTCATAGCAAAATTTACAGACTTACGAATAACTGGCTCACCTAAACGACCAATGGTCTTTTTAAGCATGCCGAACTGTTGTTCTTTCGTTTTGTCTGTGTAGTTAACCATTTTACCGGTAACTAATAACCCCCAAGAAGACGCGTTTACGAATAAAGAATCGCTGCTGCCTAAATGAGAGCTCCAATCACCTTTCGCTAACTTGTCACGAATCAGTACATCTTGAGTTGCTTTGTCTGGTACGCGAAGCAGCGCTTCGGCCAAACACATTAATACAACGCCTTCTTCACTAGAGAGTGAAAATTCATTTAAAAGCGCATCAACACCGCCTTGCCCATCTTGCTCTTTACGAATGTTTAAAACAATCTGGCGGGCTCTTTCCCAGGCACGACTTCGTGCTTTTACGCCTACTTCTGCAAGCGGTAAAATATGATCAATAACCGCATTTTCATCTATGCGGTAGAAGTCACGGATTCTTTGTCTAATAGGACAAATCGTTGTTAAATCGCCGTTGAATAACATAAGCAACCCTCAGGAGTGTTAAGAATTAAAGTAAAATTAATTACCAATAAATTACCAGTGATATTGTGAGTGCATTCTAATTAAATTTCAGCAGAATATGCTGGTTAAATTTCGCGTTTTACGATAATTTACAGGGCATAAATTTAACTTATCCGCATAAAATTCTGTTATGACAATTCCAAATAGATTACGCATGCTAGATCGTATTGATTTAGCCATACTAGACGTTCTACAAAAGAACGGCAGAATTTCAAATGTTAACCTCGCAAAACAGGTTAATTTGAGTGCAAGCCCGTGTCTTGATCGTGTAAAACGATTAGAGCAAGAAGGCTATATCGAAGGCTACTACGCTAAGCTTAGCGAAGCAAAGCTTAATCAAAGCTTAGTAGCACATGTTCAAGTGTCGCTTGTTGCTTCAAATACAGCAGTATTTAAGGTATTTAGAGAGCATATACTAAGAATACAACAAGTCGTTGAATGTGACATGGTGGCAGGCGGCTATGATTATTTATTAAAAATCCGTGTTTCTAATATGGAAGAGTACAGACAAGTGCTAGGTGACTTAGTCGATATACCTGGTGTGGGCACTCATCATACTTATATGGTGATCGAAAAAATTAAAAAAGACGAAGGGTTGTTAATCGACATTTAGGCGTCCCTTAAATAATAAAAACCGCCAAGTGCGGTTTTTATTTCAGTACATAAAGATTCTATCAATATAGGTCGTACATTACCTTATACATAATTTATTACGACCTTCCGACTTCGCTCTGTATAACGCCGTATCAGCCGCGCATATTAATGCTTCAGATGTTCTGTACTGATTATCGTATTCACACGCAATGCCTTGGCTTACACTAATTTTTACATTTGGTGGCAGCCCAATATCTCTAAAATTAATGTTGAGTATTTTTTCTTGAATACGTTTTGCGATCATTTCTGCATTTGAGATATGTGAGCGGGGTAATACAACAGCAAACTCTTCACCACCATAGCGAGCTACTAAGCTATCCTTGGAGGGTAGGCATGCTTCAATAGTTTGCGCTACCTTTTGTAAGCATTTGTCACCTTTAACATGACCAAAACTATCATTAAACAGTTTGAAAAAATCAATATCGATTAAAATAAAACTCAAAGGTTGTTTGTTTACGATGCACTCTTGCCAATTTTTAATAATCGTTTTCTCTAGGGTGCAGCGATTAGCGACGCCAGTGAGGTGATCTATTTTGGCTATGTTCTCGAGTACTTTATACTTTTTAACATGCTTTGAAATGTCATGCATAATACAAATAAATAAAGGTGTATTGTTTGTGGTTGATGCAGGCATACAAGAAATTGAAAGTTCTATATCTAAACAGTTGCCGTTATTTTTTATTATTTTAACTTCTTTGGGACCATGATTGAGTGGTGTTTGATAATTATTTTTCCAACTTTCAAACATGTAAGCATAGTCATCGCGATATTGCTCTTGTAAGCAATCATGCCATTTTCTACCTATTAATAAATCTGACGTCACGTTAAAAAAACGTGCTGCGACGGGGTTTACTGATTCAAACACGCCATCTGCATTAACAATAAAAATAGCATCGGCCATGACATTCGTGACATTAATAATAGCGCTTATTTTTTCATTGTTAACGGTGTTAGAAATGCTGCTCATTAATGCAGATACAGCATTGTCGGCGTTGTTTGCTCTGCTATTTTCATTATTGTTAGACATGGTGTTGCTCATTTTTATTGTTAATGAAACTTTATGTCTAGTAGTTTATTTAATTTATATTTTTAAACCTTTCGGTAACCTTCTTTTTTAATTGTTTGATTTTACTTGTTTTTATTGAAGTGTGTCAGTGTTTAACTAAAAGGTAGTTAGTTTATAAATAAATTGCGTAGGAATAAATCAGCCCCATGCAATTTAAAATCAATAATTAATCGTTGTTGATTAATTTTTTTTTATTTATAACTTGTGGGTCAGGGCTTGAATAAGGTTTATCATTACATTCAACGTTAAATATTAAACACGCAGTGCCTGAGTTTTTTGCTGTATCGGTGATAGTGATTGCTTGGTGGTTATCACTAAGTGCATAACTGAAGTCTTGGGCACATGTTCCTATTTTATCAGTAACTGTAGCTCCTGTGAAAAAAAAGCCTAGCCCAACTGCAGCAGGAGTTAAAGTGTAAGTACCTGCAGTTTCGGTTCTTACTGTACCGCCGCCATCAACGGCTTTGCCATTTTCTGTGTAGCTAAAAATAGCCTCTTTTTTATCGTTAAACTCAATATGCACTTGAATGTCGACTTTGTTTATAGTGGTCGTCATGTAATTTCCTTTGTGTTTAGTTTTATAGTTTAAAGTCAGTAATGCCTAGTTTTAACAGGCTTGCTGTTATTGTTGGTATTTCGTTTGCTCGGTTTAAGCAGGTATATGCTTGTACCTGCGGGTACTTTACGTGAATACTTTGGTTTATTTTTACTGTTTTAGTAATAGCTTTAAGCACATTTAAGCAAAATTGCTCTCGTTGTTCGCTGGTCGCAGCTAATTTAGCTTTGAGTAGGTTTATATTTATGGGGGCTAAGTTATCTCTATTTTTCATTTTATTGGTTATGTACCGTTTATATTCGCCATCATTCTCAAGGGTCGTTAATAACTCTTGCGCTTTAAGGGGGAAGTTTCTGTCAATAAAATAGTGAATTAGACTAATTTGTGTATTGATAGAATTGATACTATTAAGACCTTGTGATTTTAAGAAGCTAATAATTTTTTCTGTCCTTGAATCAATCTTTTTGTCATAAGACAACATTATCAATTGCGCTAATGAGCGATAATACATATGTTGAAATTCATTATTTTCCGGATCTTGCTTTAAAGCCTCATTTATAATTTCATTCGCAAAGCGAGCTTTTAAATAGGCCATTTTTTTATCAGGTAAATAACTTAGTAAATAACTTTGTTGCATATGTATATTTGCTGACATATAAAAAAGACTGGCGTCATCAGGGTAGTGATTAGTCATTTTTTTCACCACAGAAACTGCATTTTCCAGCATATTCATTGCGACATTAAAGTTACCTAAGTTACCTTCAGTTTTTGCAAGCCAACTGATTGTATCTGCTTTATCACGTAATAAATTTTTACTATTCGGTTTTAGTTCAATGGCCCTATTCTTAAGCATAAGTGACTCTGTAAAGCTTTTTTTCGCGGCTATATAGTCAAATTTCTCTGTGTATAAAGAACCCAATGAGTTATGTGAATACGACAACTCCATAATGGAATTAAAATCATTCGGTGCTAACGAATACATGGTTTTGCTATATGAATGGTACTTTTTAAATAATGGCTCAGTGGCGGCGTAATCACTTTTATCGTAACTAAGCTGCCCTAACCAAAAGGCATTGGCACCCGCAAGCGTGAGTAGCTCTAAATTATCGGGCTGGATTTTTAATAATGCCTCAAGGCGGGTGCGGGCGTTTTCAAAGGCGGTGAAGGCCTCAATGGTTTTACCGCGCGAATAGGCCACTTCCCCCATTGCCTCAAGAGTTTGTGCGTACTGAAAACGGTTGTTAAATTGTGCTTTATCATCGCTAAAGCTAAAAAGTGAACCTGATTCGTCAGTTTGATTAGTAAAATACTCAAGTGCTTTATTACTAATACCATCAAGTAAATCCATACGCTTTACGCTACGTAATTTATCGGCAAAATCACCGACCATAAAACCAAGCAGGCTCTCTGCCTCAAGCTGCTTTTTTTGTGCGTTTTGCTGGGCCTTAAAACTAGTAAAGCTCATTAATAACGCGGTAAATGTAAGCAAACACAATAAAGCAACGGTCACTCGTTTTACTCTTATTTTTGCTTTTGTTTTTTTTACAGAGCTTTTGATAAGAGCGTGCTCGTTATCATCTAATTTAAACAGTTTGTCGCTAAGTAATAGCTGCGCTTCTTGTAGAGGTTTACCTGGCGCTAGGAGGTAAGCACTACTTTTACCTTCATCTACCCAATTTTGCGCTTGATGCTGTAAGCGACTTTTTATTGCTAAGGCATCTTTATGATCATTAATCCATTGTTTTGCTCGCGGCCATTGACGTAATAATGCCTCGTGAGCAAGGCTAAAACAGGCTTCTTGATTTTGTAAATGCGATACAAATAAACGGCTATCGACCATGGCTTGCACAAGCTCTTTTTGGCTTGTGTTCGTTAATGTTTGCCAGCGGGCAGCGCGGCTCGTAATGGTTTTACCATCTGGATTTAAAGTGATCAGTTGTGATAACACGCTTTTTAGTTGCTGTTGTTGCTCGTTGCTGAGGTCAATAAATATATCTTCTGCTTTTTTGCCTATGGCTCCCTCAATACCCCCGAGTTTTGTGTAAACACTGTGCAGTAGCTCGTTACTATCACTGCGTTGTAAATACAGTTCTTGCAGTGTGTATTGCAGCATGGGCAGTGCGTCGGGGTTATTAGCTGTATCGGCGCACAGAATTTCATCCAGTGGCGTTTGGGTTTGCGGGTCGAGTGAAAATGTTAAATTAGCGGTTAACGCTGGCAGGCGAATAATTTGTTGTAGTTCGTGCCTGTTTGGTGGTGTTAAATCGTAATGCGCACCATGAGCTTTACCTGCCATTAGGCTGGGTTGTTCAACCACTAAAGGATAAAAGTCGTTACGACATGCACTAAATAGAATCACTGTTTTAGAGGTTGCTAAGCGCTCAATAACCGATAAAAAATGGCTGCGTGTTTCGCTACTAAATAAAGGAGAAGAAAGCAGTACTTCTAAGCGGTCAATAAATAAAAATAACTGCGGTGTTTTAAGTTGTGTAGAGGTTTTGCTTAGTGCAGCTTGTATGGCGTTAATTACGTCATCTATTGCCAACTCTAGTTGTTCTGCAAGTGTTTGCGCGCTTAATCCTTCAAACACAGGCTGGGCGTTTATATCCCAATCAAGTAATGCAGAAGCTAAATCTAAAAAAAGTCTATTTTTATGAACATCTGCAAAGTCGATCTGGGTGTAGGAAATAACCCCGATGCCATTATAGCCTCGCTCATCTAGCAGTTTTGGTAAAATTCCAGCATTAACAAGCGAGGATTTACCTGTACCGCTAGGGCCAAGTATTAAGCAAAAAGCACGACCAAATTTAACTTGGCTCGATATTCTATTGAGTAACGTTTCTATAGATTGATTGCGGCCAAAAAATAGGTGTGTATCGCTTGGGTTGTAGGCGCTTAATCCTAAAAAAGGAGAGCCACCTTGCCATGTGTTTTCACTTTTTTTTATATCTTCAGCCAGAGGAAACTCAAGTTTTGCAATAACGCGGTAACCACGTTTGCGAATAGTCTCTATGTAGGTGGGTTCACTTGCTTTATCACCGAGGGCTTTTCGTAACTGGGTAATTGTTTTATGCAGCGGGTTATCGCCTACCTCAACATTTTTCCAGCATTGATCTAATAGCTCGTCAGTAGTAACAATTTCGCCTTTTTGGAAGCAAAGATGAACTAACACATCCATGGCTTTTGGTTCTAACTGTTTATTTTTTTCTGCACGCTGAAGAGTATTTGACTGGGGATTGACTTGCCAATCACCTAAATAAAAAGGGCTGCGATTCATAATGGCTCATTATTGTTATTATGTAATTAAAGCGAGTGATTAGCCGACTTTTTTAACCAAGTCTTTATATTACAGATAAAATAACAAACAGATAAGGAGTTTTTACGCAGTAAAAGAAGTTTATTGATGTGGGTAATTCAATATTGAATTACCCACTGGATTTTATGACTATATATCGCTTTTATTTATAGTAATGACGCGTTGAGGGAATGGGATTTCAATATCAGCGTTATTAATTGCTTTATAAACACCGCCATTAATAGCCAGTTTGGTTTCAATAATTTTAGTAGTAGGCACCCAATATCGGTAGCTTATTGTAACACCGCTATCGGCAAAGCGTTCAATACCCACTTGTGATAACGGATTTTGTGCGACTAATTCGTGTGCTTTAAGTACGTCTTCAATAAGGCTAATCGCATTATCAGAGCAAGCACTATAGGCTATATCTATTTCACCTTTGACCAATGAGTAACTAAATGAGTTATGAAGTATTTCACCTACTATATGCTTATTTGGAATGGTGATTTCTACTTTTTCTTCATTGATTAAAATAGTGTAGCCAAGCTCAATTGTTTTAACTTGGCCGCTTACATTTTTAACTTCAATAGTATCACCAACAACAAAAGGTCGGGTGGCTATAATGGCAAGGCCCGCACCATAGTTAGAGAGCATTCCTTGCAGCGCTAAACCAGCACCTAAAGATGCAGCACCAATGGCTGCTACAAATGGCGTAACGCTGATACCTATTTTGCCAAGTGCAATAATTATAACCATTACAATTAGCAGTACTTTTACCACGCTACTGACAAAGTTAGTAAGCGTAATGTCAACGTTATGACGGGTCATTAACGCGGCTACAAATTTGGCAAGCTTTTGTGCTATCCACAAACCAATGAGGACGATAAAAATAGCGCCAACAATTTGCATACTGTAGGTAACCATATACTCAGTAAGCATGGTGTAATATTTTTCAAACTGTTCGATTTCAGAACTGATCATAAAGCGCTCTATGTTAGGGCTATGTTGTATTTTTCCAACTATAGCAAAATGTTGACTAAAAATGGATATAACAGCGGCACTATAATTGCTGTTAATAAAGCACTTAGCGCCATTGCAACTGAGGAGTAAGCGCCTACTTTTGGATGTTCAGCAATAGCAGCAGCAGTCCCAATTGCATGACAAGCTGTGCCCATTGCAACACCTTGAGATTCGTGATTAAAAATATTAATGAGTTTAAAAAGCATAAAACCAAATAAAGCGCCTAGTAAACCAATAAAAATAACTAAAGCCGCAGCAAGAGAGCTAATCCCCCCTAATGAGTCAGTAACAATTAAAGATATTGGGGTTGTGACACTGAGTGCGGCAACAGATGCACTTAGCTGCGCAGGCGCATTAAATAATATGCTTAGCAAAAATGCCACAACGGTTGCGTTAACAATACCTAAGCTACATGTTGCGACTATGAGTAATAGATTTTTTCGTACGTGTGTAAACTGCTGATATAAAGGAAGCGCTAAAGCCACAATCGCGGGCTCTAATAACCAGCTTAGTAATTTGCTGTGCGAGGCAAATTGCGTATAAGGCAAATTTAGATTAACTAGTAATAAAGCGATAATACTAATACTTAAAAATACGGGGTTAGTGAGCGATTTAAATACGCTGTTTTTTATACTTTGGTTTACGGCCCTTAGTGCTAAAAACAATACAATAATAAAAGGAATACTTAGCCACCATAAATTAGGCTGTAGCTCTGAAATAGCGGAAAAAGTAAAATTAGTCATTATTTTCTCTTCCCTTAAAGTACGCAATTACACTGCTAACAAGCAACAAGGTAGTTATAGGGACTAGCACCACAACTGAGGCTAAAAATGCCCAATACGATTTTATAAGGCCTAGATGTTCAATAAATCCCACACCTGCAGGGATGAAAAATATAGGCATAATATTTAAAATAGGGGAGGCGCATGGTTTCACGTGTTGCTCTTTTACAATACCAGATAAGAGTAAAGCTAATAAAATAACCATAGCGAGTAACGGTGCAGGAAAGCTCCCACCAATAAAGTGCATAATGAGTTTAGCACAGGCTAAACATAGTAAAATAATAGCGCTACTGAGCAGATATTTCATCAAAGTGGCTCACAGAAAAGATAAGAGCTTAACTTTAACAAATCAAACTCTTTTATGCATTGTGCAATAGTCTACCAGTGCTTTGTATTTGCGTAGGTTATATCTGCTTTTCCTTTAGCTTTAGCAATTGCTTTTTTAGTGTTTGGGTTTAGCAGTAAGCGAATTTGGCTTAAGGTTTCTTTAGCGAGTATTTTTCGTTGGTTTGGTTTATAGCTAAGTTGTGTAACACGTTTAATAGCAGCAAGCGTATCGGGTGAACGCTCAAGTAATGTATCGAGCATGTTTTGCGTTGCTTGCTGAGTATCATCGGTAAGTTTAGTAACCAAACCTAGCTCATTTGCTTGTTGTGCAGTGATTGGGTTTGCGTGGCTTGCAAGCCAAAGTGCTTGGTCGCGCTTAACTAAACCGCTCATCATTACATTTGCGCCCATATCGGGGCACAATCCCCAACGCGCTTCCATAATGGCAAGTTTGGCATCAATATGAACAACTCTGTAATCTGCCCCAAAAGCTATTTGCAAACCACCCCCTAAACAGTTGCCATCAATTTGTGCAATAACGGGCACACTAAGTGACTGCCAGCCTAATACTACTTTTTGCGCTAAATTTTGATTGCCTGGTAACCATTTAAGCAATAATTTCACTATGTTCATTGGTGTAGCCATTACTGCAGATATATCAAGGCCTGCACAAAAATGCTCGCCATCACCTTTTATTACCACAGCACGAATACTACGATCTCTTTTTATATTTTTAATGGCTTTGTTTAGCTCTACAAACATTTCAAAGCTTAATGCATTTTGTTTTTTTGCTCTGCTAAGCGTGACGGTTGCAATGCCATTTTGTTTTTCTAGTTTTATCATTACACACTCCTCTGACCTGTTGCTTGAGCTTATGTTGTTATAGGAATTAAGTAAAGTGACGGTATTTTTTAAATAAATGGAATTTATTGCTAAAGCCGTAGTCTTAAAGGATTGGTTTTAGATGAGAAAAAGCTAAACAATTCGAACCTAAGATAATAAAAATATTTTACGTTGTTATTTTAACTAAAATAATAAAAGTAATCTTTATATTCAATAGTTTAGGTGAATTGTTATTTGTCGATTTAGTTGTATGCTGAATAAAGCATGACTCGGTTACAAAAAAGTCAGTGTTTTACGTTTTTTTTTATCAAAATGATGATGAGATTTGATAATATAGCGCAACTTAAAAGCTTAAGGTAAGCACATATGTCGGGTCCACGTTTATATACGGTAGAAGAAGCTACTCACCAAGCTTATGATATTTTTTTAGAGTTAGCGCCAAATAACTTGAGTGAAAAAGATGTTGAAGACTTTAATGAGTTTAGAGAAGACCTAGGCTTTATTGAAGAAGACGAGCCAGATGACCAGTGGCAAGACTTTGTAGCCCTTGAAATAGAGCCAGAGCACTTTATTCAGGTGTTGGTTGGTTTAGAATTTGAAAATGATGATGTTTTGTTTGCTAAAATTTTGATTAGTCGTGATAAAGATGCTCCGTTTTGTCATATTTTATGGAAAGAAACTGAATAAGCAATACTGCTTATTTTTATAATTGTGTGCAGAGAGAGTATTGTGCGTAAGTATTTATTTTTAATTTTTTTAATAATTAGCAGCCCAAGTTGGGCCGTTGATCCATTTGAAGATTTTCATGAATATGGCAAGCTCTCTGATGAAGAAATTCATGAGTTACACAAAGGTGACATGTTCTATGGTGATACTGAATTTGGCTTTATTCTAAGTAAAGGTAACACCAATTCGACCAGTTTTAAGCTCAAAGGTAATTTATACCAAGACTTTGAAAAGTGGCGTAACCAATTTAAAATAGACTCTCTTTATAAGCGTGATGAGAACGATGAAAGCGGTGGCACTGATGTTACAGCTAATCGTGTTTTTGTATCAGCGCAAGGTAACTATAAAGTAGGTGTTAAAAACTCCTCATTTTTTATTTACGGTGATTACGAAGAAGATGAGTTTAGTGGACTTGATTTTAAAAGTACGGTGGCGACAGGCTATGGTGCACGTGTATATCAAGGCTCTAAAAACAAAGTAGATATTGATATAGGACCTGGTTTATACCGTTCAGTAGCGGATGAAGATTCGGATGTGAGCGAAGATGAAATTAATAAAACCGGTTATTTAGTACGTGTTGCAATGCAGTGGGAACGTTTGGTTTCTAAGCGTACTCGTTTTAATCAAGATGTGAGTATAGAGCAGTCGCTCTCAGGTCTTAATTCTCGCTTAAAATCGGAAACCGCACTAATAAGCCAAGTGATTGGTGCGGTATCACTCAAATTTACCTACATGTATCGTTATAATTCAAAACCCGAAGATGATAAACTCAAGTTTGACTCAGAGCTGAGTGCTACATTGGTGTACAGCTTTTAAGTATTTATTTAATTTAGAGAATATTATGTATCAGCATAAACAGTATGCGGTGTTTATCTTTTTTGTATTAGCGTGGATAGGCGGTTTTGTAGCGCTTGCATGGAACTTGTTAGGCGCTGATGGACCTTTAATGATATTTGCTGGGATTTTAGTGCTGGTGGGCTTTTTGTTCCATGGTCTAACAGTAAAAGTAGATGATAAAAAAATTAGCTGGGCGTTTGGTCCAGGCGTTGCAGGGCAAAGCATTGAGCTTGGCGAAGTAGTAGAAGCTAAGGCAGTCCAAAACTCTTACAGACACGGTATTGGTATGCGAATTACTCACGATGGTTGGGTGTATACAGTATCTGGCTTTAGTGCAATACAGCTAACGCTTAAAGATGGCACTTTGTATCGAGTTGGCACAAACGATCAAAAAGGTTTACTCGCCGCTCTAAAAGAAAAGAATGTATCAATCGCGCTGCCTAGTAAGGCAAAAACTGAAACGGTTAAGCGCAACAATATGATATAAAAAAAGCGCCCTAGGCGCTTTTTTACTTGGTTTAACAGTGTATTAGTGGTCGTGACCACATCCACCTTCACCATGTACATGACCATGAGTGAGTTCTTCTTCGGTTGCATCACGTACTTCTAGTATCTCTACATCAAAGTTAAGTGTTATGCCTGCAAGTGGGTTATTGCCATCTACAATCACTTCTTCATCTTGGATATCGATGATCATTACTGATTGGTCACCATCATCTGTTGATGCACGAAATTGCATGCCGACTTCAATTTCCATACCTTCAAACATCGACTTAGGTACAGCTTGCATTAGGTTATCGTGGCGTTCGCCATAACCATCATCAGGTTCAACTTTTACGCTAAGTGTGTCGCCTGGTTGTTTGCCTTGCAAAGCATTTTCTAGGCCTGAAATTAAGTAGCCTGTGCCAATGATAAAGTGTAGTGGCTCACCACCGAACGAATTATCAATGCTATTGCCATCATTATCCATTACCGAATAATGCATTTTTACCACTTTGTTTGCCGCAACGATCATAGTCATTCCTATTTATTCATCTTCAAGAGAGTAGGGTAGAGGCAGAATGCTTAGCTCCACCTGAGGTGTGTGTTTTGCACGAAGTACCTGAGTTACATCAGTATCGTTTGGCAACACAACGAGGCCTGTTAATTTATTTGTTTGTTCATTAAAGCTTTGTGCAATAAGTTTACCCGCACGGCGCCAATTTTCGCCTAATTGGGTTTCTAAATCGGGCTCTGAAAGTATCCCTTCGCTTTGACCTGAGACTATATACATTGCACGCTTATTTTTACCTAGGTACTTCATGCGAGCTACAGTTTCTTGACCGGTATAACACCCTTTTTTAAAGCTTATACCGTCAATAGCATGTAGGTTTACCATTTGAGGAACATACTCGCCAATTGCATCTGCACTTAACTGAGGTTCACCTGCAAGCATAGATGCTTGTTGCCAAGGAGCTTCGTTATCAAGTGTAGATACGTCATCAGGCATACTAAACTGGCTATCGACCATCAATAAAACACGGTTATCAGCTAATTTTAGTGCTTTACCGCTTTCAAAGTCACACGCGCTCGCATCACCTTCAAAGTTAATATCAAGTTGTGCGAGTACATCCGATAAATCATCACCAATGAGACCAATTAATCGCTTTGAACATGCACTAATGTCAACTTTTGCAAATACGGCATACTTTTTTAGCTCAGCTAACGATTTTTCTACTTCGTTTTCGCTGCCTGTAAGGTAGTAGCTGTCTTGATAAGAAAATAATTTAAATACGCCCCAAAGTTTACCTTTAGCGCTGCAATGGCCAGCCCACAAATAATTACTGCTGGTTAATTTATTTAGATCTTGAGTGATTTGCCCGTGTAAATAAGATAATTTATCAGCACCGCAGAGGCTAATAAGTTGATGAGATAACGGACATGCATAAACGCTCGACATAAAAACCTTCTTTGCAATATAAATGAAGTGACATAATAACGCAGTTGTTACGTATGGTACAGACAAGCGCTTATTGGTGCGGGTTTATTCTTTAATGAGAGATTAATAGCTGCTAAATAGGCTTGTGTTTGTTAAACTCGAGTCAATTAAGTATGAGGTTTAAAATGGTTGAAATTCATAGTAAAGCACGTATTCGTTGGGCTTGCCGTCGTGGCATGTTAGAGCTTGATGTTTTGTTTATGCCGTTTGTTGAAGAAGCATACGACTCTTTAAGCGCAGAGCAACAGGCTATTTTTCAGCGTTTGCTAACAGAAGAAGACCCTGACTTATTTGCATGGTTTATGGGTCATCAAGAATGTAAAGATGAGCAGTTAAACGGTATGGTTTCGCTGATCTTAGACCGAGTTCGTGTATAGGTTTACAGTTACTAATAATAACGCTGACCACAAACCTATTGTGGTCTTTTTTTGCATGCTCATTTTAATATTATGTTTATTTTTAGATTCGCTACTAGCTATGCTTTTTTGTTTGATAATTAATATATTAGCTGGCTTTTTAGTGTGGCAAAAAGTGTTGGCAATTCATCCAAACCATGGCGTTATAATTCTAGAACCCAAGCTATTTAGGTTTGAGGGTGAAGGTTTAAAAATTCAGGGTGAAATTAGTAAAAAAAGCCGTTTTTATGGCAATAATATATGGCTACATATTAAAGGTTTTAGTAACAACCATTGGCTTATAATTTCAGCCAATGGTGTTAATGAACAAAGCTATGCGCGTCTAAAACGTGCTACTTTAAGCGCGATTAATTGCGTTTTGGAGTCAAAATAGTCGGTGTTGGATTTTCATTTTGTTCAGGGTAATCAATAGTATAATGTAGGCCTCTGCTTTCTTTTCGCTCCATTGCACTTCTAATAATGAGTTCTGACACTTGTACTAAGTTACGAAGCTCAAGCAAGTTATTACTTACTCTAAAGTTTGCATAATAATCATGTATTTCTTGCTGCAGCAACTCAACCCTATGCAGTGCACGTTCTAAGCGTTTAGTAGAGCGTACAATACCTACATAATCCCACATAAATAAACGTAGTTCATGCCAGTTATGGGTAATAACAATTTCTTCATCAGAGTTACTAACACGGCTTTCATCCCAATGAGGTAGAGCCATTGGCTCTGGTGCATGTTCAATTTTACTTAAAATGTCTTTAGCTGCAGCGTGGGCAAATACAATACATTCCAATAATGAATTACTTGCCATACGGTTTGCACCATGTAGGCCTGTGTAAGCGACTTCGCCAACAGCATACAAGTTATCGAGATCTGTTTTACCGTTAAAGTCGGTCATTACGCCACCACAAGTGTAATGCGCAGCAGGTACAACTGGGATTGCTTCTTTTGTTATATCAAGCCCTACACTTAGGCATTTTGCGTAAATAGTAGGAAAGTGCTCAATAATAAAGTCTTTATCTTTGTGGCTAATATCTAAATAAACACAATTAGCACCTAAACGCTTCATTTCAAAATCGATTGCGCGTGCCACTATATCGCGTGGAGCAAGTTCTTCACGACTGTCAAAATCTTTCATAAAACGAGTGCCATCAGGTCGTTTTAAATAAGCCCCTTCACCGCGCATAGCTTCTGTAATTAAAAAGTTTTGTAGCTCTGGATGATAAAGGCTCGTTGGATGAAATTGATTAAATTCCATATTGGCAACTTTACAGCCTGCGCGCCATGCCATTGCAATGCCATCACCACTTGATACATCTGGATTAGATGTATACAAATACACTTTGCTTGCGCCACCAGTGGCAAGAGCAACAAATTTAGCTGAAATGGTTTCTACCTTTTTAGCTTTTTTGTTCCACACATACATACCTTCAATGTGTGAGCCTGTTTTTCCGGCGCTTTTATCTGTAATTAAATCAATGGCGTTGTATTGCTCTAAAAGCGTTATATTCTTATGAATTTTAACTTGGCTAATAAGCGTGGTTTGCACAGCTTTGCCAGTAGCATCGGCTGCATGCAAAATACGACGATGGCTGTGACCGCCTTCACGTGTTAAATGAAAACGCTCTTTTCCTTTGCTATCAAACTCCATATCAAAGGGAACACCTTGGTCGATTAACCACTGTAGGCAATCGTGAGCATTGCTGGCAGTATAATGAACAGCGTCTCTGTCGCATAAACCGCCGCCCGCATCGAGTGTATCTTCAACATGAGATTCTATGCTGTCGTTTTGTTTATCAAATACAGCTGCTATACCACCTTGAGCATATAAAGTAGAACCTTCTGTAAGCGCTCCTTTACTGATCACGGTAACGTTACAATAATTAGCTAGAGATAATGCAAGTGATAAGCCTGCTGCGCCGCTACCTATAATAGCGACATCTGCAATGTGATGTTTATTTTGGTTCATGTCAGAGGTACTTTGCGGTTACAATGCTCATATAGAGCAATATTTGTTTTTAATATCTGTAGTTGTACCATATTTGTCATACTACTACGTAGTGATTTTAAAGGCTTCGCGCCGTTATTTATCATCTATTTTATAAAAAAATAATATTAAGCAGAACTTTTTATTCATAAAGAGGTCAGAGTATTTGTGAACAATGACGACAATATGAATAACAAGCAAAAATCAGACATAGGAGTACCGGCTCGAATGAGCGAGCAGGAATTAGATTTAGTGCTAGTAAAAAGGGTCCAGCAAGGAGATAAAAACGCCTTCAACCTATTAGTAAAGAAGTATCAAAACAAAATTGCAGGTTTGATCTCACGTTATGTATCAAACCAAGGCGATATTGCTGATGTAGCACAAGAGGCTTTTATTAAAGCTTACCGTGCACTTCCAAACTTTAGAGGTGACAGCGCCTTTTACACGTGGTTATACCGTATTGCCGTTAATTGTGCTAAAAATTACTTAGTAGCCCAGGGGCGTAAGCCGCCAGCAAATGATATAGACGCTGAAGATGCCGAGTTTTATGATTGTGCAGATTCAATGCGATCTAATGCATCTCCTGAAAACCTACTTTTAAGCGAAGAAGTACGCGCTGTTATTTTTAATACGATTGATAGTTTGCCTGAAGATCTTAAAACCGCAATCACCCTTAGAGAAATCGAAGGGATGAGCTATGAAGAAATAGCAGTGGTAATGGATTGCCCGGTCGGGACTGTGCGTTCGCGTATATTTCGTGCCCGTGAAGCAATAGATAACAAATTAAACCCATTAATAGGCGAGTCTTAGTATGACAAAAGCACACCTTAACAAGTTAGATAACGAAGCGTTATCGGCATTACTTGATGGCGAGCAACATCTTACTGATGCAAAAATTGCAGAGCAAGATGTAACTACGTTTGGCCGTTATGCGTTAATTGGTGATGCGATGCGTGCTCAAAAAAATAATAACGACATACATATTGATATTAGCGATCGCGTTGCATTAGCACTAGAAAGCGAGCCTGTTTATGCTGACTTTAGTCAGTCAAAAACACAGCCCCAAGCAATCACTGAAACAGTACAAGATAATAAAGTAGTGGCTTTTAATTGGCGCAAACCAGTTGCTCAACTAGCAATTGCAGCCAGTGTGGCAATGTTTGCTATTGTGGGAGTTAATACGCTTCCTCAAAGTAACAACGAGCAACAAAGCGAAATTCCATTACTACAAACCACACCGCTGACAGGTATGGCGTCGCCAGTAAGTTACTCATCTGAACCTGCGCTTGAAAATGCAGAGCAAGGTTTACGTGAATTACAGCAACAACGTATTGGTGCATTAGTTCTTGAGCATCAACGCCAAGCACGAGTTGCGAATTCTTTAGAAACAGCGCAAACTAATACCAAAGCGTCTGAGGAAAAAAACTAATTAAATGAAAGTAATCACTTTTGTTCTGTCGTTGGTAGTAAGCTTTAATGCATTTGCCAACGACACAAATCCTGCCAAAGATTTATTACTAAAAATGGCTAATGCCGTTCACACCCGTAATTTTGACGCTTCGTTTGTGGTTGTCAAAGGTAAAACAATGGAACCCTACCGATGGGTGCATGCTTTACAAGGTGATACAGAACTTGAGCATTTAAGTTTACTTAACGGTGCTGGGCTTGAAATGGTCCGTATTGACAACCAAGTTACTTATTTTGAACCTCAGTCTGAACCATACTCCCTAAAAACAGATTCAATAGCGGGTCCAATCCCTGAAGTGCTTTTTAAAGATATAGATCGCTTAAGCGCGCACTATGATTTTGTATTAGGCGGGAAAGGTCGTATTGCAGGGCGTGCTGCTCAACTAGTTCGCATAGAATCTAAAGACGAGTATAAATATAATTATTGGATTTGGCTGGATATGGAATCGTCGTTGTTACTAAAAGCCGCGTACGTTAACCATGAAGGTGAGGCCTTAGAACAGTTACAGCTTACCCATATTAGTGTGACAGAGCAGCCAGCAGGTATGTTACTTGAAGTGCTCAATCGAAACTTTCCAACGCCTTTACCAAACGATGCACTTATAAACGAAGACAGTACAGCGACTAACTGGCAGATTAGTTGGTTACCGGATGGCTTTGAATTACTAAAATCAGACAGACATAAGCTCGATTTAAATAACGAATTAACAGACTATTACTTGTTCTCCGATGGTTTTGTTGAAATTTCGGTATTTATTCAGCGTCCATTACCGGGTAAGCGTTTAAGTGGTGCACTAACCTCTGGTGCAACGACAGTATATGTGCATAATGGCGGTAATTTTGATGTATCGGTTGTTGGTAATGTACCGAGTATGACCGCAAAAGCGATTGCTGAGTCAGTTACCCGCGCATTATAAACGATTCGTAAGGATTGTTATGATTGAACAAACCCTCACTGTTGTGGCCCTCGATGGCCACATTGCTCATTTAGAAGCACAACAAAAACAAGCTTGTGAAGGCTGCAATGGTCGTTGCGGCTCACAAGTGTTTGGTAAGCTGTTTGGCACTGCAAAAAAAACCTTCCCTTATAAATTTGAATCCTCTGTTGAAGTAGGACAAAAGGTAACCTTGTCACTTGATGATAGTCACGTCGTTAAGCATGCATTTGCGGTATACATGCTACCACTGCTTTTAAGTCTGGTTTTTGCACTGATTGCAGCGCAATTATTTATGTCTTCCGAAGTTTGGCAAATTTTAGCTGCAGCTTTAGGTGGTGTTACTGGTTTCTTTATAGCTAAAACTCGCGTGAAATCGCTAAAGCACGATATAAAAGTTATAAAAATTCACCCAATTAGTATCCCTTTAACTCAAATAGATGGTGATTGACGCCAATTAAATGTAAAATTGCCGTTTTATACCAAAGTAACTTGGAAATACAGGGAATAGTGGTTTTTTAAATTATTTTATCTAGCTGAATTATGTAAATTAAATAAGTTTAACTTATTGTTATTCAATAAATAAAATGGTTTTAATCAATATTAAAAAGCATTCGTGATGTTTGTAATTTACAAACTGAGCTTATGGCATCCTACAGCAAGTATTTTCAAGTCACTTAGGTATTCATATTTAGTCCATTAAAATAGAAGTATAGAATCCAGTTTATGAAGCATATCCGTAATTTTTCGATCATCGCCCATATTGACCATGGTAAATCGACCCTTTCAGATCGTTTGATCCAAGTTTGTGGCGGTTTAACCGACCGTGAAATGCAAAAACAAGTTTTGGATTCAATGGATATTGAGCGCGAACGTGGTATTACCATTAAAGCGCAAAGTGTAACGTTGAATTACAAAGCGAACGATGGCGAAACTTATCAACTTAATTTCATTGATACTCCAGGACACGTTGATTTTACATATGAAGTATCGCGTTCTTTAGCTGCATGTGAAGGTGCACTACTCGTTGTTGATGCAGGCCAAGGCGTTGAAGCACAAACATTAGCTAACTGTTACACCGCTATTGAAATGGAATTAGAAGTAATTCCAGTACTTAACAAAATCGATTTACCGCAAGCGGATCCTTTGCGCGTTGCAGAAGAAATTGAAGAAATTATTGGTATTGATGCCCTTGATGCAGTGCAATGTAGCGCTAAAACGGGTGTAGGTATTGCCGAAGTTCTTGAAATGATTGTTAGAGATGTTCCGCCGCCAGTAGGCGATACAGATGGACCTCTACAAGCACTTATTATCGATTCTTGGTTTGACCCATACCAAGGCGTTGTATCATTAGTGCGTATTAAGCACGGTGAATTACGCACTGGCGACAAAATAAAAATAATGTCGAATGAGCATATACATACTGCCGACCAAGTGGGTGTGTTTACACCTAAGCAAACTAACACCGGTATTTTAAGAACCGGTGAAGTAGGGTTTGTTATTGCTGGCATCAAAGAGATACATGGTGCGCCAGTAGGCGATACTATAACTCATCAAAAAAATGCGGCTCCACTTCGTTTACCTGGTTTTCAAAAAATTAAGCCTCAGGTTTATGCAGGTATGTTCCCAATTGCATCAGATGAGTATGAATCATTCCGTGATGCGCTTAATAAATTAAGCTTAAACGATGCGTCGTTATTCTTTGAACCAGAGAATTCAACTGCATTAGGTTTTGGTTTCCGCTGTGGCTTTTTAGGTATGCTACACATGGAAATCATTCAAGAGCGTTTAGAGCGTGAATACGATATTGATTTAATTACAACGGCACCTACGGTAATCTATGAGATAGTTACTAAAGAAGGTACATTCCAGATTGATAACCCGTCTGATTTACCTGCAGTAAACGATATTTTAGAAATTCGTGAGCCGATTGTTGAAGCTAATATTTTGGTACCACAAGAATACTTAGGTAATGTTATTACTTTGTGTATTGAAAAACGCGGTAGCCAAACAAAAATGACCTATCACGGAAAGCAAGTAGCTGTTACGTATGAGCTACCTATGGCTGAAGTGGTAATGGACTTTTTTGATAAATTAAAATCAACAAGCCGTGGTTTTGCATCGCTTGATTATAACTTTAAACACTTTCAAACATCAGATATGGTGCGTGTTGATATTTTAATCAATAGTGAGCGTGTTGACGCACTTGCGATTATTGTTCACCGCGATGGTGCTCAGTCTCGTGGTCGTCAATTAGCTGATGCATTAAAAGAGCTTATTCCTCGTCAAATGTTTGATATTGCGATTCAAGCAGCGATTGGACAACACGTTATTGCACGTACTACGGTAAAACAGTTACGTAAAAACGTAATTGCTAAGTGTTACGGTGGCGATGTGAGTCGTAAGAAAAAGCTACTTAAAAAGCAAAAAGATGGTAAAAAACGTATGAAGCAAGTAGGTAATGTTGAAGTGCCTCAAGAAGCGTTTTTAGCTATTTTAAAAGTTGGTAAATAAAAACAAAGGATTATAAATGGCTGGTTATTTTTCAGTTTTATTGGTGCTATTAACCTTAGGCTCAGGCTTAATATGGTTAATAGATCACTTAATGTATGCACCTAAAAGACAGGAACGCTTAGCGATAGCGCAAACGTCTGCTGGAGCTCCGTTAGATGAAGAAACTGCGGCATTAATTGCACCAGAACCAGTACTAACAGAAACAGCAAAGTCGATTTTCCCGATGATTGCAGCAATTACTATTTTTAGATCATTTATTTTTGAACCGTTTCAAATTCCATCTGGTTCAATGATGCCTACGCTGTTAGTGGGTGACTTTATTTTAGTACAAAAGTATTCATATGGAATAAAAGACCCAGTTTGGCGCACTCAGTTGGTTGATGTCGGTGAGCCTGAACGTGGTGATATTGTTGTTTTTAAATACCCTTTAGATGAAAGTGTTGACTATATTAAACGTACGATTGGTTTACCTGGCGATAAAATTGTTTATCGTGATAAACGTTTATATATTCAGCCAAACTGTAAAGAAGGCGAAACCCAACAGGGTGAGCTTTTATGTAATGAATTCAATAAAATTGATTTTAAACTAATTAATGATAACGAATTTAAACAAGGCCCAATGCCTCTAGCTCGTGTGAATGAAAATTTAACAACAGTTACGCATGATATATTAATCAACCCACAAGCGCCTGAAAGAAAAGGGCGTTACTATCAGCAACCGGGCACGCCTTCTGATGAATGGACTGTTCCTGCTGATCATTATTTTATGATGGGTGATAACCGCGACAACAGCCAAGATGGTCGCTTTTGGGGCTTTGTACCAAAAGAAAACTTGGTGGGTAAAGCTGTCTTTATATGGATGAGTTTTGAATTTGAGAATGGCCCTGATGATATTTTACCAGGATGGGTTCCAACTGGTGTTCGCTTTGAACGCCTAGGTAATATTCAGTAACGATGAAAAAAAATGTAACAGAATTATATAAAAAAATTGGCTATGAATTCGCTGATCAAGGTTTACTTGAACAAGCAATGACGCACCGCAGCCACAAAGGCCAACATAATGAGCGACTAGAATTTTTAGGCGACTCGATTTTAAGCTTTGTGATTGCCAATGCACTTTATGCCAAATTTCCTAAAGCGCGTGAAGGCGATTTAAGCCGCATGCGTTCAACACTTGTGCGTGGTCAAACACTTGCTGAGTTTGGTCTTGAATTTGGTCTAGGCGATTATTTACGCTTAGGGCCGGGCGAGCTTAAAAGTGGCGGTTTTCGTCGCGAGTCAACGCTTGCTGATGCAGTAGAAGCTATTATAGGCGCTGCATTTTTAGATTCAGGTATCGACAGTTGTGGCGATCTTATATTGGCGTGGTACCAATCACGTTTGGATGCTATTTCACCAGGGCTTAACCAGAAAGATCCTAAAACCCTGCTGCAAGAGTATTTACAAGCCCGTAAATTATCGTTACCGGGCTACACAGTAGTTGATACACAAGGCCAAGCACACAATCAAACATTCACGGTTGAATGTATTGTTGATGGAATGGATAGCATAATTTCTGTTGGTAGCTCGCGCCGTAAGGCCGAACAAAAAGCTGCCGAAAAAGCATTGAAGATACTTAAAAATGAACCTTGATACCTTAATACAGCCTCATGAACGTGATGTAGATACATTTTGTGGAATGGTGGCGATTGTCGGTCGACCAAACGTAGGTAAATCGACTTTGCTTAATGAAATCATTGAGCAAAAAGTGAGTATTACCTCACGTAAACCACAAACTACACGTCATCGTATTATGGGTATTCATACCGTAGATAAACACCAAGCGGTATACATAGATACACCGGGTCTACACGTTGAAGAAAAGCGTGCTATTAACCGTCTAATGAATCGAGCAGCGTCTAGTTCTATCGGCGATGTAGAGCTTATTATTTTTGTCGTTGAAGGCACTCATTGGAATGCAGATGACGATATGGTACTTAATAAAGTATCGCAAAGTGGTAAGCCTGTATTATTGGTTATTAATAAAATTGACCAAGTTAAAGACCGTGATCTTGTATTGCCTCATATGAAGTGGTTAAGTGATAAGTTTGATTTTGTTGGAATTATGCCAGTATCAGCAACGCAAGGTAAAAACGTTGATTTAATCAAAGCAGAAGTAACTAAACGCTTACCTCCTTGCGAATTTTACTTTCCTGAAGATTATGTAACTGACCGTTCGATGCGCTTTATGGCAGCTGAAGTTATTCGTGAAAAGCTAATGCGTTTTATGGGTGAAGAACTACCGTATTCTGTGACTGTTGAAATTGAGCAGTTTAAATGGCAAGACAACGGTATTTGGCACATCAATGGGTTGATTCTTGTTGAGCGCGAAACACAAAAACGCATGGTTATTGGTAATAAAGGCGAAAAGCTAAAAACCATTGGCCGTGAAGCCCGTAAAGACATAGAAGAAATGCTTGATAACAAAGTATTTTTAGAGCTTTGGGTTAAAGTTAAGTCGGGTTGGGCTGATGATGAACGTGCACTAAGAAGCTTAGGTTACAGTGAAGACTAAACCAAGCAGTAGCTTAGTGAATGGATAGCGACTTCTACACCGCGTATTTATTACATCGGCGTCCTTATAGTGACTCCCAGGTAATGTTAGATATGCTTGTAGAAGGCGTTGGTCAGTTAAGAATGCTGGCCCGAATTAGTGGTCGCCAGGCCACTAAACATAAAGCACAACTTCAGCCGTTCCAGGCACTCCTTGTTAATTACAGTGGCAAGTACGATTTAAAATATATCAATAAGTTTGAACTGCATGGTAACCCGCACTTTTTAAAAGGTGATGAGCTTTATTGTGGTTTTTATTTGAATGAGCTAACTAATCGCATCGTTCCTGTTAATGAGCCAATTGAACAAGTATTTGAGCTATATAAATCCCACCTAGGAAACCTAAACAGCGGAGCCAATTTACAAGAAGTGCTTCGCTCGTACGAATTTCAATTATTGGAATTACTCGGTTATGGCGTGGATTTTAGTTTTGATGCCAGTGGTGAACCAATAGATGAAAAGCAGACGTATAGTTATTTCCCCGAACTTGGTTTTTTAATACAAGAAGATACGCGTTCTGGATTTAGTGGCAAACAACTCAACGCCATAGCAAATCATGACTTTAGCCAAAGTGATGTGCTATATATGGCAAAGCAATTAAGTCGCTATTTATTAAAACCCTTATTAGGTAGTAAACCATTAAAAAGCCGTGAGCTATTTATGGCCTCTCAATAAACGTAATTTTACAGGTAAGAAAATGAAAGATATTCTTTTGGGTGTAAACGTAGATCATATTGCAACACTTCGTCAAGCGCGTGGAACAAGTTACCCAGATCCAGCCCATGCAGCCAGTGTAGCAGAGCATGCAGGCGCAGACGGTATTACGATTCACTTACGTGAAGACAGACGCCATATTCAAGATCGCGACGTTTATGTGATGGCTAAAACTATCCAAACTCGCATGAATCTTGAAACCGCTGTTACCGATGAAATGATACAAATAGCGCTTGAAGTAAAACCCGAGTACGTGTGTTTAGTACCTGAAAAGCGCGAAGAGTTAACCACCGAGGGCGGCTTAGATGTTGCGGGTAATATAGATAAAATTAAAGCCGCAACAAAAACGCTTACCGACGCGGGTATTAAAGTATCGCTATTTATTGATGCAGATAAAGCACAACTAGATGCAGCCAAAGAATGTGGTGCTCCTTATGTAGAAATACACACAGGCGCGTATGCTGATGCAACAAATGATACTGATTTACACAAAGAGTTAGAGCATATTCGTGAAGGTGTTAAATACGCAGCAAGCTTAGGTTTGATTGTTAACGCTGGCCATGGTCTTCATTACCATAACGTTAAACCTATTGCCGCGATGCCTGAGATTTATGAGCTAAATATTGGCCACGCTATTATTGCTCGTGCAGCGATAGATGGACTCGATAAAGCCGTACGCGATATGAAACGATTAATGATTGAAGCAAGAATGTAATACGATTCTACATAAGTATTTAAAAAGCTTAATTAAAAAAACGCGGTTAATGCCGCGTTTTTTTGTATCTAAAATTCAAAGCTTATCTTTGTAACTCAGTTACGCTTGCATCAGCAAGTAAGTTTTCAAGCTCGTCCTGTAGCTCAAATAATTCAGGTTCAATATTCTCTAACAAGCATTTATTTTTAAGTGATGTTTCAATTGTTTCTGCGAGTGATTTAAGTTTTGGTACACCAGTGTAGCAACATGCACCATGAAACTTGTGGACAATACTTAAGACTTGCTGACAATCATTACTCTCTATCGCTTTAGCAAGCAATTTAAGAGTTTCAGGGACGCTTAGAAGTAGCATATTAAGCATCTCTAGCGCTAACTCGCTCTTTCCTCCAGCACGCTGCAGGGCTTGTGCCCAATCAATTCGACTACTTTGAAATGGAGCCGGGCTTTGTGGTGTATCTGTTTTAGCTTTATCGCGATTAACCGGGGTCTGTGGACTATGGTCGCTAATAATTTGTTTAAGCATATCTTCATCAATAGGCTTAGTTAAATAGCCTTTAAAGCCATCTTTTAGTAGTTGCTCTTTTTCGCTTTGAAGGGCGTGTGCCGTTACAGCGATAATGGGTGTATCTTCATTAAGTGATGATTCTTGTATAAGCTTGCATGCGGTTATACCGTCCATAATTGGCATCTGAATATCCATAAAAATTATGTCGTATTTATGACTTTTACTTAAGCTGTATGCTTGTGAACCATTATGTGCCGTTTCTATTACTTCAATCTGTTCACTTAATAAAGTATGGAGAAGTTTTAAGTTGGCATCGTTATCATCAACAACTAATACTTTTAACGGCAGCAAAGCTTGATCGTTTTGTTCAATATTATGAGTAGGGTGGTCAAGCCTGTAAGGTGCAGCAAGTACTTCACATAACTTACGGTGATTAAGTGGTTTACTTAAACACGCATCAGCACCGCTGCCTATAAAGGCTTCTCGCATATTGTGCGATACAGTATTAAGCATTAAATATAAGTAATCAGTAGATTCACGCACGGCTTTCACATAGCTTTTTAGTTGCTGCATATCATCAACTGATGCCATATGGCCAATTAAGCAAACATCATATTTATGTTCAGTATTTTTTATAGCGTCTAAAAAGCTAGTCTCGTTAAAACATGCCGTTACGCTTGATTCCCATTGAGTCAATAACGAAAGTACAGCGTGATGTGTATGCTCGTGTGGCTCTAAATACAAAATACGCTTACCAATGAGCGATTTAGTCGGTAAGTCGTTAGTAAATACATGATTGGGCAAACTAAACACGCTATTGAATGTAAAACAGGTACCGTTACCTGGTGCAGAGTTTAATGTTATGCGGCCATTCATCGCTTCAACAATATGCTTAGTAATAATGAGGCCAAGACCTGTACCACCAAACTTACGTGTAATGCTTGAGTCTGCTTGCCCAAATGGAGTAAATAAAGAGTCTTGCTTATCCATAGGTATACCCACGCCAGTATCTGTTACTGACACAAGTAAAGAGGTGCGTTCGTCGTCGAGTAACCGATGGCTTATGTCGACCTTAATGGAGCCTTTTTCAGTAAATTTAATCGCATTACTTAATAGGTTTATCAGCACTTGTTTAAAGCGAGTGGGATCGCCCGTTAAGTCATCTGGTACTTGTTGGTTAATGTAAATGGATAGCTCTAATTGCTTATCGTGTGCGCTAGGAGCGAGTAGCGTCATCACTTCATTTACAGCATCACGAAGTTGAAACTGAATCGACTCAAGTTCCATTGCACCCGCTTCTAGTTTGGAGAAATCTAGAATGTCGCTAATAATAGTCATTAAACTATTTGCTGATAGCATAATAGTGTCGAGATAATCTTTTTGATGCTTGTTTAGTGGTGTTTTATAAAGCTGGCGTGTAAATCCAATAACACCATTTAACGGAGTACGAAGTTCGTGACTCATTTTAGCTAAAAAGTCTGATTTTACGCGGTTAGCATCTTGAGCTTCTTTTTTTGCAAACGAGAGTTCTATATTTGAAGTTTCGTATTGCTCTAGTGTTTCACGGTAGTCGCTAGTTGCTTGATCAATATTTTTTTGCATTTCATCTTTTTGCATCACCATAGTGTGAGCAATGGTATTTAAGCCTTCTCGCAATAGCTCAAATTCACCTATCATGTTGTCGTTAAGGCCAGTACTTCTTTTACCTTCGACTAACTTGTCGGTTGCAAGTACTAACTTATTAAGCGGCGTCATAAACATGCGGCTTAACCTTAAAGCTAAAATTGCTGCAAATACCAATGATAAAATAATTACAATACCGCTAATTAATAAAGCACGTTGCTGCCCTATAACCGCTTGGTCTTTGTTTAGTTGTATAATAACGGTGCCCAAAGATGACTGAAAAGCAGATGGGTCCCATTTAGAGTCGTGACTTGTATGGTTAATAATGGGCGTGAAGAATGTAACAAGCTCATCTGACTTTTGCACGTGGGTCGTTTTTAAATTTATGAGCGTCTTTTGATTAATTAACTTTTCAAATGAGCGGTGATAATTACTCGTCATTAATAGCGCATTATTTTTATCAAAAATTGCAATCGACTTAATTGTAGGGGAGTGCTTGTTATGTGTGTAGCTTATAAGGCGATTCAATAGCTGTTTGTTTTTTTCGAGCATGGGTTGCTCAAGCGCAATAGCAAGGGGCTCAGAAATAGTAGTACCTTGCTGATATAAAATTTCATCAAGCTCAATGTAACGATTTATTGTAAAATAGCCACCAAGTAGTAATCCTATGATCACCGTTGGGATCAGGGTCAGTGTTAAAACAGAATCGCGTAAGCCTAATTTGGTCATGATGGGAGCGTTTTATCGTTATTAGTATGGTCTGAGTATATACGGTTCAACACGCATTCTAAAGCATCTAAATATAGGTGCTTCATAAATAAAGTGAAGGTAATGCCTAATGGCGCAAATTTTTAAAGCGAAAAAAAAACCGCTTAAGCAACAAACATTAGAATTAAACATAACGGGAATGGATCATCAAGGGCGTGGCATTGCTAAGCATAATAATAAAGTATGTTTTGTTAGTGGCGCATTACCAAATGAAACAGTTAAAGCAATGCTTGTCGATGATAAAGCTAAATACAGCAGTGCAAAAGTAATTAAAGTTATTAAAGCGAGTGAATCAAGAGTTGACGCTTTTTGTGAGCACTACAATCAGTGTGGTGGTTGCCAACTACAGCATTTAGAAGTAAGCCAACAAGTTGTAGAAAAACAAACTGCAGTTACTCAGCTATTTAGTAAGTTTGCTAAATTAAACAGCTTAAACTGGCAAGCTCCATTATTAAGTAAGTCTGTGCATTACAGGCGCAGCGCTCGCATAGCCGTTATGTTTGATAAAGCAGCAAAAAAAATGCGTGTAGGTTACAGAGCCAGTGGTTCAAAAAATATTGTCAGTATTAATAAATGTGCAGTACTTGATGAAGTATTTGCAGATGTTTTTACACTTTTTGATGATTTAATTAATCAACACAAAGCGCTTCATAGTATAAGCCATTTACAGTTATGCCAAAGTGATGAGACAAACTTTATTGTTATTCGCCACACCAAAGTAATTAACGAAGATACAAAGGCTTTGATTGAGCACATAACAAAGAGCCAACAGTTTGAAGTAGTATGGCAAAGCGAGAGCGATGTAATTGATCATTCACACTTAGCCATGCCGTTTTATTATCTTAAAGAATTTGCTCTAAAATTTGAATTTGGTTTAGATAATTTTATTCAGGTAAATGCGCAAGTTAACGAAGCTATGTTAAAGCAAGCAGCAAATTGGCTTGATTTAAAAGGTGATGAAAATTTATTGGATTTATTTTGTGGCATTGGTAATTTCTCATTAGTGCTGGCAAAACAAGCAAAATCTGTAATTGGCGTAGAAGGTGTAACTTCAGCGGTTGCAATGGCTGCTCAAAATGCGCAAACTAACTCTATTACCAATGCGCAGTTTCATTGCTTTGATTTAACGCAAAGCATACAGAGCGCCCCATGGTTTAGTAAAAATTTAGATGTACTTGTACTCGATCCTTCTAGGACGGGTGCAATGGCTGTATTAGAGCAATTATCTTTAAAGCAGTTTAAAACTATTTTATATGTCTCTTGTGACCCTGTTACTTTAGCCCGTGACAGCGCAATTATTTCACAAGCTGGCTTTGATCTTAATAAAATTGGGCTAATGAATATGTTCCCTCATACAGGGCATATTGAAACTATGGCGTTATTTCAACGGAGGTAGAACGCATTATGGTAGCTACACGGCAATCACATCAACAAGATGAGACAACAGATTTTAGCACTCGGCTTTCATTTCTTGCCTTGTCTGAAGAAAAAACAGAGCTACTTACTAAAGCGCAAGCGCTCTGCGTAAAATGTGATAATGAAAGCAGGCAAACTACTGCAATCGAAATGGTTGAAATTTTAGCTGAGCTAAATCTCGACCCCGAATCGTTAGCTACTGCGTATTTAACCCCGTATTTTTTAAACGATTTAATATCACTTGAAACCATAGAAGAGCAGCTTGGTAGTAACATAGCCATGCTGTTAACTGGGGTTGCACAAATGGCCACTATTAGTACTTTATCGCATCAAGGTAAAGGCACTATGCAAGTTGATAATATTCGAAAAATGTTATTAACCATGGTCGAAGACGTGCGCGCCGTGGTCATTAAGCTTGCCGAGCAGGTCTGTCATCTACGTAATGTAAAAAATGCGGATGAAGAAGACCGCGTTATTGCCGCTAAAGAAACGGCTGATATTTTTGCACCACTGGCAAACAGATTAGGAATAGGGCAGTTAAAGTGGGAACTTGAAGATTTATCGTTTAGATATTTGCACCCAGGTACCTATAAAAGCATAGCCAAACAACTTGACGACAAACGCCTTACGCGCGAAGCCTATATGGAAGATATGGTTGAACAAGTAAAAACCCGTTTAAGTGAAGCGGGCATAGAAGCCCAAGTTTATGGTCGCCCTAAGCACATTTACAGCATTTATAAAAAAATGCAGCAAAAAAACTACGAGTTTGATCAGCTTTTTGATATTCGGGCAATGCGTATCGTTGTTGAACGCCTGCAAGATTGTTATGGAGCGCTGGGTATTGTGCACACCAATTGGCGCCATCTTAATAAAGAGTTTGACGACTATGTAGCAACCCCAAAACAAAACGGCTATCAATCAATTCATACCGTGGTATTTGGGCCTGAAGGTAAAACAGTAGAAATACAAATTCGTACTAGCGACATGCATCAAGATGCTGAGTTGGGTGTGGCTGCACACTGGATGTACAAAGAAGGTGCATTACCAGGGCGCGGCTCGGGTTATGAGCAAAAAATCAGCTGGCTACGTAAGTTACTCCAATGGCAAGAAGAAGTAGTCGATGGTGGCGATTTAGCAGAAGAGCTTAAAAACCAAGTAGTAGAAGACCGCGTATACATATTTACCCCAAGCGGCGATATTATTGATTTACCACTTGGCGCTACACCGCTTGATTTTGCTTACTACATTCATTCAAATGTAGGGCATCGTTGTATTGGTGCAAAAATATTTGGCAAAATAGTGCCATTTACGCATCAACTTACAACGGGGGATCAGGTAGAAATACTAACCCAAAAACAACCAAATCCAAGTCGTGATTGGTTAAATCCGTCATTAGGGTACATTAAGTCATCGCGCGCTAGAGCCAAGATTCATCACTGGTTTAAACAGCTCGACCGCGACAAAAACTTAAGTGCGGGTAAAGAAATTCTCGACAGTGAACTACAAAAGCTTAATTTAACATACAAAGATTTAGAGCCAGCCATCAAGCGTTTTAACTTTAAAGAACTTGATGACTTAATGGTTGCGATTGGTGCGGGCGATGTACGTCTCAATCAAATGCTTAACTTTGTAAGTGATAGAACAGAAGACGAACCGGTCATTCGTATTAAAGCACCTAGCAAAGTAACTGGTGACAAAAACGGCATAGTGGTTGATGGCGTTGGTAGCTTAATGAGCCATGTAGCCAAATGCTGTCGTCCTGTCCCTGGCGATGAAATAATAGGTTATATAACGCAAGGTCGAGGAATAGGTGTTCATAAGGAAGACTGTGATTCGTTTAATAACTTAAAAAATCAGCATCCAGAGCGTGTTATTTCGGTAAGTTGGTCTGAAGATATCAACGGCTCGTACGCACTAAGTATTAAAATAGAAGCCACCGATCGTTCAGGGCTAATACGCGATATAAGCTCAGTACTTGCTAACGAAAAAGTAAATGTTTTAAACATGAACGTAAATACGGTTGAAGATAATCAGTTAGCTATATTTACGATGCAAATAGAAGTACATGACTTATCGGGTACTAACCGTGTTCTTTCTAAGTTACACCAAATTGAAGGTGTACACGATGCCAAGCGTGGTCATTAATCATGAATGATAATGCAGCGCTTACACAACTTCTTAGCATAATGAAAACACTGCGAGATCCCAAGGGCGGTTGCCCGTGGGATCTCAAACAAGATTTTAAATCTATTGTGCCGCATACACTAGAAGAAGCATACGAAGTTGCCGACTGTATTGAGTCAGGCAACTTAGATGAGCTTAAAGGTGAATTGGGTGATTTGTTATTTCAAATTATTTTTTATGCGCAGCTTGCACAAGAGCAAAATATATTTGATTTTAATGATGTAGTGGAGCAATTAAACGATAAGCTTACCCGTCGCCACCCGCATGTATTTGGCGATAAAAAAGAGCTAACAGATAAGCAGCTATCGCAGCAGTGGCAAGCAATCAAAGCACAAGAACGCAGTGCTAGAGCGCAAACCGAATCACCTTCTTTTTGGCAAGATATTCCTGCCAATATGCCAAGCTTAAGTAAAGCAAAAAAAATTCAACAACGGGTTGCCGCACTTGGTTTTGATTGGCCAACGTATCATGGTGCACTTGATAAAGTGAGCGAAGAAGTGCTTGAAGTAAAAGAAGCGATTGAGCAAGACCCGTTATCTGATCATACAGCGGAAGAACTCGGCGACTTACTTTTTGCCACTGTTAATGTTGTACGCCATGTTAAACGAGATCCCGAACAACTGCTTCGTAGCGCTAATGATAAGTTTTCAGCGCGTTTTGAAAAGGTAAACGCCTATTTGCATGCGCAAGGTAAAAGCTTAGATACAGCCACCTTTGAAGAAATGGACAGCGCATGGGATGCGATTAAAAAAGTAAAATAGGCTTAATGTTAAATAGTGCACATTTTTTGTGCGCGCATTAGCTAATTTTAGCTGGATTGATAAGCAGTGTTTTGGTACAATTTCGCCCCGTCTTGATGATATACCCTTAGGCTCTTCTTTGGGTGTTATATTCCTTTTAATTCCTGATATTCTAGGGTTCGCATGAGTACAAAATTTATCTTCGTTACTGGCGGAGTTGTTTCTTCGTTGGGTAAAGGTATTGCCGCAGCTTCACTGGCCGCTATTTTAGAAGCCCGTGGTTTAAATGTTACCATTTTAAAGCTGGATCCTTACATCAACGTTGACCCAGGCACAATGAGCCCAATTCAACACGGTGAAGTTTACGTTACAGAAGACGGCGCAGAAACTGACCTTGATTTAGGTCACTACGAGCGTTTTATTCGTACCAAAATGACTAGTCGTAATAACTTCACACAAGGCCGTGTATATGAAGACGTATTACGTCGTGAGCGCCGTGGTGAATACCTAGGCGCTACTATTCAGGTTATTCCACATATCACTAACGATATTAAGCAACGTGTATACGACGGTGCTGAAGGTTATGATATTGCTATTGTAGAAATTGGCGGCACTGTAGGTGATATAGAATCACAACCGTTTATTGAAGCAATTCGTCAGATGGGAACTGAAATTGGCCGCGAACGCGCGCTATTTATTCACTTAACGTTAGTGCCATTTTTAGGCCCTGCAGGTGAAGTTAAAACAAAACCAACTCAGCACTCTGTTAAAGAGTTACGCTCAGTAGGTATTCAGCCAGATATTCTTATTTGTCGTTCAGACCGTAAACTACCTAATAATGAGCGTGCAAAAATCTCATTATTCACAAACGTAGAAGAAAAAGCGGTTATTTCATTACCTGACGTAGACAGCATTTATAAAATTCCAGCGCTATTAAAAACGCAAGAATTAGATAACTTCGTATGTCGTCGTTTTCACTTAGATCCACCAGAAGCTGATTTAGCTGAGTGGGAACAAGTACTTTATCAAGAGTCTAACCCAACGGGTGAAGTGACAATTGGTATGGTTGGTAAATACACTGAATTACCAGATGCGTACAAATCGGTTAACGAAGCATTAAAGCATGCGGGTCTTAAAAACCGTTTAACAATTAATATTCAATACGTAGATTCACAAGATTTAGAAAACAAAGGTGTTGAATTACTTTCACACTTAGATGCTATTTTAGTACCAGGTGGATTTGGCGGACGTGGTGTTGAGGGTAAAATCTTAGCGGCTAAATACGCACGTGAAAATAAAGTACCATACCTAGGTATTTGTTTAGGTATGCAAGTAGCATTAATTGAATATGCACGTAATGTTGCAGGCTTAACGGATGCAAACTCTACAGAGTTTAATGCAAATTCAGAAGCGCCAGTAGTTGGCTTAATTACTGAATGGCTAGATGCTGAAGGTAATGTTGAAACACGTAGCGAAAAATCTGATTTAGGTGGCACTATGCGTTTAGGCGCACAAAAATGTCATTTAACACCAGGTTCTAAAGTACGCGAAGTATATGGCAGCGACGAAATTGTTGAACGTCATCGTCATCGCTACGAAGTAAATAATAACTTTGTAGAAATACTTGAAAAAGCAGGCTTAAGCTTTACTGGTTTATCAGAAGATAAAAAACTGGTAGAAATTATCGAAAATAAAGATCACCCATGGTTTATTGCCGCGCAGTTCCACCCGGAATTCACGTCAACTCCACGTGATGGTCATCCGTTGTTTGAAGGGTTTGTAGCAGCCGCGCATATCCACCAAAAAGCGAATTCGTAATTTTAAAAGCCGTGCATATTGCACGGCTTTTTTGTTTTAAGGGCTGACTAAGCTATATAAAACGTAGTAAAGTTAGCTGAACTCACCATTTTGGGAATATAGAGGAATCAAGATGTCAGAAATCGTAAAAGTAATCGGTCGCGAAATTATGGACTCGCGTGGTAACCCAACTGTTGAAGCAGACGTACATTTAGCAGATGGCTCTTGGGGTCGTGCAGCAGCACCTTCAGGCGCATCTACTGGTACTCGTGAAGCATTAGAGTTACGCGACGGTGATAAATCACGTTACTTAGGTAAAGGTGTATTAAAAGCAGTTGGTTATATCAATAACGAAATTGCTGATGCTTTAAAAGGCCAAAGTGCATTAGATCAAAGCGCTGTAGATAAAGTGATGCTAGATTTAGACGGTACCGAAAATAAAGAAAAATTAGGTGCAAACGCAATCTTAGCTGTATCACTAGCAACCGCGAAAGCAGCTGCACAGTCTAAAAAAGTTGAGCTTTATGAACATATCGCTGACTTAAACGGCACGCCAGGTGTTTACTCTATGCCACTTCCAATGATGAACATCATCAATGGTGGTGAGCATGCAGATAACTCTGTAGATATTCAAGAATTCATGATCCAACCTGTTGGCGCTAAAAACTTCCGCGAAGGCCTACGCATGGGTGCTGAAGTATTCCATAGCCTTGCTAAAGTACTTAAAGCTGATGGTCATTCAACAGCGGTTGGCGATGAAGGTGGTTTTGCACCAAACCTTGCATCTAACGAAGCGGCTCTTGCTGCAATTAAAGTAGCTGTAGCAAACGCAGGTTACGAGCTAGGTAAAGATATTACTTTAGCGATGGATTGTGCTGCATCTGAGTTCTACGACAAAGAAGCAAACATCTACGACCTTAAGGGTGAAGGAAAAAAATTCACTTCTGAAGAATTTAACTTCTTCTTACAAGATCTTACTAATCAGTACCCAATCGTTTCTATTGAAGATGGTCTTGATGAGTCTGATTGGGATGGCTTTGCACATCAAACTAAACTAATGGGTGATAAAATCCAATTAGTAGGTGATGATTTATTTGTAACAAATACTAAGATTTTAAAACGTGGTATCGACAACGGTATTGCTAACTCAATCTTAATTAAGTTTAACCAAATCGGTTCTTTAACTGAAACTTTAGCTGCAATCAAAATGGCTAAAGATGCTGGTTTTACTGTTGTTATTTCTCACCGTTCTGGTGAAACTGAAGATTCAACAATTGCTGATTTAGCGGTTGGTACTGCTGCAGGTCAAATTAAAACAGGTTCATTGAGCCGTTCTGACCGTGTTGCAAAGTACAATCAATTACTACGTATTGAAGAGCAATTAGGTGATAAAGCACCGTACAACGGTCTTAAAGAAGTTAAAGGTCAGTAATTCTATTTTATATAGAATCTAATTTTTAATTTTAGATGATAAAATCCTCGCATAAGCGGGGATTTTTTATGCCTGATACTTTTTCAAAGATATGAGAATAAGTTGTAGGGTTAAGCTTGCTGGCGCGCGCACAGAGCGAAAGAGGGTGGCGGCAATAATATTAAAGGTTACTTAAGTTTTAATATTTTATAACACAGTTAAAGCTGAAACTGCTGCTTTAAAATATCACCTGTAAAACTGGTTTTTAAGTAAAAGCCACGGGGTAGGGTTTTAATTATTTGCCCATTTGGACCAATAGCATCAGTCACTATTTTGCTATGAGCTGCTTTAGGGCGTATTTGCATCGCATCGCCTAAATGGCCTGATATTTCGTCGACTCTACCTAGCGCAATTAGCTCCATTTGCTCTTCCCAGTCGCGCTGTAATAAAGCGTCCTGTTCAGGTGAGGGTTGCCACAAAAAGCCGCTGCCAATGGTTCTATCAAACGGGGCAATATCACGTTCGCTTAAAATTGGCAGCCATAAAACATGATTTAGTTTTTTACGTACAGAGCTGGTATGCCACGTCATTCCTGTAACGTTCATTAAGGGTGTAACCGATACAAAGGTCGTTTCTAGTGGCCTACCTTTATAGGAAATAGGGAGTGTTTTTAGCTCAATTCCTAAATCTTCAAAATCAGGAAGTGGTTTTGAGCCCGCAGTAGCACCTAGTACATATTCAATTAACTGACCAGTCCAACCTTTTTCGCGCAGTAAATCATCTGGCGTTTTAAAATTATACTTGTTAGCAAGCTGCCCTAGAGTTAATCCGGCAATATTATTAACGCGTTGCATTAAATCGTTTATTGAGTGTGGTTTTGTAGGTCGCATGTCATGCCAATTTTATTAAAATATGAATATTATAGAGGTTTAACAACTCACTAACTACGTTGAAATTACTTATGCGGAGAAACTGCATATGATAGTTTTTTGTTATTGAGCTACTTTTTATTGCGATTATAAATATCAATTCAACGTAATTAGTATTCTTAATTTCGGTTGAATAAATACCATAGCCATGATAGCAAATTGGCTAAGCCGTGGATATCTTTAGGGTTGTGTGTTTTTTGCTCGCTTGTTGTTTGTGTTAATTTTGTACATGTTTTAATTAGAGTGCTTTGCTTTAAGTTACTGACTCACTTGAGTTTTTTAAAGCTATACGTTCAGTTTTGATTAAGCCGTTTAAAAGTTGTAAGGATAAATACAACCATATGAACATGTTTATCCACAGAATCTGTGGAGAACACGAGTTTTTCGAACTTGCATTGTGGATTTGTTTGCAAAATGAGCGCGTTTTACAAAAGTTATGCACAAACTGTGAGTAACTAGAGGAAAACAAGAACCGCAATAGCTTCACTCAGTTATTTTTCAAATATTTACTCACTTTCTATTAATTTATTGATGCGCTAAAAGCTCAAACTTAGCTAACTAATTGGCTTGGGTATAATAGTATTTGCCGTATTGCGGCTAATGTGGAACAATCATTAAAAATCGACTTACAAATGAGGCACTAAGGTGATTGATGCCGAAGGTTTTCGTGCCAATGTCGGAATTGTGATTTGCAATAATCAGGGACAGGTTTTTTGGGCCAGACGTTATGGTCAACACTCTTGGCAATTTCCCCAAGGTGGTGTTGATGATGGCGAAACTGCAGAACAAACCATGTACCGTGAATTACACGAAGAAGTAGGGTTGCGACCAGAAGATGTAGAAATAGTCGCAAGCTCAAAACATTGGTTACGCTATAAATTACCCAAACGATTAATCCGCCGAGACTCTAGTCCGGTGTGTATTGGGCAAAAACAAAAATGGTTTTTACTAAAGTTACGCTGTAAAGACGAAGATGTAAATTTACTCAAAACCCATCACCCTGAATTTGATGATTGGCGCTGGGTAAGTTATTGGTATCCTGTAAGACAGGTTGTATCGTTTAAACGGGATGTTTATCGACGTGTAATGAAAGAGTTTGCTCCTTTCGCCATGCCTTTTAATAAGAGAGAACAACATAAAGATCATTGGCGAAGCAAAAGGTAGTTAATTTAGAATAAGTAAAGGAGCAGGACATGCTGGCTACACTGAGATCTATTGCGGAGTCTGTATCGCGACAAGCGAATTTAGACAGTGCATTAGTGTGCTTTGTGCAAATGGTTAAAGATGCCATGAAAACCCAGTGCTGCTCCATTTATTTTGCAGATTACAGCCAGGACAATTTTGTACTTATGGCAACCGAAGGGCTAAACCCCGATGCGGTAGGTAAGTTTAGAATTGGTTTTACCGAAGGTTTAGTTGGCCTAGTAGCGCAACGTGAAGAACCTATTAATATTGCATTTGCTAAATCGCATCCTCGTTTTAAGCTCTCCCCCGAAGTAAATGAAGAAGGCTACAACGCTTTTTTATCTGTACCCGTTGTTCATCAAAAAAAAGTACTGGGCGTTATTGTTGTCCAACAAAAGATGGCACGTGTATTTAGCCAAGACGAAGAGTCGTTTTTAATAACGCTTTCTGCCCAACTTGCGTCACAGTTAGCGCATGCTGAAATTAAAGAAATACTACGCCAAGATGAATCATCTCATCAAACGTCTGTTTTAAAAGGTGTATCGAGCGCGCCAGGAATAGGTATAGGACAAGCATTTGTTGTATTACCAAAACTTGATTTTAAATCTATTGAGCTTTTAAAAGACAGTGACGTCACTGAGCAGCGTCGTTTGTTTACTCAAGCTGTAGCTGCAACGCGCAAAGAATTTAATACCCTATCGATGACGCTAAGCGATTCTATTCCGCACGAAGCTCTTGCGGTATTTGATGTGTATCAACAACTGCTTGATGCTAAAAGTTTAGGGCATAATGTTGAAATGCAATTACAAGAAGGGTGGTGTGCTAAAAGCGCCCTAAAAATTGTAATAGAGCGTTTAATATCTCAATTTAATGCCATGCAAGACCCTTATATAAAAGAGCGTGCTATTGACGTTAAAGACATTGGTCTTCGCGTATTACACCACCTTGTAAATACCGAGCACGCTGTTAAAAATTATCCGGCCAACACTATTTTAATTGCTAATACCTTAACACCCGCCATGCTTGCTGAAGTGCCAAAAGGTCATTTAATAGGCGTTGTAAGCGTAAATGGCTCTGCAAATAGCCATGCGTCTATATTAACGCGTGCGATGGGCATTCCTGCTATTTGGGGTATAGAGGATTTACCCTTACTGCAGTTTAATGGCAAGCCGATGATTTTAGATGCATTTGCTGGGCGTTTATATATATCGCCTTCACAAATGCTGATGGACGAATACACAGAGTTACAGCATCAAGATAACCTACTAAATAACCGCTTTTTAGCAGAGCAAGATTCAGAATCAATTACGCTTGACGGTGAGCATGTTAGCTTATTATTAAACGCAGGCCTTGAGCTTAATACCGAGCAAAGTAGCGCGCATATTTGTGACGGTGTGGGGCTTTATCGAACCGAAGCGTGGTTTATGCAAAAGGGTCAGTTTCCTTCGCAATCAGAGCAAGAAAATTGGTACCGAGAAGTACTAACTAGCTATCATCCTAATCCTGTGGTTATGCGTACATTGGATATTGGGGGCGATAAGGTACTTGATTACTTTAATATTACCGAAGAAAACCCATTTTTAGGTTGGCGTGGGATTCGTATTAGCCTTGATCATCCAGAGTTATTTTTAGATCAACTAAAAGCGATGCTTAAAGCAAATATTGGTTTGGGTAATTTAAAAATAATGCTCCCTATGATCAGTGGCACTGAAGAAGTTGATGAGTCACTTGCGTTATTTGAGCAGGCTTATTTTGAGTTAAGTGAAAAATACCCAGAGCAAACCATAGAAAGACCTGATATAGGAATAATGCTAGAAGTACCTTCAAGTGTATTTATGCTTCCAGAGTGGTCAAAAAAAGTCGATTTTTGCTCAGTAGGTAGTAACGATTTAACACAGTATTTATTAGCAGTAGACAGGGCTAACGCACGTGTAGCCGAACTTTTTAACCCTTATCACCCTGGTGTACTAAGAGTACTAAATAAAGTGGCGCACGAATGTGAGCAATATGAACTGCCATTTAGTTTGTGTGGTGAACTAGGCGGCGATCCTGAAGGGGCTATTTTACTTATTGCCATGGGTTACAGGCGCCTTAGTATGAACTTATCATCGCTTAATAAAGTAAAGTGGGTACTTAGGCGTTTAAATGTCAGTGACATGGAACAACTACTAAGTGAATGTTTAGCGCAATCGACAGCTAAACAAGTATTACGTTTAACGCGAAGCTTTATGCTAGAGCATAAATTAGGTGATTTGTTTTACACCCCCAAATAATACTGTACACCTAATTAATTTGCATACACAGATGCTATTAGTTTTATAATCCTTTAATATATAAACCTTCAAAGGGTACTTGAGATTACTATGTATGACTTAGGTTTGTTAGTCGCAAGCTGCGCACTACTAGGCTGTATTGTTGGGTTTTTAGCTGGGTTACTAGGCATTGGCGGCGGTTTAATTATCGTTCCAGTACTAAGCACTCTGTTACTCTCATTTAATGTAACGTCGGCTGATCATGTATTAGTAATTGCTATTGCAACCTCACTCGCTTCTATTTTATTTACTTCAACGTCTTCAGCGCTGGCTCATCATAAAAATGATAACGTGCCTTGGGCAATCGCCCCGTGGGTTATGTCGGGTGTGGCTTTAGGCGCACTTATTAGTGGCTTTGCAGCAAGTTTAATCCCTGAACAAATATTACGTACAGTGTTTGCTATAAGTGTTGTATTTATTGCAGCAAGAATGGTGCTCTCCGCGCGTAATAAACCGATGTCAGAAAAACCGTTGCCGGCAGGTCCTATTTTAGGGGGCGTTTCTGCAATAATGGGCGGGTTATCAGGTTTAATAGGGATTGGCGGCGGAGCTTTAATAGTACCGATGCTTAATTATTTTTCGGTTGATATAAAAAAAGCAATTGGCTGCGCAGCCGCGTGCGGAATTGTTATTGCATTGTTTGGCTCTATTGGTTACATCAGCGCAGGCTGGCAGGTTACCGATTTAGAGCATGGTTTTGCTGGGTTTGTTTATTTACCTGCATTATTTGGAATTGTTATTACCTCGTGGTTTGTTGCGCCCATTGGCGCCAAAGCAACTCACTATTTACCTGTTAATACAATTAAGAAAGTTTTCGCGGTGCTGCTTGTAGTTATCGCAATTAAAATGGTTTTTAGCTAAAGGTTTATTTTTTATGGCACTTGAATTTCCTCAAATTGATCCAATTATTTTTTCTGTTGGACCGCTAAGCGTACGTTGGTATGGCTTAATGTACTTAATAGGTTTTGCATTTGCGATGTGGTTTGCTAATCGTCAAGCGTCAAAGCCAAATTCGGGTTGGACTAAAGACCAAGTAAGCGATTTACTGTTTTACGGCATGTTAGGGGTAATACTAGGCGGGCGTATTGGCTACGTATTGTTTTACCAGTTTAGTTATTTTATAGAAAACCCACTGTATTTATTTAGGATAGATCAGGGCGGTATGTCGTTCCATGGTGGAACACTTGGCGTTATAACCGCCGTCGCAATTTTTTCGTGGACGCGTAAAAAGTCACTACTTCAAGTGGGCGATTTTGTTGCTCCGCTTGTGCCTGTTGGCTTATTAGCAGGGCGTATTGGTAACTTTATAAACGGTGAGTTATGGGGCCGAGTTACCGACGTGCCATGGGCAATGGTATTTCCAACGGGCGGTCCGCTTGCGCGTCACCCATCGCAATTATACGAAGCATTTTTTGAAGGTTTAGTGCTGTTTTTAATCCTACAATGGTTTATTAAAAAACCACGTCCAGCAGGCAGCGTAGCCGGTGTGTTTTTATTAGGTTACGGCGTATTTAGATTCTGTATTGAATATTTCCGCCAACCCGATGCACAACTCGGTTTATTTGCCGACTTTATTTCAATGGGACAAATATTGTCACTTCCTATGATTGTAGGCGGCTTAGGTTTATTAATTTGGGCATATAAGCAACCACAACACGTTAAAACAGCTAAGGCATAATAAAAACAACATGAAACAATATTTAAAATTATGTCAGCGTATTGTTGACGAAGGTCAGTGGGTCGAAAACAAACGTACAGGTACGCGTTGTTTAACCGTTATTAATGCCGATTTAGAATACGATGTGGCTAATAATAAGTTTCCAATGATCACGACGCGAAAAAGTTACTACAAAGCAGCGATTGCTGAGTTACTAGGATATTTACGCGGGTACGACAGCGCTGAGCAGTTTCGTGAGATTGGCTGTAAAACGTGGGATGCTAACGCAAACGATAACAACGCATGGCTTAATAATCCTCACCGTAAAGGCGAGGACGATATGGGCCGTGTTTATGGCGTACAAGGCCGTGGTTGGCAACGTCCAGATGGCTCAACGCTTGATCAGCTTTCCAAAGTTATTAATAACTTAAAAAATGGCATCGATGACCGTGGTGAAATAATCACGTTTTATAATCCAGGTGAGTTTGAGCTTGGTTGTTTGCGGCCGTGTATGCATACGCACACTTTCTCCTTACTTGGCGATACGCTATATTTAACGTCATACCAGCGAAGCTGTGATGTACCGCTTGGCCTTAATTTCAATCAAATTCAGTGTTTTGTGTTGCTTGCGTTAGTGGCTCAAATTACCGGCCACAAAGCGGGTAAGGCGTATCATAAAATTGCTAATGCACATATTTACGAAAACCAACTTGAACTGATGCGAGACGTGCAGTTAACGCGTGAGCCATTTGAATCACCTCAGTTAAAAATTAATCCAAAAATTAAATCATTAGAAGACATAGAAACGTGGGTAACACGAGACGACTTTGAAGTAATAGGCTATCAATGCCATGAAGCGATTCAATATCCATTTTCAGTATAATAAAAGATTAAGGAAAACATAAAATGAAAGCAGTGATCCCAGTAGCGGGCCTTGGTACTCGTATGTTACCAGCCACTAAAGCAATTCCTAAAGAAATGCTGCCAGTGGTAGACCGTCCTTTAATTCAATATGTAGTAAACGAAGCCGTTGCTGCAGGCATTAAAGAAATAGTGTTAGTAACGCACTCAAGTAAAAATTCAATCGAAAATCACTTCGATACAAGTTTTGAACTAGAAGCTACTTTAGAAAAGCGTGTTAAGCGGCAACTACTTGCCGAAGTGCAAGCAATCTGCCCTAAAGACGTAACCATTATTCACGTACGCCAAGGTGAAGCAAAAGGCTTAGGCCATGCTATTAGTTGTGCAGCGCCTATTATTGGTAACGAACCGTTTGTAGTTATTTTACCAGATGTAATTATTGACGATGTAGAGAGCGATCTTAAAAAAGATAACTTAGCAGAAATGATCGCTAATTTTGAGAAAACCAAGCACAGCCAAATTATGGTAGAACCAGTACCAATGGCACAAGTTAACCAGTTTGGTGTGGTTGATTTAGGTGATGTTGACTTAAAGCAAGGTGAAAGCTCACCAATTCTTAATATGGTAGAAAAGCCGCCAGTAGATGAAGCTCCATCAAACTTAGCTGTAGTGGGTCGATACGTATTAAGCGAAAATATCTGGCCGTTACTTGCAAAAACTCCGCAAGGTGCAGGCGACGAAATTCAATTAACTGACGCAATTGCGATGTTAATGGAACACGAAAAAGTAGATGCATACGCTATAAAAGGCCGTAGCCACGATTGTGGAAGTAAAATTGGTTACTTAAAAGCAACGATTGAATTTGCACTTCGTCGCGACGAATTTGCCGATGAATTAAAATCATTTATCAAAAAACTGATTTAACAGTTAACGTAAAACATGAAAGGCGCCTATATCGGCGCCTTTTTTTATGAGTTTTATCAGGGCCTGTTTATCTTTCGAGGTTAAATTTGCAGCAGGCTGTTTGGTATTTAAGCAAGGCAGAGCCTATGTAGTGTGGTTATTCCCCATAAATAGGCGATAACGTAGCATAAATGCCAAACATGCGCTGCCCGAAGGGTTCTGCCTCGGGGCAATTTACTCTTTGTTGCCTACATGGATGTAGGTAAGGGGCGTGAGCAGGACGCGGAAGCTTTACTCGGTTTTTACTTATTCTTACATGGATGTAAGCCAGTAGAATAACGCAGGAGCAGTTATCGAGCCCACTAGGTTACAAACCTCGCGCCGCGATTAAATGGCCCCTAGATTGAACAAATTTTAATCCTGAAAGGTCAACAGGCCCTAGAATAAAATAAGAAAAGGAATAGCTCTAAAATAAAATTTTTTAAGTCATTACAGACATATTGTTATTTATGTTGTAAAGTTTGTGTTAATTGGCATTGAATTTGTATTAAATAATGCTCTCAAGGAAGGGATGGAGTATGCAACGTTGTGTTTTACGAAATACTGACAAGCATGCGAAGAGCTAAGTTTTATAGCTCACAGCTTAAATAAAGTTAAACGCTTTCTTGTGAGAATGTTTAACTGAAATGTAGTGTAAAAACACTGCTTTCAGGACAACTAATACATGTTTATATATAAAAAAAATAACATTGGGCTTTTACTTAGCTTGCTAATGCTTTTATTTGGTACAGCATGCAGCGTCTCGCCTGAAATAAAAACCATTGATGAACAACCTCAAAGTAACTCGCCTGACTACGTATCAATTACAGCCCTTGAACTTGCACAGCTAAAAGATGCCGCAATGCAGTGGCAACAAGCTCGTGAAGGCATAGAGCGAATTTTAAGATTAGAAAAAGAAATAACTTACCTCGTAAATCATATCGATATTATAAACAGTAAAGCTATTGCACAGTCTAATCAAGGGTATAGCAGCAAGTCTGTACGCTCACCACGAAACACACGCAATGTTAAGTCACGCCAACAAGTTAAACAAAATTACAGTAATAAAAAACAAACTGTAAAATTAAATAAACCTAAACATGTATTTGCTTTACAGGTAGCTTCGGTTGACTCAGAGCAAGGTGTGGCTAAAGCATGGCAAGAGCTAAATACTAAAGCAGCACCGTTGTTTAGAGACAAAATATTGACTAACGTAGAAACCGCCAAAATAAACGACAAAATGTTTTACAGGCTGAAACTTGGCTCTTACCAAAACTTTAAAAATGCAAAAGCAGACTGTGACGTATTCAAACTGTACAAACTCGATTGCATAGTAAGTAACTACACTGATAAGCCAGTAAAGCTTTAGCGCACAGCATGTAATATCAATCTACAATAATACCTAATCAATTTGAAGGATTAGACCTGACGCTAACTTCGCTAATAATTTTTGATATACGACGGCATGTATGCCGGAGTTAGAGCAATGCAGCAACAATTAGTGATACCAACTAAATGATGAAATTTTGCCTTGTTATCGATATGGCTTTTCTTACCTCAAAATAAACTACTTAATTAAAAAGTTGCTATAAAGTGGCGCAAAATTTGCTTTGATTTATTATCTTGGTTAGTAGAGTGCATTTTGCAATGCGGTATTTTAAGTCTTGTCATTTAATATCAGTTTTATTCTTATCTTTTTATTTATATGGATGTAGCAGCGCAACTGTAAATAACGAGAGCGTGCAGCATTCTTTAATTACTGATAAACAAGTAAAAGAGTATGTTTCGCAGTGGCACTTACAGCAAGAAAGCATTGGTCGTTTAACTGCTATGGAAGATGATTTACAGCTGTTAATTATGGCGTTATCGTCTCGAAGTGAATTAACTGAAAACCCTCCTTTACTCATGCAAAGTAAAACCGATATCACCTATGGTAATCAGCCTTCACAGAATTTGGAACCGACGGCACTAAATAACACTCCCGAAGTAAAAACACCAAACTTACAAAATTCAGAACTCACCTTAACAGATGAAACTAAAATTGGAGCACAGCTTGGTTGGTATTTAAAGCCAGAGCTTGTTAAAGCAAGAGTCGAAAGGCTTAAGCAATTATACCCCAGTGCATTTACTCAATTTAATTTTACTATGTTTGAACGTAAAAATAATAATATGACTTTGTATGGATTACGTGTAGGTCCATTTAAAAACGATGCTCAAGTAAGTGCGTTTTGTTATTTAGCTAATCAGCTTGATCAAGTATGTAATATTGCTGCTTTTGTCGGAAAACCAATATAATTAATAAATTAGGCCTTTTAAACTTATATAGTATTAAAGTATTTGTACTAATAGTCGATACTAACTATAGTTGGGCAAATATTTGATAAAGCCCATTTTCTTATAAGGATTTAGCATGAAGTTTTATTTATCTGCATTAGCTGTAGCCACCGTGGTCAGCTCGTTTAGCACTTATGCTGCTACAGAGTCATTTGAAGCGAAAGTAACAGTACAAAATGCTGTAGTACTCACAAAAGATAACGATTTAAATTTTGGTACTATTCGTGCTATTTCAGATCCATTAGGCGCCGAACAAGCAACGCTGACAGTTAATCCTGATCCAGCTGCTAGCAATGTTACTTCACAAGATAATCCAACTGGTAACGCTGCGAGTATCTCAATAATTGAAGGTGGTGAAGCGGGCGCTTTTAGTGTGTCAGATGTAGTACCAAATTCTATTTTAACCATTAGCGACCCATTAAATACTTTAGTACAACCTTTAGCTGGTCAAGGGTTGAATGAACCTGATTTTACTGTAGGTGCTTGGACTTACTTTATAACGAGCGGCACTAATGCTGGTGGATTATATACAAGTGCTACGCCCAACCTACAAGCTGGCGTTGATGGCGCTGTATCATTTAATATAGGCGCGACTCTTTCTACTTCATCAAACGCATCAAGTGTGGATTACCCTGATGGTGAGTATTCTGGTAGCTTTAATATTGAAGTGTCATATTAATTAGTGTTTAAACAAACAATGCGCTTTTTGTATGTTTCTGCTTGGCTTTCGTTAATGTTTAGCGAGCAAGCCTATAGCGCAAGCATACAACAAGAAGCGCTTAATTTTGGCACTTTAGTTATCCCTCAAAATAATACTTTAAGCTCTATAACCATTAGCCATGAAGGTGAAATAATCACATTTGGTAGTATTTACGTATTAACTGAGGGTAATCCCGCAGAACTTTTATTTACTGATTTACCTCCCCTTACTCAAATATCGTTTAACAAAACGAGTGACTCTACATTGCAAAGTGAAGCGCTAGGAGCTAATAGTGCCAAGTTTTCGGTTGTATTAGTGGATTTACCAAGAACGCAAACTAGCGATGAATTTGGAGAGCTTTTACTCAAAGTAGGTGGCCGTTTAATAACGACAGGGACTAGCCAAAGTTACTTAGATGGTAGTTTTATTACTGACACCCAATTAGAAATTACGATTGATTACTAAAGGAAAAACATGCTTTATAAAGTTGTAGTGCTGCTCGCACTGAGTGTATGTATTTTAGGAAAAAATGCATACGCAAATTTACTTATCTCTCCAACCCGTATTAGTTTTGATGAACGTCAACGAACCGCTAAAGTTACCGTAATTAATACGGGGGATGAATATCAAACATATCGTGTTTTATGGAGTGAGAAGCAAGCGCAACCTAGCGGTGGCTACATACAGTTGGCAGAGGCTACAAGCGAAAGTTTAAGTTCAATGGCACGTTTGTCACCAAAACAAATGCGTTTAGCACCAGGTGAAAAACAAACAGTAAAAATAGCAATACGTAAACCTAAAGGCCTAGCTTCTGGTGAGTACCGCTCTCATCTTCTATTTCAAGCATTGCCTGGTGAAAATACTAATAAAACAAGCTCAATAAAAGTTAATATGATTATGAGCTACAGTATACCTATTTTGTTACGTAAAGACATTAAACAGCCAGTAGTTGCCATAGAACAAGCTAAGCTAGTGCTAAATGAAAGCAATCAACGTCCTCAGTTTTTATTGAATATAAAACGAGAAGGTAAGTTTAGTAGCTACGGTAAATTAAGTGCTTACTTTGTTGATAGTAATAACGAGCAAGTTAAAATTGCAGAAATTGGTAATTTAAGTATTTATCCAGAAGTGGATAATGCGTTTGTAACCCTTAGTTTATTTAGTGACAAAAATTTAGATAAAGCAGGAAAAGTCATTTTTAAATATGAAGGCAGTCAAGAATATAAAGACCTTACATTTGCACAATACACTCTGCCTTTAACTTCACAATCACTTAATGTTTTAACAGTGAATGACGCTAAATAATTTATTGTATGCACTATTACTAAGCATAAGTAGTTTGCTTAGTAATAGTGTAATCGCTAATCCTAATTCTTCCGTAGGGGATGCTTTAACAACACTACGCGCAATTGAACTAAAGCTAACTAAGCCCGTTGAAGTAATTGATTATAAAAACAAAGAAAATCAGCAACAGCGAATCGCCACAGGCGAGTTATTAATACTTTCGCTTTATTTAAACTCATACTACTTAGGTGAAGTTGCAGCAATTAAAAGCGAGCAAAGTGTACAAGTTAGTTTAAGCGACTTATTTGATATTCTACAATTTGCAATGAATGTTGATGCTAGCAATCGAATTGCTCAAGGTGTTGGAGCAAATCAACAACCTCTTTTTCTAAATGCAGCGGTTACACCCGCTGTATTTACTAGTCCTACACAGAGCTACTTATTAGCAAAAAATCAAATTACCATTGAAGATGATATTTATGTAGATATTCAAAGTTTACATAATGCTTTAAATCTAGAGTTTAATATTGATTACCCAGATTTAGAATTACTTATAAGCTCAGATAGCCCCTTACCGGTTGAACAACAAAGATACAGACAGTCGCGCAACCTTAAATCACCTAACAAAAGATCGCCACCTACGCTGCCATGGAAAGCTAGCCCATATAAAGCGCTATCTTCTCCGGTTGCCGACTTACAACTAAATTTTACCGCGAGCGATGATAGACATTCTACGAACTATTCACTTTTAGGCACTCAAGACTTTGCGTATTTATCTGCAGAGTATTTTTTGTCGGGACGAAGTACTGACTTACTTACCAACTCTAGGTTAACGTTTACAAAGCAAAACTTAGACAAAGAAATAAAAAACAGCTTTATGCCTACTGAAATATCTTTTGGTGATGTTATCGCCACGCAAGTTGGTAATAGCTACAGTAGTCAGTATGCCCGAGGTGTTAAAGTTTCTAATAATGTAACCAATAGAAAAATAGTCAATAATCAAATTAACTTAAGCGGTGCTATACAGCCAGGTTGGGATGTAGAGCTGTATCGTAATGAAATATTAATAGACCAGCAGCTTAGCCTCGCAGATGGGCGTTATATTTTTGATAATATAAACCTATTATTCGGAGCTAATAATTTTGAGCTTATTTTTTATGGGCCTCAAGGTCAAGTTGAGCGTAAAAGTGATTATTACTTTGTGGACGGAAATCAACTTAAGCAGGGACAAGGTAACTATGAATTGTCGGTTACTGAACAAGGCAAGCAATTACTAAATAACAATGTTTCAAGCTCGCAGGGGCAGGGTTGGCAAATTGCGGGTAGATATGAGCAAGGGCTTACAGATAATATATCTGTATACACTGCTACATCAGGTCAAAAAAACACAGATGACGATTTACTTAAGTATGCATTTGGTACCAACATAAGCTTATTTGACCGATTATTATTAAATGCGAATGTTGAAAAAAATAATAACAATGAACAAGAATTTGAATTTACAGCCCGAACTCAAATTGCCGAACAATCACTACTTTTTAGCGCTACAAATCGTACCGACGAACAGCAGCAAGATTTTAACAGCTACCAAATAAATTTAGCTGGTGGGCTAATGAATAATACCTATGGACGCCTTTCTTATCAAAATAACATCCTATATGACGATAGTGATACTAGAGGGCGCTTTAAACAAGTACGCAACCAGTTCAACTACTCATACTCAGGATTTGCACTAAGTAACCAATTGCTGTGGCAACAAGACGATAGCTCTAAGAGTACTTTTGGAACAACACGTTTTCAAAAGCGCTTTGGGAGAACCTACACAAGGTTTGGTATAGATTATAGTATATCGCCAGTAAGTGAGCTTGTTAGTTACGAGGCTGAGTTTAGCCGCAACTTGGGCCGAGATTTACAAGCGGAACTTACTTTAACTGATTCACTTCGTAATAATATTCAATCGGCCGAATTAGGGCTCAATTGGCAAAGCGACAAGTTTAGTTTAACGAGTAACTTAAACTACAACAGTAACGATGATTGGCGGCTCGGCATTTATAGCCGTTTTAGCTTAGGTTTTGATGTTGAACATAATACATATTTTGTCTCTAAGCGCACCTTAACTAACACGGGTAGCTTAATGTTACGCGTATTTTTAGATCAAAATAATAACGGTATTATGGATGATGATGAGCACGGCGTTGCCGGCGTAAAAGTAAAAGGCGTTCACAATTATCGTCAAGCAATTACAGACGAACACGGCGTTGCGCTATTAACTTCAATGCCAGCAAATCGTACAACAGATATAATACTGGATAGAAATAGTTTTGAAGATCCGTTTTTAATACCAGCTAATGAGGGTTTTTCTATTACACCAAGGGCTGGTTTTGTAGAGTATATGGACTTCGCATTAAATAATGCCAGTGAAGTAGAGGGAGTTGTTTATCAACAAAAAGGTGATACAACACAGATCCAACCCTTTGCAAATATAGCGCTGTTGAATGAGAAAGGGGATCAAGTTGCACAAACTCAAGCAGCATATGATGGCTATTACTTATTTACAGACCTTAAACCGGGGCAGTATAAAGCAGTAATTGATGATGAATATAAACAACGCAAGCAGCTAAAAAACACTCAAAATATAACAGTTAATTTATCGCCTCAAGGAGATGGAGTAATGGGCGTTGATTTAACATTAAAGGCGCTCAGTGCAACAACTGGAAGCATTGCCAATGCAGGAAGTTTTAGTTCGTTAAATATCTTAAAAATTTATTACCGTTTAATAGCACCACGAATAGAGCAGCAAGAAGCTTTTTATATGCATGATAAAGCTAAAAATAAATTTATTTTAGCCTTAGCGTACGCAACAAACAGTTCGCCAGAGCTTATTTCTGTATGCGACTCAGTAAAAGCGCAAGGATTAAAGTGTGTTGTTGAAACACATAAAATACTCCATTAAAGGAATTAGGATGAAAAGAGTTCAATGTATATTTTTAATCAGTGCAATGTTGCTAAGTTATGGTTGTGCGAATAATAAAGCAATTGATGGTGGTGCTACTCAGACCAACGTAACTGACGAAAAAAGCTACGTAAAAATAACAAAGCAAGAACTTGAAACTCTAAAAATGAGCTCCCAGCAGTGGCAAAATATGAAGCCAGAACTTGCGCGTTTATTACTTATTGAAGAAGACTTAAGCTTACTAATATCGCAACTCAATACAATTGCAAAAGAAAATGAGCAGAAAAACGCACCAGTAATAAAAGCAGAAATCGTTCATACCAACAAAATTAATCGCTCCAATTTACAATTAAAAAAACCAGTTGATCCTAAATTTGCTTTACAAGTGCTTTCAACAACGCAAAAAGAACAACTCTCTTTAGCTTTTAGGCAACTACAAAAAAAGCTTCCTAGCTTACTAGGCGATAACTTTGTGATGAATGTTGAAACAATAAATGTAAAAGGAGTTATGTATAACCGTTTAAAGCTAGGCGCATACATAGACAAAAAAAACGCTATGGGTGACTGTCAAAAATTAAAGAGCCAAAATATAAATTGTTTAGTTAGTTATTACGTAGATCAGCCCTTTATCGCACAATAGCTAAGTCGGCATACAAATTGCTTTATCCTCAGTATGTTTTGAAGAGGATGGCAATTATGCGCCTTTTACTGCCTTTATTATTTTTAAATTTAGCTGCTTGTAACTTGGTGCCGCCGCCAGAACCAAGTGTGCCTACAGATGCACCTAAAGCAGCCATGGCTCCTTTTACGGTTAATGACTATGTAGTTAATTTAACGTCGCAACTTAACCACCTAAACGGAGCATTAAATGCTAATGCACGTGTTGGCGTTAGTAGCTTCTTTTATGCAGATGCACTAGATACAAAATTAGTGACAGGGCAGGCCTCAGGCTTAAGTCAGCAGATCCAAGAAAGTCTGCTTACACAATTTACTCAACTAGGTTATCACACCGTTGAGTACAGACTTGGGAATAACCTCTCTTTATCAGAAAACTCAGACAGTATTTTAAGTCGCGATTTAAGTAAATTACGTAATCGCCAAAATATTGACTTAGTTATCACAGGAACAGTGACTCGCCAGCAGCATGCATACATAGTTAATGCACGGCTTGTGAATATAGAAAATAAACAGGTGCTCTCTGCGGGAAGTACCGAGATCCCAATTAATGTAATGTGGGGCAATGAGAAAATTCAGCAGCGTGACGGACTTTTATACCGAAGCGAATACTAATTTGGAGCACAAAATGAAAAACCTATTAATTACATTATGCTTACCACTGGGCTTTGGTTGCTCTCAAATACTAGGCACAATGAATACAGACACCGCAACACCACAAAGTGAGCAAAGCAACCAACTGGTGAGTAACCAACGCGACGTTGCAGCACCTGTTTCTGACGATAACTTATTTCAGTCAGGAATGGCTCCACAAGATAACTACACAAAAGCAACACCGCCAATGCGCAAAAATATTAACCATTATGTGCGCGGCATAATGCAAGACATGGTTGAAAACTTACAGTACGTAAGTGAACAAACACCGTTAGCTGTTTCGAGTTTTATTTTTTTAGATGAAGACTACAACGATGGTAGCTTACTAGGAAACCAAATTGCAGAAAGCTTCATGCATGAATTACACAGCTTTGGTGTACCCGTTATTGACTTTAAAACAACTGATTATATGCGTGTTACCCCAACAGGCGACTTTGTATTTAGTCGCGACTATTTAGAGCTAAATCAAGATCAAAACTTTAAGTATGTACTAGCCGGTACGCTTGTAAACCATCAAGGTGGTGTACTTGTTAATGCACGTATTGTTGGGCTAGAAAGTAAGGCCGTAGTCGGTTCTGCACAAGGGTTTATTCCACAGTCAGTTGTTGATGCGCTTAATAGTAGCTATCGCACTGATGGCATAATGTTAAAACAAGCAAGCAAGTGAGATAATTATGTATAGTAAATTATTTAACCGCTTTATCGTTTTTTTTGCTTTAGCTAATTTAACTGGTTGTGCCTTTACTCAAAATAATGAAAGTGCTGAAATGAATGCATCTTCAACCACACAAGTAAATTATGACTTAGCAAGCATGCTTAAAACAGCCGAGCAAAAATCAACTCAAGATGATGCTAACGGCAATCAATTTACACCACTTCAGCACCATAAAACACTTGCTAACTATGTAGAGCAAATGGCACTTGATTTGGTTGATACGCTTGAGTTTGAAAGTGATACCGACGCCAATATTAATATTGCCGTTACTACCTTGGTCGATCTTGATTCATCGCTTACTAAAAGTAATCAATTAGGTAATCAAATTTCTGAAACGTTAATTCATCAGTTACAAAAGTTTGGTTATGGCGTGGTTGATTTTAAAACCACTCAAACAATAGATGTAAATAGTCGTGGTGATTTTGCTTTTTCGCGCGATATTGAAAAGCTTAGTGAAGATCAAATGGCGAGCCATGTATTAGCGGGTACATTAATTTATCGCAGTGATGCTGTTGTTGTAAATACACGTGTAATTAACGCGCATACAAAAAAAATCGTCGCGAGTAGTCGAAAACTAATCCCAATTTATGTACTAAATAAAGAAGATATATACTTATCAAGCAATTAAGTTCAGTTGTCACTTGATATAAAAAACCAGATGCCGTTATAATTCACACCTCTAAGCACACAGCTTGTTTGTGGCCTCTTAGTTAAATGGATATAACGGCCCCCTCCTAAGGGGCAGTTGCAAGTTCGATTCTTGCAGGGGCTACCAATTAAATCAATGAGTTATATTTTAACCTCCCTCCCTTATACTTTGTGTATAGCGTATATGTAGTAGTGTTGCACTTTTTAATTGAAGGCGTTTAACACTTCTTGCTCACATTTTTCACGCTCTGTAATCATTGCTTCAAAGTCAGCTTGAATTTGCGTTAGAACGGCTGGTGGATTAAGTCGTTTGATTCTTTTAAATTGAATGCTTTCTTCTTCATCATAGGCGAGTATGGCTAAAGTGATTTTTTCGCGTTCAATACCATTTGAAAATAATCCTTCTGCATCTAATTGCATAAGTACTTTTTCCATTGCTGTAAGCCATTGGTGCCAATTATCCATCGCCTCTATATCTGATTGAAACAAATCAATGCTGTTTTCTAGTTTTTGGCATTCTAGCGTTGTTTCATCAAAGTATTCTGAATAATATTCAAGCGTCGGGTAGTCCTCAGGGTTCCATTTAGCCATGTAAAAGCTACTTACATCGTTGTTGTACTCTGTTTCAAATACTTCTTTTAAATCTGATAAAGTATTAAACATTGGCAGTAATGAGTAGCTACCTGTGTGGTAATAACCCATTACATAAAGATCGTTACCATATTTTTGAATGATGTCTTTAAATGCTTTTTTGGTATCTTGATAAAGTGTTTTTTCGAAGTTTTTAGTATCTAACATGAGGTCATTATTTCTTTTATGATTACAGAAATTTATATGAAAAAGAGAGTGATTAAAACTCACCCTGCAAAAAATAAAATAACCAGAGCTACTACTCTGGTTATTGTAAGTTAATATTAACCATCACTCGTAATTGTATTGATTAACTCACTCAGTACCGCTTCGGCCTTACTTGTTTCTACTTGGCAAGTACCGGCATTTAAGTGGCCACCACCATTATATTTTAAGCACAGCTCGCCAACATTGGTGTTCGAACTGCGGTTAGTGATAGATTTACCAACGGCATACACTACGTTTTGCTTTTTAAGGCCCCACATTTTATGAATCGAAATATTGCAGTCGGGGTACATTGCATAAATAACAAATCGGTTTGTGGCGTAAATTGTTTCTTCTTGGGTTAAATCAAGAACCACTAAGTTTTTATGAACGGTAGCGCATTGAGAAATTTGCTCTTTAGCTTTTTCGTTATGCTCGTTATATAAAGCAACACGCTCGGCTACGTCTTCCATTTGTAGAATTTTTTCGATGCTCTGATCTTTACACGCATCAATCAGTTTCATCATTAATTGGTAATTTGAAATTTTAAACTCGCGAAAACGGCCAAGTCCAGTTCGCGCATCCATAATAAAGTTCATTAATACCCAATCTGTTGGGTTTAATATTTCGTCTTTTGAAAACTGAGCAGCATCGCCTTTATCTACCGCGTCCATCATTTCAACAGAAATATTTGGAAGTTTTTCAGCGCCGCCATAATAGTCATAAACTACGCGAGCTGCTGATGGGGCTTCTGGATCAATGATATGATTTTTTATGTCGCTTGAGTTACGAACGGTTTCGCTAAGGTGATGATCAAATGCTATATGACAGCCTGCAACGTAGGGGAGGTTGGTGGTAATGTCGTTTTCGGTAATGTCTATTTTGCCGTCTTGCATGTCTTTTGGATGAACAAATAAAATATCGTCAATTAGGTCTAAGTCTTTAAGCAATACGGCACACACTAAGCCATCAAAATCGCTGCGAGTGACTAGTCTAAATTTATTATTGGGCATAGCTATTCCATCTTTTTAATTGAATTATCAATTAAGTGTAACAGCTAAAATTTTTTTTGAGAGATCAGCTTAAAAAAATTATAAAAAAAAGCCAAAACGTTAGTTTTGGCTTTTGCTTAGCAAGTTTGTATGTGTGGTAAATAGGTTATGCGCCTGGGCCACATTCCATACATGAATTTACAATGTCTGGGCCAAATTTAAGTTTGGCGTTTAAGTCGCGAAGGGCGGTGCGTAATCCTTCTTCAATTACTGGGTGATAAAATGGCATATCAAGCATTTCTGGTACGGTCATTTTGTTTTGTACAGCCCATGCTAGTAAGTGAGCAATATGTTCGGCTTGTGGGCCAATAAACTCAGCACCTAAAAATAAGCCTGTACCTTGCTCTGCATATACACGCATATGACCTTTATTTTTTAGCATTACTCGGCTTCGGCCTTGATTTTCAAAGCTGACTTCGCCTACTTCAAAACAACCACATGGGCCTAAACGGTCAGTAATTTGCTTGTAGCTTTCGCCTACCATTGCTATTTGTGGGTCGCTAAATACAGCTGCAATTTTTGCTCTGCGCAGACCTATACGTACATCTGGGAAGCGCCCAGCATTTTGACCTGCAATAGCACCTTGGTCAGATGCTTCGTGTAGCAGTGGGAGCATGTTACTTGCATCACCTGCTATGAATATATTCGATTCACCACATTGCATTGTGTGCGTGTCGGCATGCGGTACGCCGCGTTCATCAAGCTCAATGCCGGTGTTTTCAAGGCCGAGTTTATCTACGTTAGGTACTCGGCCTGTGGCTGCAAGTACGTAGTCAAACTGTTCGGTGTGTTTTTCACCTTGTTTGTCGGTATAAGTTAGCTGTGCTTTGTCGCCAACTTGCATCATGTCAGATACGTTTGAGTCGGTATCTACAAAAAATTCTTCAGCAAAAACAGTGTTTGCATAGTCTTTTACTACTGGGTCTGTAAGTGGGCCAATTGCGCCGCCTACACCAAATAGCTTTACATTTACGCCTAGTCGGCTAAGTGCTTGGCCAATTTCAAGACCTATTACACCTGGGCCAAATACAGCGACTGATTCTGGTAGGTCATCCCAATCAAATACGTCGTCGTTTATAATAAGTTTGTCGCCAAAGTTATTAAATACGCTAGGGTACGAAGGGCGTGAACCGGTGGCAATTACAAAGCGTTTTGCTGTAATAATTGTGTGGTCGTCTATTTGTACGCGGTTTGTGTCTAAAAATTGTGCGTAGCCACGAATTTTATCACCATCAGGTAATTCATCTACGGCTTCTACTACGAATCCTGCAAAACGATCTCGTTCACTTTTAACGCGTGCCATAACTGCTTTGCCATCAATGACTGGCTTTGAGCTATGCACACCAAATGCAGGTGCCATTTCAATTGCGTGTGCGGCTTCAGCAGCTGCAATCAATAACTTGCTTGGCATACAACCAACACGTGCGCATGTTGTGCCGTATGGGCCTGATTCGATCATTAATACGTTTTGTGTAAACTGTTTAGCGTTACGGTAAGCACTTAAACCAGCAGTACCTGCGCCTATAACAACAACATCGGTTTGCAATTCTTTCATAGTATTTTTTCCTCTAATAAATAGGGGCATAAAAGCCCCTATTTTTTACCTACTAACGTAAGGTATTTACTTATTAATTAAGCAAAGTATTTTTCTAAGTCGTCTGAACCACCGATGTGTTTACCACCAATGAATATTTGTGGAACAGTGTCACGACCAGATACAGCTTTTAGACTTGTTAGTGATGCGCCTGAGCCCATAACAATCTCTTCATATGCGAAGCCTTTTTCTGCAAGAAGCTCTTTTGCTTTTTTACAGAAAGGACAGCCAGGTTTAGTAAAGATGCTTACTGGTTCTGGTTTAGCTTGCTTAGGGTTGATGTAATCAAGCATTGTGTCTGCGTCAGATACTTCAAACGGGTCACCTGGTAAATCTGGTTCGATGAACATTTTGTCAATCACGCCATCTTTAACAAGCATAGAGTATCTCCAGCTGCGCTTACCAAAACCTAGGTCGTTTTTATCTACTAACATGCCCATGCCGTCAGTAAATTCGCCGTTGCCGTCTGGTAATAAAGTAATGTTTTGCGCTTCTTGATGCTCAGCCCATGCGTTCATTACAAAGGTATCGTTTACTGATAAACATACAATTTCGTCAACGCCGTTTTGCTTAAGTACGCCAGCTAATTCGTTGTAACGTGGTAAGTGAGTTGATGAACATGTTGGTGTAAATGCGCCTGGTAGTGAAAACACTACAACCGTTTTACCTTTAAAAATTTCATCTGTAGTTACTGATTTCCATTCGTCGTTTTGACGAGTAGCAAATGTAACACTTGGGATTGTTTGACCTTCAATATTGTTTAACATAGTTTTTGTTCCTCTTGATTTGATGGAGCCATTATGGCGAATAAATAAATATAGTTCCAATCGTTTGTTTGTATTAAACTAATAGGTATAACCTATCATGTAGAGCTGAATATGAACTTAAAAGATTTTGAATATGTAAAAGCAATAGCGCAATACAAGCATTTTCGCAAAGCTGCAGATGCATGTTTTGTTAGCCAGCCTACATTAAGTGGTCAAGTAAAAAAACTCGAAAATGAGCTTGGCGTTACTTTGTTTGATCGCTCAACCAAGCAAGTTACCTTAACAGCAAAAGGTGAACGTTTATTAACGCAAATAGAGATCATTTTAGAACAAACGCAAATACTCAAAGAACTTGCAGCTACTTCTAACGAGCCCCTAGAAGGTAAATTAACTATTGGTATTATTCCTACCATAGCACCGTATTTACTGCCTGCGTTATTAACATCGATGAAAGCGGCTTTTATTAATAGCCAGTTTTCATTTATCGAAATGCAAACAGCCACTATTTTAGAGGCACTTGATAGCGGCGAACTCGACTTTGCTATTTTAGCCGACGTACCAGAGCTTAAAAACTACCATACAATTAATTTGTATAAAGAAGATTTTTTAGTTGCTGTCTCGCTAGATAACACGCTTTCTAAGCATAAAAAAGTAGCGCTTAGTGACTTGCAAGGTTGTAGCCTATTAATGTTAAGTGATGGTCATTGCTTTAAAGATCAAGCCCAAAAGTTTTGTTTTTCTGCAGGTGTCGATGTATCTAATCAGTATAAAGGTAATAGTTTAGAAACATTATTAGCGTTAGTGGCCATGGATGACGGTATTACATTTGTACCCAAACTGGCATGTACCGACCGTGTAGGAATTGATTACTTGCCTATATTCCCTAATCAGCAGCGTAATGTGGTGTTTGCATGCAGAAAGCATTATCCGCATTTACCTGGTGTAGAACAATTGGGTGAGTGGTTATCGGCTCACCCTAATTTAAAAGCTAAATTGAGTAAAAAACTTTAAAGATCTTGGCTGATTATTTCTACTACATCGTTAATTTGCACGCCAGGTAGCGGTTTATTGTCAACACTAACTGCTACTGCGGTTTGCTGGTAAAGCTGCTCCACGCGAATTTTATTAAGCGTGGTGATAGTGTGCGGCATAACATTACCTGCTGCATCGGTTAAATAGTTATGATGCGCAATACTTAGCGTTTGGCCTTTTTTTAACCCATGGGCTTTACCTAAGTTAATAACGATTTTGCTATTTTCCATGTGCATTATTTTGCCTTGAGTTGGCAAACACGCCATGGCGGCTTGAATATCATAACTTACCGATTGGTTGATATCGGTTATGCTTTGCCCATAAGGCGATTGCCAAAATCTATCACTATTGACATCAACTATGGTTGTTTTTTCAAATGGCCAAATTGCTTGAGTATGGTAACTATTTTGCCAAAGTTGCTCATAGGTAGTGCCATCAAATAGTGCAAATTCAATGTTGTAACTGCGCTCATACGCCTCGTCTTGCCAAAATGCGTAATCGTTATTAAGTTTGTCACTGGTCGAAAGGCTGGTTATTTGGCTAAGCAGGACATATTGAGCATTACTGCGTGAAGATATTTCTTCTAATTGAGCGTTTGAATAGTCGTGCTGCTGCGAAAAGTACTTATCTACACTTATTGCACTATTGTAGTAGGCAACGGGGACAGCGCTCATTTTTGATTTTTGCAGTGAGGTAAAAATGTTTTTGCTAATCGCTTTACTTACGTCAAATATTTGACCCATTTTAGCGTGTTCACGATGAACTAGTTGGCTTTGTGTAACAGCCACAAATTTATTAAAGCTATTTTGTGGGCATTGCTCTGTTTGAGAAAAAATATCGAGTCGTAATGTAATAGCAAATTTATTGTCGTATTTATTTTCGCTGATCAGTTCAATTTTTTGAATTTCGCCGTGGCTGCTAATTTTGAGTTGATCCTGCATTAACACGCCATCTACCAAGGTTTGCACAGAGCTAACCCGTGCCCCAGAGAACACTAACGCTTGTGTAATCGCATCTTTTATAGCAGCAGATTTAGCGGCACTCGTATCACCATTTTGAACGTTCGCATGGCCTGTTGATTCATACCACTGCGCTTTAGTAAAAGGGGAGAGCGTTAATAATACCGTTGCACTTATCCCTGCAAATGCCAATGATAAAAACGACTTCATACTTTTATTCCAATTAAACGTTAGCTATTAACTAGGTAGAGCAAGGACTGTACCAATGTTATTTGGTAATTATTAGTAATGCTATAAATGGCATTAAACGTGCATATGTACTGCTAATTACAATACTAGGGCTAGATGCTATGCGAGCAATTTCATTACTTATTACACTTGGGTGTTTAACCTTAGGTGGTTGTAGCAGCGTTTTTGATAAGCATGTTGAATATAAATATGTAGAGCCAAATAATTATCCTGTTTTAAAAGCGATAGGATATGCACCTATTAGCTTACAAAAAGGCGCTAACGCGTCGCAAAAGCAACTTATGGCAATTAAGGCTTCTAAGCTTGAGGCTTACCGCGAGCTTACTGAGCAAGTATATGGGCAAAAAATTACCGCCGGAACAACGGTGGAAGGTTCAATTGCTCAAGACGATTACTTAGAAAGTAAAGTGCAGGGGCTTATTAAAGGTGCACAAATAATTAAAACTTACGCAGTAGATGACACTTACGTGACCGAGCTTGAGCTTAATATGAAGCGTGTGCACGATTTATACATAGGTGAAGTAAAACCTCGCGAAGTTAAAAAAGTAACTTATTACTAATCATTAAAAAAGTTATTCAAAATATCTCATCCTCTTATATTGAGTGCTATGCTGTTGTTAGGATTAATTTTTAAGCAGATTGCGTAGTGCTCAACAGATGTATTTTATTGCCACTTATATTAACAGTGGCTCTGTAAATGGCGTTTAAGCCAACTTATTTAAATCCTAAATTATTTATATGGTGCAAAGCCAATTTGCGCTACCTATTACTGTTTTTTGTACTCTCTAGTGGTGTGCTTGCAAGCCGACTAACTATTCAATTTAATACCTTTATTGAGCTGATGGGTCAAAAATATGGACCTGCGCGAGCGGCTGTTGCACGTAACTGGCAAAGTATGTTGGTACAAACTCAAAACAAACCAGAGCAACAACAAATTCTTATTGTTAATGATTTTTTTGCGCGTAATTTACGCTATCAAACTGATATTTTGCTATGGAAACAAAACGATTATTGGGCAACCCCTTTAGAAACGTTAGGCAGAGGCCTAGGTGATTGTGAAGATTACGCAATAGCAAAGTATATAAGCTTGAGAGCCCTAGGGGTGAGTGACGACAAGTTACGCCTTATTTATGTAAAAGCAAAAATTGCGGGCACTAACAAAACGCAAGCACATATGGTGTTAGGTTATTTTGTTACACCAAACGCTCAGCCACTTATTTTAGACAGTTTAATAACAAAGGTTTTACCTGCTGCAAAACGTGTAGATTTAAGCCCTGTTTTTAGCTTTAACAGCCAAGGTTTATGGGCTAATAATTCAACCAAAAGTGTAGCCAGCCCAACAGCAAGACTTTCACGCTGGCGTAAAATTTTGGAGCAGACAACCAAAGAAGGAGTTATGTGGTAATGGCATCATTTTCCTTATCTAAGTATCTTAAAAAACGAAAAATAACACTCAGGCAAGAGCTGTGGATTGCATTATTAATTGTTATTTTTGTAGGCTTTATAAGTAGTGTTTTAATTAGCACTAATTCGGCTAAAAGTTATTTTTCGACCCAGCTGTACTTAAAAAATGTAGATAACGCCAGTTCACTCGCGTTAATGATCAGCCAATTAGACAAAGACCCCGTTGAGCTTGAATTATTAGTATCGGCCACATTTGATACCGGTCACTATAAGCGAATAGAACTACAAAACCCTAATGGTGAGGTGATTGTTAAACGCACGTTTACCGATGAACTTAAAGCGACGGCTCCGCAGTGGTTTAGAGCAATGTATGGATTAAATGTACAGCCAGGGGTTGGGCAAGTAAATAATGGTTGGCAGCAATTTGGTACTTTGTTTATAGAAAGCCATAGTCAATATGCTGAGCAAGCCTTATGGGAAAGTGCGCTTAAACTATTTTTTAGTTTTTTAATTGTCGCTTTTTTTGCTTGTATAGTTAGTGCTTACTTTTTAAGTAGGATATTAAAACCGCTAGATGATGTTGTGTATCAGGCTAATGCATTTGGTGAAAAACGTTTTATTAAATCCACCGTCCCTCGTACATTTGAATTTGCACGTTTAGTGCAATCAATGAACCAGTTATCTACCCGTTTTAGTCGTATTATTAAAGAAGATAATAAACGTTTAGAAGAGCTTAGATTTAAATCGCAACACGATGAGCTAACTGGTTTAGCAAATAGAGAATACTTTGGTGCAACACTTGAGGCTCACTTACAGAAATCGAAAGATCATGCCCATGGTGCCTTGTTTTTATTTAGGGTTGTTAACCTCGATCGCGTAAGTGAGGAAGTGGGACGAGTAGAAATGGTTAATTTTCTACGTCGATTTTCACAGATGTTGGTTAGCTTCTTAGAGAGCAATCAAGAACACTTTTCTGAAAATTACATTGCACGTATTTCTCACAGCGATTTTACCGTTTTATTTAGTGATATTGATGATATTCAAGCAATCAGTGAACGTATTTTATTGATGCATCAATCGTTTGTTGAAGAGTATAAAAACGTTAAGCTAGCGATACCTCACAGCTGTACTTATATTCAAAAAGACGATACGCGATTTGATGTATTAAAGCGTGCGGATGAACTTTTAAAATCATCGGGTAAACAATCTGATGTACAAGCAAAAGTAGCTCAAATCAAGCAAGAAAGTGAGCTGTTTGATAATGCAACTAGCTGGAAAAATGCCATAGAAGAGGCACTCAACAATAATAATTTAGAAATAAATACTTACCCAGTAACGAGCTTTACAGGGCAGGTAATGCAAAATCAATTAGGGTTGAGCCTAAAGCTTGGTGGGCAAGTATACCGTGCTAGTTACTACTACCAGTGGGCTAACCGATTAAAGTTATTAGCGCGTTTAGATTGGGGTTTAATTAAGGCGTTGGTGGCTCATTATAGTATTGAGCCACCAAGTGAACTGATTTCGGTTGAATTATCTGCTCAAACGTTACTTGATGATGCTGCACTTGCTTCGATTCTTACGTACCTTTCGGCGTTTCCTGATTTAGCCTCTAAAATTTGTTTTGATATTCGTGAAAGTATTGCCGTTAGCGAAATTGAGATATTTAAAGATTTTTGTGAGCAGGCTCGATGTATGGGCGCTAAGGTAGCATTAAAACGTGTGGGCCCTGAATTTACTAAAATTAATAAAATTCAGGAATTTGGTCTTGAAATGATTAAGGTTGATAGTGTTTACGGACACAATATTAGTTACAGCCAAGATAACCAAACATTTCTGCGAGGAGTGTGCACGTTAGCGCATTCTATTGGCATTAAAGTGGTGGCTCAAGGTGTAACAAGCCAAGATGATATAGATACGCTTATTAACTTAGGTTTTGATGGGGTTATTAAAGAGTAAGTAATAGGCATTAACGGTGCGGTTAATGCCCTTTTACAACTAACATTAATTGAATACGGTCGCGAACTTTTAGCTTATTAAATATAGAGCTCATATGCTCTTTAATTGTGCGTTCTGTAATATTTAAAGATTCTGCAGCTTGCTTATTAGTTGCACCTGTTACAACAATATCAACTACTTGACGTTCTCGCTTTGTGAGTACATCAAGCTCGCATGTGCTCGCATATTTAAACGGTGTATTTGATAAAGCTCCTACTAAGTTAGATAGTAATTGTCCTGGTAACCATATTCCGCCAGTACAAATTGTCTCAAGTACTTGTTCAATAATTACTTTAGTAGCGAGTGCTTCTACGTACCCCCTAGCTCCTGCTTCAAGCGCACTTCTTAGTTGATTTATTTCTAGTTCGTTAGTCATAACTATAACCAGTAAACGTTGCTGAGAATACTTTTTAACAAGCTCAAGCCAATTAGGTGTGCCGGCTAAAACCCAAATAATACTTGATGCCGTGACTCTGTGTGGTTCTTTTGTGAATATCAAACAACTAGGAAACGCTGTATGCCAGTGTTTCGATTCAAATTCAGGCTGTGTAATAAAAATACTTTGGCGCATTACTTCTCCATTTATAAAATGTTTTAACGCTCTGTCATTGCTTGCGATGTAGCTCTAAGAACCGGTTTTAAAATATACTCAAGTACGGTTTTTTTACCGGTAATAATATCCACTTGAGTGGTCATTCCTGGAATAATAGTCAGCTCTTTTGAAAAATTATTTTTGGTGGTTTTTAGCTGCACCAAATAAAAGGTATTCTCGCGGTCATCTGTAATTGTATCGGCACTTATATGTAATACTTCGGCTTCAAGGCCACCATATACGGCAAAGTCGTAGGCACTAAATTTTATCATTGCAGATTGCCCAGGGCGTAAAAATGCAATGTCTTTAGGCGGGATTTTTGCCTCTACTACAAGTTGATCGTCAAGCGGGACAATTTCCATAACATCACTACCTGGCTGTAAAATACCGCCAACAGTATTAACTAATAACCGCTGTACAGTGCCTTTAACAGGAGAGCGTATTTCAGTTTGAGTTACTTTATCGGCCAAGCCAGATTCAGTTTCTTTAATTGAGTCCAGTCGCAGTAGCGCTTCGGAGAGTTCATTGTTCCAGCGGTTGATCATAACGAGCTCAACTTCGGTTACCTTATTTTTAGCTTCGTTAATGGCCGAAAGACTCCTATTTATAACTGCTTTGGTTCTGTTTATCTCGCCGTTTAAATCAACTATTTGACGCTCTAAACGAATAATATCTATATCCGAAATAGCACCGGTGCGTAACAATGGGCGGGTCACTTTAAGCTCCCTGTTTGTTAAGCGTAGCGCGCTGGTATGCTGCTGAAGTGCCGCTTTTGCTTCAATATAATCTTGGTGTCGCTGCTCTAGTTGGCGTTTGTGTATACTTACCTGTTGCTCCAACTCTTGGCTGTTACTCAAATAAAGAGAGCGTTCGTGTTGAACCACCTGAGGTGCATTTTTTATAACATCTTCGTTAAATACGAGCTCCTTTTTTTGAGTGAGCGCTCTGAGCCTCGCAACTTTTGCACTTAACGATTCAACCTTGGATTGATTTTCTCTAAAGCTAGAAATAAAGCGGGTAGGGTCTATTTTAATGAGTACATCCCCCTCGTTTACTATTTGGCCTTCTCGGACATTTATTTTTTCGACCATACCGCCGTCATAAGATTGAATAAGCTGTAATTTATTAGAGGGAATAACACGGCCCTCGCCACGAGCAACTTCATCCAAATTAGCAAAGCCAGACCACACAATAAGGCATATAAACGTTAAACAAATTAGATAAAGTAGTAACCTAGCGCTTGCTGGTTCCTGCTGCATTTTTTCCCACTGTGCATCTACTACCCAGTCTTGAGTATTTGGCGGTGAAATCCATCCTTTAAATAGTTTATTAAATACGGATGGCTTACCTTGTTTTCTTGCTTCTATTGCTTTGCTAACAGATTCAAAAGAGCGTTGTTCAAGTGGTTTTTTGTTATCACTCATGAGGCTTGCTCCACGGTTTTATTATTTAACGCCGCAATTACTTTTTGTTTTGGTCCATCAGCAACTACTTTTCCGTTATCTAAAACTATAATACGGTCAACAAGCTCGAGTAATGATGAGCGATGAGTCACTACAATTAGGGTTTTATCTTTAGAATAATTTTTTAAATTGTTAATAATTTTACTTTCACTATTGTGATCTAGCGATGAAGTTGGCTCATCTAGTAATAGTATTGGTGGGTCGTTAATTATGGCTCTTGCCATACCTACAGCTTGGCGTTGCCCTCCTGATAATTGGCGGCCTTGCTCGCCTACTTGTAGATCAAATCCGTCTGGGTGCGAATTAATTAAATCAAATAATTGGCTTCGCTCACAGGCTTCAATAATTTGCTCGTCTTTGGCATGCCAAGCGCTTATCGTAAGGTTGTCTTTTAAGGTCCCATAAAACAGGGCAACGGTTTGCGGTACATAACCAATATTATGGCGAAGCTCTGCAGGGTCAATTTGATGTATATCGTTATTGTCCATCAAAATTGCTCCTGAACAGGGTTCATATAGCCCTAAGATAAGCTTTTCTAATGTACTTTTACCTGAGCCATTACGTCCTAAAATTGCGACTTTTTCACCAGCTTTAATTTTAAAGCTAACGCCGTTGAGTGCATTATGAGATTCGTCAGAGTATTTAAAACATACATCTTTAAATTCTATATCGCCCTTTAAAATAGGGTGGCTTAACCAATGCTTACCAGGTGGGCGCTCGACCTCTTTTTCCATAATCTCATTTAGTGACTGCATTGCTATTGCGGCATGATGATATTGCGCTAAAACAGCGGCTGACTGCCCAATAGGGCCCATAGCACGAGATGATAATAAGTAGGCTGCAATTAATCCGCCTTGAGTTAGCTCACCTTCAATAACGAGGTGTACGCCTATTATCATTATTATCACGCCTACACATTGCTGTATCCACGATGCTGTATTTGATATAGAGCTAGAAACGAGTCGACTTTGTGCGTTTACTTGCGCAATGTAAATGGTCGACTTTTCCCATACAGATTGTGTTTTACACTCTGAGTGAAAGCTTTTTACATCTTCAATGCTGGTTAAACTTTCTACTAATACTGCATTTCGCATTGAGCTTGCTTTCATTGTTTGCTCTGAAAGGGCTTCAAGTTTGCGGTGTGCGGCTATAGCGTAAGCTAATAATGTAAGTGCGCCCGCTATAATGGGTAAACTTAGAGGTACGCCAATAATGGCGATAACAATTAAATATAAAACTACGAATGGTAAGTCGACTAATGCGACAAGCGTTATGGAGCTAAAAAAGTTACGTACAGCTTCAAATGATTGAATATTGCTAGCAAAGGAGCCAGCTGATGATGGACGGTTTTTTAGTTTCATACCTAATACCCGCTCCATAATTACAGCCGATACTTTTACATCTATTCTGCTTGCAGCAAGCTCTACAAAATAGCCTCTTACTAAGCGTAAAACAAAGTCAGCAGTGAGTGCTATCAAAATACCAATGGCAAGTACCCAAAGGGTTTCTGTTGCATGGTTGGGCACTACGCGGTCATATACATTCATTACAAATAAAGGCATGGCAACCGACAAAAAGCCCAACGCAATAGCTGAAATGATTACGTCTTTATAAAGTGAGCGGCACTCTTTAATTACTCCCCAAAACCATCCGTCTTTTGATAGTTTTTCAAGTACAGGTGTTCGCTCATCAAATGCAAATTCTGGTTGTGCATAAATAATTAAACCAACACTGTTGCCTGCTAATTCATCAATGCTTTGTTCGATAACTGATTCGGTAAGCTCTGGGTAAATTACACTCACCAACTGCTTATCGTAATCAATAGAATTAATAACACAGGCTTGATTGTCTTTTAAAATTAAGATGGCAGGTAGCAGTGCTGTATTAATTTTTTGTAGTGGCTTATTAACTACTTTCGATTTAAAGCCAATGCGCTTAGCTGCGCGCGAAAAACCTGATGGAGTAAGATTTCCATCAGTTAGAGGAAGTCCATTTAATAGTGCTTCTCTTGAAAACTCTTTATCATGATGGCGACATAAAACTGCTAGGCAATCAACGAGTATGCCACCGTGATCAAGTACATCGTTTAATTCCATAAACCATCCAATGTTATGTAGAACTGCATGCGGTTGTTACTACTAAACCTAAACTCGAGAAATAAATTTAGCTTAAATATTTCAAGCCGAGTTTAGGGTCTGTTGATCTTTCAGGTTGAATTTGCAGCAGTCTGTTTGGTATTTAGGCAAGGCAGAGCCTATGCAGTGTGGTTATTCCCCATAAATGGGTGATAACGTAGCATTAATGCCAAACAGGCGCTGCCCAAAGGGTTCTTCCTAGGGGCTATTTACTCTTTGTTGCTCGGTTTTTACTTAGCCCACTAGGTTACAAATCTCGCGCCGCGATTAAACAGCCCCTAGTTTGAACAAATTTTAATCCGCAAAGATCAACAGACCCTAGTTATTTACATAACGTTAATTGACTTAGCTATCAGTAATTACAGCTTCGATACGTCGATTCGCAGCATTTGCTCTTACTGATATTTCGTTTACTCGAGGTTGATCAATACCGTACCCGAACGATTTAACACGTTTTGGTTTTATATCGAATTGTTTAATTAGAATTTCAGCAACGGCAAACGCACGTTTTTCAGATAGTTTGCGGTTATATGTTCGATCTCCATCTAGAGAAGCATGACCTTGTATTTCAACCTGCTTATTTGGGTTTTCTTTTAAAAAATCTGCAAGCCGACTAATTTCTTGAATATATTGAGACCTTACATCGCTTGAGTCAGCAGAAAAAGGGATACCAATCTCTATATTCGAGGTTGATGCGCTATAAATTGTACAGCCAGATAAATCAACATTAGTTGACAGCGGCGTACTCGGACAAGTGTCTTGCTCGTTTGGTACGCCGTCACCATCATCATCTAAAAAGCTACTTTGTGTAGTGTCGGTTTCCAACGGTATATCTAAGTACCTTGGCATAGCGGTTACACTCATGTAGGCATTATCTTGCTTCGCTTTTTTTTGTAGAAATGCCTTGCGGCTAAAGGTGGTTGCTACATCGTAACTCGGACAAATATTTTGTGCGTTATGCACAATAGGATCGTCAGTTAGCTCTTTTAATGTAGGGTATTTACCTGACATTACGTCAAGTGCTGGCAATAATTTCCCCATTTCTTTTAGCATAGTTAAAATAGCCGATTGGCGGTCGTATAGCGCAACTATGTATGAACGTGTTGATTGGAACGATTCGTTTTCGGCATCAAGTACGTCTAGTAGAGTTCGTTGGCCTATATCAAATTGATCTTTATATGCAATTTTAACTTTAGTTGATGATTCGCGGTGTTGATTAAGCGCTGGCAACTTTTGCTCTAGTATAGTGACGTTGTAGTAGGCAATTTGCAGACTTTGACGAATATCAATACAGGCTTGATCTCGTTGATATTTTGCAATGTTTATATCTTGATAAGCTTGTTCTAAATTAGCGCTATCAAGACCACCGTTATACAAGTTATAACTAATATCTATGCCGACTCGCGCTTCTGTTCTGGTTTCATTTTGACCAAGCTCATCTCTATCTTGGCTACCGTAGCGGGCAGATAAATCTACGTTAGGATGAAAGGCCGCTTTTTGTGCTTTGGCGTTCGCCTTTTGCGCTTCAATATTATACAAAGAGGCATAAAATGAAGGGCTGTTTTTGTAGGCGACGTCTAGCGCTTGGTTAACCGAAATTGGTATATTGTTTTCATCAAGGTCAGCTTGCTTTATATCGTTCATAGGTAGCTCACCTACAACTCTTAGGTAGCGAGCGCTTACATCATGTAAATTTGAGTACTCCGTTAATACATTAGATTGCGCTAGAGATAAACGGCCACTAATTTGTTCTAGGTCTGCTGCGCGCGCTACACCGGCGCTTACGCTTTGCTCTATTTGTTGGTATACAGACTCGTGCTCTTGTAAATTAGCTTCTGCAAGTTGTACTAACTCTTTGAATTTTTGTACGTCAAGTAGTGCAATCGAGGCTTCAAGTGCTGTTTGTTCTGTTTGAGAAATAAGCTCAAAGTACCTAATAAGTTGAATACGTTTAAAACGGTCAACTGTATTAGATGTTCTAAAACCGTCATAAAGCATTTGAGTAACGCTTAATTCGGCTGTATTACGGTTATATTCTTCTTCAATACCGTAATTTCTTCTTTCATATCCTGCACTTGCTGATACATCAACACTTGGTAAATAACCTGAACGGGCAGCATCCACTCCATAAATAGAAGATTTAAAAGCATGCCATGCTTCTTGTACTTCAGGATTGTTTTCAATCGCTTTACTTGAGACGTATGTAAGTGGCATTGCTGATTGTTCGTTTGCATGCACGTAGTTTGATAAAGTTACGGCTGTAATCGCTAATCCGATTAACATAGTCCCTTGATGCTTTTTAAAAGTGTTTTTTATAATCATTTCTTCCTCTTAGATCCTGTTAAGACCGAAAATACTCTTTTAAATATTTAGTAAAGGAGTGCTAATTTTGCAAGTAATCTTTTCGGGTAGCATGAAAAAAAATTTCTACCACTTTTTTGTTGATTTTTTATTTTTGAATTTTTCTTCTAAACCTGTACTTGAGTCCAGTATCTATGTGCTTTTTTTGTTCTACCTTTAATTTATTAGATTGTTATTTTAAAAAGTTTGAGGGTACCTAAATGGAAGCAAATCAACTTGTAGTTATTGATATTCAGGGTTCGGCGGGTGTTGTGTTGGATGATGGATCAATAAGAGCGTTAAACGTTGGTGACATTATTACCGTAGGTGATTTAGTTGTTACTGCTATTAAGTCGTCGTTACAAATAGATGTGCAAGGTGAAACCTTATCTATACCCGCAAATCAAAAGGTAAAAATAACACCAGACCTATTAGCTAAAGAAGCAAGAGACTCTAGCGAAACAACTGTTTTTGATGAAAGTTTAGATGAAGCAATCGCAAGCTTAGATTTAGGTACAGAACAAGACTCATCAACGGCGGCTAATTCAGATGTAACAGATTTTTTAGATGCATTAGAGGGTGATGGGGACATTTTAGATAATTTAGAGGCAACAGCCGCTGGTGGCGGTAATGCAGCTGGTGCAGATGGAGGTAGTTCGTTTGTACAGTTAACCCGAATTTCTGAAAGTGTTGATCCTAGTAGTGTTACTTTTGATTCTTCTTTTGATCAAAGCGCTACTGAAGCTTTTAATTTAAGAGATACCTCTGATGGTATTGTGCCTGACGCAACTTCGGCTTCTATTTCACTTAATGAGCTGGGCGTTACTAATTCATCACAACCAACAATTACCGGTACGAGTGAAAACTTAATTGGCGAAACGGTTAATGTAACGGTAACTGATGTTGATGGAAATTCTCAAGTAGTTAGTGTTGTGATTGGCCCTGATGGTACCTTTGAAATAACCCTACCAACTCCAGTTGCGGATGGTCCTGTGACCGTTGTTGTTGAGGCGACAGATCCTGTTGGCACCCCTATAAACGACACTATTTTTATAGAAATTGATACAACACCTCCGCTTATTGCTATTGATCCTGTTGCCGATTCTGCTTCGCAAACAGTGACAATAACAGGGACTGTATCTGGGTTGAACACTGGTGATAATGTGTCGGTCACGTTAACGGATAGTGCAGGTACGGTACAAACAATTGTTACTCAGGTTGATGCACTAGGAAATTGGGTTATTACTACTACCTCACCTTTATCTGAAGGAGAGTTTAACGTAAGCGCAGTGGTGATTGATGCCGCTGGAAATCAAGCTGTAGATCAAGCTTTAGCGAATGTAGATTTAACTGCTCCGGTAATCACAGTAAATGTAACTGATGAAACAAATAACGCAACACCACCACTTTTTGGAACAACAAATGGGGTTCCTGAAGGCACGCAAGTAACAATTACTGTTACAGATAGTGCAGGACAAATACAAACATTAACAGCGGTTACTCAAGCCGATGGAAGCTGGAGTGTAGAAGTTGGGACTCCTTTACCTGAAGGTGATTTTACAGTTGATGCACAAGTAAGCGACAGTGTAGGAAACTTAGCATTAGCAAGTGATTCAGGAGTAGTTGATTTAACGGCGCCTACGGTACAAATTAATAATATTAACGACACTCAAGACACCACGCCAACTATTACAGGTAACGCGCAAGATGTACCTGCTGGCTCTATTATTAGTGTGGTTATTACCGATTTTAATGGTCAAACTCAAACATTATTAACCCAAACTAACGCTGATGGTGATTGGTCTATTGACGTAACTACGCCATTGGCTGAAGGGCAGTTTGAGGTTGATGCAAGTGTAAGCGATGCTGCAGGTAATCAAGCCCAAGCAAATAACCAAGGTGTTGTTGATTTAACAAATCCAGATATTACCGTTACTGCAATTGCTGATACTAACGATACTACACCAACATTTGTAGGTAGGGTAGAAGACGCTCCAGCGGGCTCTGTAATTACAGTATTAGTAACCGATATAAACGGTAGCGTACAAACTTTAACTACTTTATTAAATGAAGATGGTACATGGAGTGTTGATGCTAATGAAATCTTGCCAGGTGGTGAGTTTACAGCAACTGCGTCAGTAACCGATGCTGCGGGTAATGAGGCTACTGCGCAAACAAACGGCGAAATAACGTTTGCTCCTATTTCAATTCAAATCGATGCAATTGCTAATACTAACGATACCACTCCATTTTTAAGTGGTAACACCGGTAATGTGCCTGCAGGTACTACCATTACTTTAACTATTACGGCAAGCGATGGCAGTACATTTACATTACTAGCAGTGACGCAAGCAGATGGTTCGTGGACTGCACAAGTAACAACTCCTCTGCCTGAGGGCGACTTTACTGTAGTTGCAGCGGTTATAGATGACTCGGGCAATGAAGCGCAAGCAAGTGCAGTAGGTAATGTTGATTTAACTGTAAGCATTAATTTTATTATTGATACTAACGATACAACACCAACAATTAGCGGCTCTACCCAAGACGTAGAACCTGGTGCGTTAGTAACCGTTACATTTACAGGAAGCGATGGCGTAGCAGAAACCGTGCAAGTAGTTACAGGTGCTGACGGAAGTTGGTCTGTTGAGGCAAGTAATGAATTGGTTGAAGGTGAGTTTAGTGTAATTGCAACAGTGACTGATGCTGCAGGTAATACAGCTTCTGCAAGTGAAACTGGAGAGATTGATTTAACCGATCCTGCAATCACGATTAATCCTATTGAGGATACGAATGATGTAACCCCATCAGTAAGTGGTAACGTAATTGATGTACCTGCAGGGACCGAAGTTACATTAGTAATAACTGACAGTGAAGGCAATGAACAAACACTCACAACACTTACAAATGCCGATGGTACATATACAGCGGATATTATTGCAGATCTCAGTGAAGGTGATTTCACAGTAACAGCAAGTGTTAGCGACACTGCAGGCAATAGCAGTACTGCAACTGTTACAGGTACGGTTGATTTAACCGCACCAAGTGTCACTATTAACAATATTGCAGATACAAACGATACAACACCTACTCTTACAGGCTCTACCCAAGGATTAGCATCGGGCAGTGAAGTAACTTTAATTGTTACCGATAGTCTAGGGGCTGAGCAACAGTTAGTTACTACTATAAGTGCGGATGGTACTTGGAGTATTGAGGTTCCAACTGCTTTAAGCGAGGGGGATTTTACCGTAACTGCTAATGTATCTGATAATGCGGGTAACGCAGCTCAAGATTCACAATTAGGCTCAGTTGATACCACCCCTCCTTTAGTTGCAATAAATGACTTTGCTGATTCAAACGATACAACACCTACATTTAGCGGAACAACGAGTGATGTAGCTCCGGGTAGCCTTGTTAGTGTTTTAGTTACTGATGCAAATGGTGAGTCTCAAACATTGACGGCGGTTGTGTCAGAAGATGGAACTTGGCAAGTAGGTGCAACTCAAGCTGTTGCTGAAGGCGACTTTACAATTACGGCAACAGTAACAGACGCTGCAGGTAATGAAGCAAGCGATACCGGTACTGGAACAATTGATTTATCAGCTCCAATTATAGCAATTAATGCAATCCCAGATAGCGCCGATACTACTCCAACAATTTCAGGTTCCGTACAAAATGTGCCAGCTGGAACAACGGTTACGTTAACATTGACGGACGCTGGTGGTAATACACAAACAATTACAACACAAACGCTAGCTGATGGTAGCTGGACAGCTGATGCTATTAATGAGTTAGTTGAAGGTGACTTTAGCGTTAATGCCATCGTTAGCGATGAAGCAGGTAACCAAAGTGAAACTTCAGCACAAGGAACTATCGATAATACCGCACCAACTATTACGATTGATGCACTCGCTGATAGTAACGATACAACACCGACAATTTCTGGCACTGTAACGGGCGAGCCAGAAGGCACCGTTGTTACTATTACCGTGACTGATGAAGCAGGTAACCCACAAACCATCACCACAGAAGTACTCGCTGACGGCACTTTCACTGTTGATGTATCAGATGAATTAAGCGAAGGCGAATACAGTGTAGACGTATCAATCACTGATACTGCGGGTAACGAAAGTACAGAAGTAACAACGGGTACTATTGATACCTCAGCACCGGTGATTACGATAGATGCACTGGCTGATAGTAACGACACCACCCCAACTATTTCAGGCACCGTAACAGGTGAGCCAGAAGGCACGGTTGTTACTATTACCGTGACTGATGAAGCCGGTAACCCACAAACTATCACTACAGAAGTACTCGCTGATGGCACCTTTAGTGTTGATGTGCCGAACGAATTAAGTGAAGGTGAATTTACTGTTGAGGTATCGGCTACAGATACTGCGGGCAATGAAACCACAGCAACTACGACTGGCGAGGTTGATACTTTAGCACCGGTGATCACGATAGATGCACTGGCTGATAGTAACGACACCACCCCAACTATTTCAGGCACCGCAACGGGGGAGCCAGAGGGCACGGTTGTTACTATTACAGTTACTGATGAAGCAGGTAACCCACAAATCATTACCACTGAAGTACAAGCCGATGGCACCTTCAGTGTTGATGTACCAAACGAATTAAGTGAAGGCGAATTTACAGTTGAGGTATCCGTTACTGACACTTCAGGTAATGAAACCACAGCAACTACGACTGGAGAAGTTGATACGGCTGCACCATCAGTAATAATAGACCCTGTAGGTGATACTAACGACACCACACCAACTATTTCAGGCACCGCGACGGGTGAGCCAGAAGGCACGGTTGTTACTATTACCGTGACTGATGAAGCAGGTAATCCACAAATAATTACTACTGAAGTACAAGCCGATGGCACCTTCAGTGTAGATGTGCCGAACGAATTAAGTGAAGGCGAATTTACTGTTGAAGTATCGGTTACTGATACCGCGGGTAATGAAACCACAGCCACAACAACGGGAGAAGTTGATACCACAGCGCCAATAGTTACTATTAATGCGCTAGGCGATACGAGTGATACAACACCAACTATTTCAGGCACAGCTAGCGGTGAGCCAGCTGGTTCAACCGTAACTTTAACCGTGACCGATGCTAACGGTGAATTACAAACAATTACAGCACAAGTAATTGCTGATGGAAGTTGGACTGCAGAAGTATCCGCGGCTTTAGCTGAAGGAAGCTACTCTGTAGATGCAAGTATTAGTGATAGCGCTGGTAATGAAGGCACAGCAAGTGCTTCAGGCACAATTGATACAAGCGCATTGACCATTACCATTGATATTATTGGCGAAACTAACGATCAAACACCTCAAATAAATGGTGATACTTTTAATGCACAAGTTGGCTCTCAAGTGGAAGTTCAGATCACTGACTCAGCGGGTGCAGTAATTACTTTAACCACAGTTGTTGATGAAAACGGTCTTTGGAGTGTTACTCCGCCTGCAAATTTAGCTGAGGGCACCATTTTAATTATTGCAACAGTAACAGACATAGGTGGTGGAACGGCTAATGCAGAGCTTGATGCTGTAATTGATATTACGCCTCCAACAATACAAGTTAATGAACTAGAAACTAGTAATGACACTACTCCAATTATTTCAGGTAGCACAACAGACGTAGCTTCAGGCACAGTTATAAATTTAACGGTTACTGATTCTCAAGGGGTTGTTCGTACATTTAGCACAACAACGGATGCCGATGGTAATTGGAGTGTTGAACTTTCTCAAGAGTTGGCCTCGGGCGATTATTCTGTAGAAGCTGAAGTATCTGATGCTGCAGGAAATAGCGCTTCAACTACGGCTACCGGTAATATAGACACATCAGGACCTAGCTTAACCGTTGACTTTGAAGCTGTAACCAACGACTCAACGCCTACTATTTCAGGCACTAGTGATGCAGACGTTGGTACCAGTATCACGGTTGTTATTACAGATGAAAATGGAGTTGAACAAACACTTAGCACCACAGTAGATGCAAATGGTAACTGGGAAGTAACTCCACAAACAGATTTAAATGAAGGTGATAACACCATCGAAGTGAGTGTATCTGACGAAGCAGGAAATACGACAACAGTTACAGATACAATTACGTTAGACACACAAGCGCCAATACTCACCATTCAAAACGTAGGCGATGTCAGCGATTTAACACCTGAGCTGCAGGGCACTAGTAATGAAATTGGCGGCACCGTAACACTGACCATCACCGACAGCCAAGGCGCTGAGCAAACCTTCACCACCACCGTTGAAAGTGATGGCCACTGGAATATTGAAATTCCAGGTGCCCTTGCACAAGGTGACTTTAGCGTTGTTGCCAGCATTACCGATGCCGCAGGCAACGACACCACGGCCAACAGTAGTGGTAATGTAGATACCATTACACCGGTTATCACCGTTGATGCACTGGGTTTAGGCAACGACAGCACCCCTGTTGTTAGTGGTACCTCAACAGAGCCTGAAGGCACCGTTGTGAATATTGTTATCACAGACAGTAACGGCGATGAAACACCAATTACAGCCACAGTCGATGCGAACGGCAACTGGCAAGCAATCAGCCCTGAATTACCAGAGGGCAGCTACAGTGTGCAAGCCAGTATCACCGATGATGCAGGCAACACCGGCGGCGCCACACAAACAGGCAACCTAGATACCTTAGCGCCGACATTGACGTTAGACACAGTCGGTGCCACGAATAATAGCACACCAACAATTAGCGGGACATCGAACGCGCCAGTAGGCACGGTTATAACGATTAACGTCACGGATGCAGATAATACAGAAACGTTCACCGCAACAGTACAAGCTGATGGCAGCTGGTCAGCGGATGTACCGAATGCACTGAGCGATGGTGAGCTCACCATTGAAGCTAGCGTTAGTGATAACGCCGGTAATACCACTACATTAAGTGAAACCGCAACACTCAACACCACGGCCCCAAGCATTAGTATTAATGCATTGGTTGATACCAACGACACCACCCCAACCATTAATGGTACAAGCGATGCGGCAGATGGCACCACGATTAGTTTAACGTTTGAAGACAGTGCAGGGAATATTACGACTGTTGATACGACGGTAACGGGTGGTGTATGGAGCATCGATGCACCAACTGATTTAGCCGAAGGCGAATATACTGTTACCGCACAGGTAGACGATGGCCTAGGTAATATCGGCAGCGCCACCGAAACAGGCGAGATTGACTTAACCGCACCAAGCCTTGTTATTGTAGACAATGGTGTTAGCAATGACACGACACCGACCATCTCGGGTACAAGCGATGCGCCACAAGGCAGTGAAGTCACTATTATTGTGACAGACAGTGCCGGTGCACAGCAAACCATTACCGCGACAGTTGGCGGAAGTGGCGCGTGGTCAGCCCCTGTTACGACAGCCCTTGCAGAAGGTAACTTCACCGTAAGCGCAAGCGTGAGCGATGCCGCTGGCAACGAAGCCAACGGCACAGGCGCAGGAGAGGTGGATACAATTGCACCGACCCTTGTACTTACCAGCCCTGGTTCAAGTAATGACATCACCCCGACATTTAGCGGCACAAGCGATGCGGTTGAAGGCACGGTTATTAACTTCACCGTAGTGGATGATTTTGGTAGCTCACAAACGTTCACCACCACTGTGGATGCTGATGGCAACTTCTCAGTGGAAGTACCGACTGCACTGGCAGAAGGGCCATACAGCATCGAAGCAAGTATTAGCGATGCGGCAGGCAACAGCACCGATATTGCGAGCGATGGCACCATTGATACCACAGCACCAAGTGTGAGTGTGGATGCGCCAGTACTCACCAACGACACCACACCCACAGTGACTGGTACCAGTGATGCACCTAATAGCACTATCACAGTTACGTTTACAGATGCAGCGAATACCACTCAAAGCATTGATGTACAAACCGATGCTAATGGTAACTGGAGTGCGACACCAACAGGTACATTAGCTGAAGGTGACTACAGCGTCAGCGCCAGCATCACTGATGCTGCAGGCAACACAGGCACCGGCACGGACAGTGGCGAAGTAGACGTAACCCCGCCAGCACTTGCCTTTACACCAACGTTTGAACTTGGTTTATTAATTACCCTAAGCGGTACGTCTGACTTGCCCATTGGCAGTGAAATTACTATTACCGAGCAACTTGTTAACGGTGGTATTGGTGCAACATATACCACTACAACGGATGCGGATGGCAACTGGTCATTAGTCGGGTTGGATGTATCTTTACTTGATGTTGGCTCAGTGATCGCAACAGCGACCGATGCCGCAGGTAATACCCGTACAATTAGTTCAGATGACTTTGATAATACACCGCCGACACTCACTGTTGATGTTGCAGCACAAAGCGACAGCAACACGCCAATCAT